>JBDSML010000022.1:0-7938 GCA_039915865.1 Gemmatimonadaceae bacterium | reverse complement strand
ATGCTGTGTGCGCCGAGCACGTGGCCTTTCCGCCCTGGCTTCATGCCTTGCTGGATGCCGTCGTAGAACATCGCGGCGCGTCCGTCGATCAGGTGAAAGCGGGGATTCTTCAGGTTCGCCTGCACGTACGCCGCATTCGTGACGACCGGGTTGATGCGTAGCGGCGACAGCGTCCCAACGCTGGCCTTCGACGCCTGGCCAGTCACCGGTTGGTTCGCCGACGTCCAGCCGCGCAGGCCTCCGTCGAGCAACGAGCTGCGACCGCCCAGTCCCGCATAGTCGAGCGTGAGCATCACGCGCGTGCTCGGCGAGATGTCGTCGTCGGCAGGGTACACGACGATGCGCGAGTTGTCCGAGATCCCCAACGCGGTCAACTGCGCGCGCAGCTTCTCTACACTGGGCAGCTCGAGCATGAGGCTATCGGTGTGGTTCATGCTCGAGACAGAGATATCGTCGAGCTCCACGTATCGCGCGCGGGGAATGTGCGTCTTGTTGTAGGCGCGCTTGCCGTCCTCCACGTTCGCGACGTGCAGCACGACGAGATTTGCGTCGTTGAGATGTGCGGTGAGCCACGCTGGCGAAACGAGGAGATTTTCGCGTGTCGTCTGTGCGCCGGCATTCGATATCGCGACGCAGAGCGCGAGCAGGATTACCGGGCGCTTCATGGCTTCTTCGTCTCCGACGGATTCTCGACGGGGAGATCGGTGCGTCGTCCCCAGTCCTGGAAGGAACCATCATAGAGCAACACCGGGTGACCGAGCGTACGCGCTGCGAACAGCACCGCCGTCGCCTGTTGTCCGATGTGACAGTACGCCACGATCGTGTCGCCCGGAGCCACGCCCGCATTCGCGAACAACACCGTCAGCTCGCCGGCTGGCTTGAGGCGGTTCTTCTCGTCCGTTGTTTCGTTGAACGGAAGACTCTTCGCGCCGGGCACGTGGCCCTTGCGGCCCGAGCCCATCTCGATGCCGTCGTAGAACACCCTGCCACGTCCGTCGATGACGCGATAGCCCGGCGCATTGACGTGCGACTGCACGAACGCCGCGTCGACGACGAGCGGCTTCACCTCGAGCGCCGACAGCGTTCCCTTCCTCGGCGCGCGAACCTCGGCGGTGACGTCATGGCCTTCGGCCTTCCACTGATTCATGCCGCCATCGAGGAGCGCGCTTCGATTGCCGAACCCCGCATGGTCGAGCGTGAACATCACCCGCGTGCTCGGCGACACCCAGTCGTTGCCGTAGTAGACGACGATGCGCGAGTTGTCGGAGATGCCGAGCGCTGCGAGCTGTGTGCGCAGCGAATCGGGGGTCGGTAGTTCGAGCACCAGTCCCTTTTCGCGGTCCTGGCTCGAGACGGAGACGTCCTTCATCTCGACGAATCGTGCGCCCGCGATGTGCGACTTCTCGTACTCCGCCTTCTCGCCGACGTGCAGCAAGACGAGATCTGCGTCGCGGAGGTGGTCGGCGAGCCAGGCGGAGGACACCGTGAGGTCGGCGCGGGTGGGGCGCGCCGACTGGGCGTTCGCGGTGAGTGCGAGCGCCACGAGTGCGCACGGCACGACGAAGCGGTGTGATGGCATGGTCCCTCAGCGAGTGAGTGGTGTTCGACCTCGCATCATGATGGGACGTCGGCGGACGGAAGTGGTGGCCGATCCGTGCCGAGGATGTGTGGGAGTTGTGAATCCACCTTCACGCCTGTCGCGGAGGGCAACGATTGGTCGCAAGGACGACAAAGCGTGGTTTTCGGATCTGACGGATCTTTCGGAAACTGCCGGATCAACCCTCGGCCCGACTTCCGATCGCCGCCCACGCCGTGTCGTGAACCGGTGTAGCGATGCCATGCTCTCGTCCCATCCGGGCAATCGCACCACTCAGCACGTCGACCTCCGTCTCGGCACCGCGTTCGAGATCGAGCAACAGGCTTGGCTTCATCCCCGGTGCCAGCGCTTCGATGGCGCCGATCGTGCGCACCGCCGCGTCGGTGCCGAGCGACATTCCGCGCGCAACTGCCACCGCGATGATCTCTCGTACCGCGCGCTCGATGAGCAACGCGCCAAGTGGCGCGGCGCGGACCGCATCGATGGAGGCACGAGCGAGACCGCACGCCGCAGCGATCGAGGCCAGGAAAGCGAACTTGTTCCAGAGATCGATCTCGATGGACGATGACACTGTTGTCTCGACACCAGCCGAGCGGAGCGCCTGCGCGAATGAGGCGAGTCGGGGTGCCCACTCTTCCGGCGAGCCGTGCGCTCCGCCGAGTGCGCCCATCGTGATTCGCTGGAATGGGCTGCGCCGCTCGATCACGCCGGGTGCAACGCGTGCCGCACTGATCACCGTGAGACCGCCGATCACCGACTCTGGCGGAACGCCGAGCGCCGCGAGTCGGTCCGCCGCATCGACGCCGTTGAGCAACGGAAGAATCGCCGCGCCGCCCTCAGCGAGTCGTGCGGCTGCCGTCGCAATGCCGGCGAGCGAGTAGGACTTCACCGAGACGATCACCAGCTCGGGCCGCCCGAGCTGCCCGACGTCGTCCGTCGCATTCACGCGAGCATGCTGGACGTCGTCTGCCGACCGCAGCTCGAGCCCACTCGAACGAATGACGTCGAGATGGTCGCCGCGCGCGAGCACGGAGACGTCGTGCCCCGCGAGGGCGAGCACCCCGGCGTACCAGCCTCCCACACCGCCGGCGCCAAGGATGGCGATGCGGAGCGGCGATGGAGCAGTGGGAATGTCCGTCATCAGTCTCTCCTCGATTCGTTCACGACAAGTGTGCGGCGCAACCGGACAGGAACGCTGCGTTGGAACTCTCTGGCTCGCTCGGCACTAGTGCATCCGGACAGCGGAACGTACGCGACGCGGCATCTCGCCGCGTGTCGGCACCGCGCCTTGCGAGACTCGATGATACTTCCCGATGTGGCCGGTCTTCTCGCAACGCGTCCCGTCGTCGCGATTCCGCTGGTGTTCGCCGGTGGACTGCTGACGAGCCTCACGCCGTGCATCTATCCGATGATTCCCATCACCGCCGCAGTGGTTGGTGGGCAATCCGTGTCCGGTCGCGCGCCGCAGGCACATTCGCGCACCATCGCGCTCACGGGAGCATACGTCCTCGGACTCGCGCTCGCCTACGCCGCGCTCGGCCTGTTCGCGGGCCTCACGGGCAGTCTGTTCGGTGGAATCAGCACGAATCCGTGGCTCTACCTGTTCATGGGCAACCTGCTCATCCTCTACGCGCTCGCGATGCTCGACGTGCTGCCGGTGCCCATACCGGGGAAGCTGTTGGCGAGAGCTGCGAACATGGACGCAAAGGGTCGCGTCGCCGGTGCGTTCGCGATGGGTGCAGCGTCCGGTCTCGTCGCCGCACCGTGCGGCGCACCGGTCTTCGCCGCGGTGCTCACGTGGGTCGCCGCGACGGGCAGCGCGACGCTTGGCTTCATCTACCTCTTCACCTTCTCGCTCGGCATGTCGGCGTTGCTCGTCGTCGTCGGCCTCACGTCGGGAGGAGCGATGCGACTGCCGCGCGCCGGCGCGTGGATGGTCTGGGTCAAGCGCTTCTTCGCGGCGGTGCTGCTGGGTACCGCCGAGTACTACCTGGTCCACATGGGCCAGTTGCTGGTGTAGTCGATCGCCGCGCATCCGCACCATCACTTCACATCAAGGCACAACTCAATGCATTCCCCATCCGTCGTGCGTCGTGGCTCCATGCTGCTCTCCATCATGTTCGCCGCTGCGCTTCTCGTGACCTCCGCCCCGACGACCGCGCGCGCGCAGGCGGGCGGAATCGCCGTCGGTATTCCCGCACCGGCTGCCGCCGTCAGCACGCTGGACGGCGCTGCAACCGACCTGTCCAACTTCATCGGCAAGACGCCCGTGGTGATGGAGTTCTGGGCAACGTGGTGCCCGCTCTGCAAGCAGCTCGAGCCGGCGATGTCGGAGGCGCGGAAGAAGTACGCCGACAAGGTGACCTTCGTGTCCGTCGGTGTCTCGAACAACCAGAGCGCCGAGAAGCAGAAGGCGTATGCCGTGGCGCATGCGATGGAGGGTGTGATGGTGTTCGACGTCGACGGCCATGCAGTGAAGGCGTACGCCGCGCCGCATACGTCGTTCGTCGTCGCGGTCGACAAGTCGGGCAAGGTCGTCTACACTGGCGTCGGCGGTGAGCAGAACATCGAGTCCGTGGTAGCGCTGGCGATGTCGACTCCGCCGGCGGTACGATGACGTGCCCGCCTACGCAGCGTCGAAGCGATATCCAACCTTCCACACCGTGAGAATGTGGCGCGGATGCGCCGGATCACGTTCCAGCTTGCGACGCAGCTCGGCGACGTGTGAGTCGACAGTGCGCGACAGCACGAAGGCGCCGTAGCCCCACACTTCGCGCAACAGCTCCTCGCGCGACGCGACCGATCCCTTTCGCTTGACCAGCGCGATCAGCAAGTCGAACGCCTTCGGTGTAAGGGTGCAGAGCTGGTCGCCGCGCTTCACCGTTCGCGCCGACGTGTCGATCACGACGTCGGCGAAGCGGATGCACTCGCCATGTGCCGGCGTCGCCGAACGAGCCGCGCTGCGCCGCAGGAGTGCGCTCACACGCTCGAGCAGCTCGAGCACGCCGAACGGCTTCGTTACATACTGGTCCGCGTCGAGCCGAAAGCCGCGCACCTTGTCCGCTTCCTCGCCGCGCGCCGTGAGGATGATCACTGGCACGTTGTTCTGGTCTTTCCGAATGGCGGCGAGCACTTCATAGCCGTCGAGCAGCGGCAACATGAGGTCGAGGATCACGAGATCCGGCGCCCATTCCCGCGCCGCCTTCAAGCCCTCACGCCCATCTTCGGCGATGCGCGTCTCGTGCTGCTCGTGCCGAAGGTTGTAGGCGATGCCTTCGGCGAGCGCGACGTTGTCCTCGACGACGAGAATGCGCGGCATCAGCGCAGCACGGTGTCGTCGACGTGCGTCGACGGCGGTGATGCGGTGGCCGCAGCTTGCAACGTCGTTGGTGCGCCTGGCAGTGCGACGACGAACACCGCGCCTGTCCCTTCTCTCGGCTCCGCGATCCACGCCTTGCCGCCATGGTGCACCACGACGTCGTGCACGATCGAGAGACCGAGCCCGCTGCCGGCGTTGTGTCCAGCCGTGGCGCCACGGTGATACGGTTTCCATACCGACGCGCGATCCTGTTTCCGTATTCCGGTGCCCTGGTCCGCGACCTCGAGCTGCACATCTCCGGCGACGGCACGCACACGAACGTGAACCGTCTGCCCCGTGGGCCCGTACTTCACCGCGTTGTCGAGAAGATTGAGGACGACGTGACGAAGCGCCGCCGGTGCGAGCAGCAGCGCGGGCACGGGCTCGACGTCCACGGTGACATGCGTCCCACGCGCCGTCGCGAGCGGCTGGAATTCCTCGACAATCCGCTTGACCTCGGATGCGGCGTCGACATGCTCACGTGCGTCATCGTCGGGACGCCCCGTGCGCGAGAAACGCAGCACGCGCTCGACGAGATGCGACAGCCGCGTCGTCTCCCGTTCGACATTGTCGAGCGACCACCGGCGCTGCTCTTCCGTCTTGAAGCGGCCGAGGCGCAGCGTCTCGAGATAGAGTCGCATCTGTGCGAGCGGTGTCCGCAGCTCGTGCGAGATGCTCGCGACGAAATCGGAGCGGAGCCGGGCGAGCTCGCCTTCGCGGCGCATCTGTCCCATGGCAACAAGCGACAGCATCGCCGACACCGCGAGAAGTCCGAGCAGGAATGGGAGTCGCGACTTCGGCAGGCCACCGATGACGAGACTTCCCGCCATCGTCGGATTGATGCGCGCCCGTACCAGCAACGAGCCGAAGGCCGCGGGCGTGCGCGTGGTGTCGTCGAAGTTCCATTCGCTCACCGGCTCCGACTCGAACAATACGTCGCCGCGCAGGTCGCTCACCTGGATCTGCACCATCTCGCGAATGTGCCGGCCGGCCGCGAAGCTCGGGGGCAGCAGGCGCTGCTCGTCCATCACACTCCCCAGCACCTTGGTGATGGCAGGAACGGCATACTCGGCGCCGTAGACGAGCGTGTCGCCCCAGGTCGTCGGCATGAGCGTGTAGACGAGGAACCGCGTCGTCGAATCGTAGCGCGCGATGACGATGGGAAAGCGTCCGTTCTCGATTCCCTTGCCGTTGTGGATCTGCGCCGTGAGCGTGTCGTTGATCCACTTCCGCTCGGCGGCCGAGTATTCGACGCGTCGCCTCTTGCCCGGAAGACCCACCGGCATCGGGCGGTCGACTTCCCATCCTTCCGCAGGATCGGGATGCGTGTTTCGTGCGACGCCAAGTGTGTCGCTGCCCAGCACGTAGCCGAAGTACATCTCGGGGTTGGGGCCGTTGCGGGAGCGGTGGCAATCGCAGAGGCGATCCCACGGGAGGTATTCGGGCAGCTTCGACGCCGGGGGTACCGGCAGCGCCATGTGCATGTCCTTGCCATGGTTCACGGCGCCGAGCACTTCCTGGGTGCCGGCGGTGAACAGCTCGCGGAGGTGCTGCTCGTAGCTCCAGGCGACGAAGCCCGCGTAGTCGTGCAGGGCATGCTCGGCGACCCGCCGCTGCGAGCGGATCGCGCGATTGGCCTCGAAGACGCCGAGTGAGGTGAACCCGATGCTCGTCAGCAGCAGGAGCAGCGGCCAGCGAACGGACGGGATCCGCCATGACCCCACGAGCAGACTCCGTCAGGAAGGGAAGACGCGAACAGCAGCGGCCAAAGCGTACGATGCATTGTACCGCTTGCGCTGAACAGAGTACGACATGTGAGAGATCTGTGGAGAGTGCTGAACGTCGCGTGGCCAGATGTCCCGTTAATTGACTACGCTGTGGTCAGCCGAAAGTCCCTATCGGTTCCGCCTGCGGCGCGCGACGCCGAATACGCCGAAGAGTCCAGTGGCGAGCAACACATGGCTTGCCGGCTCCGGCGTCGAAACGACTGAGCTCCCGAACTGAATGTCGTCGACGTTTGTGGAGACGTTGAAGGCGTTGCGGGAGAGAACCACCCGATCGATGCCGCCTGCGTCCTGCCAGCCGATGAAATTGAAGGCAGGAGCGCCGATGCCGGCATACGACAGCACACCGAGAATCGAGTTGCCTTGCCCGAAGATGGTCGCCGTGAACGCCGCTGGGTATTGGTCGAAGTCGTTGGCGTCCAGGCCGAAGGCCAGCGTGGAATTCAGGAAAGTGATCGTGAGATCAGATCCGACGGCGAGGATCTGGTTCGACGCTGAGCCGTACCAGTTCGGACCATTCATTTGCAAGCCGCGGCCCGAGAACCGGATACCGGTACGACGGGACCCCCAAACGCCGACACGGTGCTATTGTCGAGGACATGCGACGCCAACGAGTCAGCATTGGCGTTCCCGATGTTGAAGGTATCAAACCCCTCCGTGACCGATGAGGTGAGAATGCTGTTGAGCTGTGCTTGGGATGTGACCTGCTGCGCCGATGCCAGAGTGGGAATGGCGAGTGCTGCCAGGGCCAGAAGCTTCATGGATCGATGTCTCACGGCAACCTCGGTGGGGTGAAGAGATGACGGCAAACACGGGTCGCATTTGCCTGAGTCCTGCTCGACCTTCACGTGGCGTACACAAGTCGACATCCATGTGCCACGTCCCGAGCGTCAACGCGCAATGCATTGGGGGAAAACGAGTTGCGCGGTTTCTCAGACATCGCAGTCGTCTCTCGCACGCTATCGAGCGCCGCTTTATTTCCGCACTTCATATGCACTGTGACGCGATCACCCCAGCGAGCGGTGTGGACCTTCTCAGTGCCGCGTCGCGCTCAACGGCATAGCTTTCCTCTCCGCAACACCAACGCGCCAATCCGGAATTCGTGGCTGACCTCTCCCTGACGCAGCAGCTCAACGGCAATCCCTTGCTGGCATTACCCGCCCTCTTCCTTGGCGGCGTGCTCACAAGCCTGACGCCGT
>JBDSML010000233.1:0-34104 GCA_039915865.1 Gemmatimonadaceae bacterium | reverse complement strand
ACCTTAACGATGCTTCCGATCGTTCGTCCAACTAGCCGGATCGCATGAGAGACGCCGCCGAGGGAGCCGAAGAACCGACTGACCTCGACCTCATCACGCGATGGAAGGGCGGGGACCAGCGCGCCGCAACGCTGCTCGTGGAGCGGCACGCTGGAGCGGTGGCCCGCTTCGCGTCGTCCGTTGGCGCAAAAGGCGACTTGCAGGACGTGGTTCAGGACACCTTCGTGCGCGCGTTCGCGTCGCTCGACAGCTTTCGCGGCGACAGCACGCTCCGCACCTGGTTGTTCACCATCGCTCGCCGGCTGTTGCTGGATTTGAGACGCTCCGAACGGCGCCGGGGCGAGCAGGTGGAGGTGCAGGAGAACGATGCGGCCACGGAGTACGACTCGCTGGATTCTGTGGTCGCGGACGAAACACAGAATCGAATGCACGCCGCAGTGGCACAGCTGACGAAGACGCAGCGGGAGGTGTTCCTGTTGCGAGTGACTGAGGGGTTGTCGTACAAGGAGATCGCCGGCGTGGCCGGCACGACGGAAGGCGCCGCGCGCGTCCACTACCACAACGCGATGCGCACCATCAAGGAGTTTCTCGATGAATGACTGTCCGAACGCTGACGTTCGCGACTCGCTGCCCGACCTGCTGCACGGTCACCTCGACGGGGCGACGCGTGCGATGGTCGAGTCGCACGTCGCCGGTTGCGCCGATTGCCGCGCCGAGTTGGCGCTGCTTGGCAGCGTGCGCGCGTCGACGGTGCGGACGCCCGTACTGAACCTCTCCGCCGTCGCCGCGGCGGTGCCCGCCTATCGCGCGCCGGTTCGGCGGTCGTGGGTGGGCTGGCGCACCGCGGCGGCGGTGACGCTCATCGTCGCGGCTGGCTCGTCGATCATCGTGACGCAGCGCATCGGCTCGCGGCAATCCGATTCCGTCGGTATGGTAACGCCGTCGGTCGTCCCGGTGCAGGATGCGCCAAGCGGTGCGGTCGTCGGACCCGTCGCGGTGACGCCAGCGGTGGCCGCGCCGCCGACAGCATCGGCACCAACGGTACAGCCGATTCCGAAGACGGCCGCACCGGTTGAGCGCGAGCTCGCCATGTCTGGCGGCTCGCTGACCGACCTGAGCGATCGTGAGCTCGCCTCGTTGCTCAAGGACATCGAGTCGCTCGACGCCGTTCCGTCCACCGACGTGGAGAGCGTACCCATTTCCCCGATCGCGCCGCGGCGGAGCACTCCATGAAGGCCCGCCTGTGGTTGGTGCTCGCGCTGGCGGTGCCATTGGCGGCGGGCACCCTCGAGGCGCAGGGCGGGATCCGCCAGCGGCCCGGCGCGTTGCGTCCGGGTCGTCGCCTGCAGCAGCAGCCTCCAGGCGAGTCGCCAGCGGCGCGGCGTCAGCAGCTCGAGCAGCAGATTCGGCGCAGCTTCTGGCAGGTCGCCAAGCGGCGCATCGGCTTCACCGATGGACAGATGACCCAGCTGGAGCGCACGAGCCAGCGGTTCGACGTGCAGCGGCGCCAGCTCGCCCAGCAGGAGAAGGCGCAGCGCGTGGCACTCCGCACCCAGATCCTCGCCGACTCCGCCGCCAACCAGTCGGCGATTGCGTCGTCGCTCGACAACCTGCACGACCTGCAGCGCCAACGTCTGGACATGCAGCTTGACGAGCAGAAGGAGCTGGCGACGTTCATGTCGCCGTTACAGCGCGCCAAGTATCTCGCGCTTCAGGAGCAAGTACGGAAGCGCCTGCAGGAGCTGGTACGGGCGCGGCCGGATTCCGCCGCCGGTCAGGAGTCGCCGGCTCCCTGATCGATCGCCGTCGCGGTGACCCGCGCCGGATCCGATGTCGCGTGAGCGCGCCACAAAGTGTGGAATGCGCTCGCCACTGCGCGTCCGCGCTGCAGGCTTCGTCGCGCCGCATCGTGGCGGTGCCAGACCCGTAACGAGCGCCACAGAATGGCGTTGGTGAAAAAAGACACGCACTGGTTGCTTGCCCCCAGGCGAGCTCGGCATCCGGAATGAAGCTTGCTGCACGACAGGCGACACATTCTGAGTCCATATCATCACTTCGTGTGTGTGGTTTAGCCGCAGCTCCCCCGAAGTCCCCCCAATATTTGGAGGTCAGCGTGTCCTCGTTCACTCGCCGTATCTCGACGCTGCTCGGCAGCATCGCCGTCGCGGCCCTGGTTGTCTCATGCGCGGAGAGGGGCGGCGCCCCCGACATCGCGGTCCCAACGGGCCCAGCGCTGGGTTACGCCCCGATGCACGGCTGCGACAACCTCACCCCTGCGAGCACGTGTACGGGCTCGCTGGCGACGATGTCGGTGCTCTGGGAGCAGTTGCGGGTCTGCAAGGTGTACGCGGAGGGGTCGGGCCCAGACGTCCAGATCGCGCTCACCGCCAACTACGTCATGTTCAAGGATGGGCCACAGTCGGGCACGTATACGCTGCATTCGGGCGAGTGCCGCACCCTCTGGCGCAACGGCGAAGAGACCTACGGCGTCCGCAGCAGCGACACCATCACCGTGACGGAGACCCCGGTTCCAGGCTACACCGCCACGAGCCAGGTGACGACGATCCTGCGCGATCAGCCCGACCCAGACCCAAACAGCACCTTCACCACGACGGTCGGCCCGGTGACGTCAGCCACGACCATCAAGACGGCCATCGGGGGCGCACGGATTCCGGGCACACTGGTGGTCTTCACCAACACGGCCATCCCCGTCATTCCGCAGCCGTCCTGCACCTTGACGCAGGGCTATTGGAAGAACCACGAGAGTGCGTGGCCGGCTCCGTACTCGCCCACCGCACAATGGCTCGACGCAGCCCACAAGGTGAACGGCGTCACGTGGGATGGCCTGATGGGCAAGAGCGTCGCCGGAGGCAACTCCTACATGCAGCTGGCCCATCAATGGATCGCCGCCACGCTGAACCTCGCGGGCGCCACCTCGAACAGTCCCGCGGTCGCCGCCGCCATGAGCCAGGGGAAAGCGTGGTTGCTGTCGAACACGCCGGCTAGCACGAACACCGTTCCGAACCTCAAGAACGCACAGGCCACAGCGTGGGCATCCACGCTCGATGACTTCAACAACGGCAAGCTGGGCATTCCCCACTGCGATTGACGCCAGCCGGTGCGCGGAGGGCGCTGGTCCCGCCGCGCACCAGCCACATGACTGCTTGATTTCCCGCCGCCGGGTCACGACAGCCTGTAGACGCGGCTGGCCGCTGCCGCTGCCTGTCCGGCCGCTCTAGCGCACGCGCACCACATCTGCGGTAACCAAACGCCGCATTTCACGACTTGGCGCTCGTCCCAGCCCATGTCGAACTATCGCGTCCCTGCTAGTGAAGTGATTAAATCACTTCCGCTTGAGCGCAATGACATCACCTGTGACATGAGGCCGCCGAGCGAGCTCTTCACTCGGCTCAGACATTGCCTCAGGCCGCCAGCAGTTGGTGTCCTGCATCACACTTGCGCTTGATCGCCATCTGGTGCTCCGCGATTCCGGCAAGAGCCCCCCGCTGCACTATCCGGCGTCTGCCGGCCCCCCCCCGTTCGTGGAGGTTCCGCGTGTCCTCGCTATTCCGCCGCTTCTCGGTGCTGCTCGGCAGCATCGGATTGGCAGTACTTCTCGCATCATGTACGGATCGAAACGTCCAGACCATCGCTACCCCCGAAGCCACGGCGCTCAAGCCCGGTGGCCCGTCGTTCGGTTACTCGCCCATTCACGGCTGCGATAACCTGACGCCAGCAACAATGTGCACCGGGTCCGGCGCCACGATGGACGTCCGCATCGAGACGCTGCGCGTCTGCAAGGTGTATTCGACTGGCAGCGGCCCCGACGTCCAGATCAAGCTGAATGCGGACTACGTCATGTTTCAGGACGGCCCGCAGCAGAGCATCTTCACCGTCAAGTCTGGCCAGTGCCTCACGCTGTGGCGCAACGGCGAGGAGACGAACGGTGTTCGGAGTGCCGACGTCATTACCGTCACCGAGCTCCCTGTCCCGGGGTACACGACGCAGAGCCAGGTCACCACGATCATTCGTGACCAGGACGATCCGGGCGGGCCCTCGACCTTCACCACGACCGTCGGTCCGGTGACGTCCGCCACCACGATCACGAGCAACATCGGCGGCGCCAAGGTGCCGGGCACACTCATCGTGTTCACGAACACGGCCATTCCGGAGAACCAGCAGCCCACCCCGATCGCCAACGGACCGTACTTCGGCGTCGAAGGC
The DNA here is from genome assembly GCA_039915865.1 of Gemmatimonadaceae bacterium. Taxonomy (GTDB): domain Bacteria; phylum Gemmatimonadota; class Gemmatimonadetes; order Gemmatimonadales; family Gemmatimonadaceae; genus AG11. The sequence continues at coordinate 29,880 of JBDSML010000233.1, read as the reverse complement.
TCGCCCGTCACGTTCAGCAGCGCGGGCACGTCTGATCCGGAAGGCGATCCCCTCACGTACCTGTGGGACTTCGGCGACGGCGCCACGAGCACGGCGCAGAACCCGACGCACACCTATGCCGACAATGGCGTCTATCCGGTGACCATCACCGTCGACGACGGCCAGGGTCACCCGGCGACGGCAAGCACCACGGCGACGATCGTCAACGTCCCGCCGGTTCCGACCGCCACGGTCGCCAACGCGACGCTGGCGTGCGGTCAGCCTGCCGCATTCACCGGAACCTTCACGGATGCCGGCGTCATCGACCAGACGTGGACATGGTCGATCAACTGGGGCGATGGCTCCCCGGCCACCACGGGCGGCAATGCGTTGATGGCCACCCCCATCACCGCCAATCACGACTACGGCACGAACAGCGGACCGTTCACCATCACCTTGACGGTGACGGACAAGGATGGCGGCGCCGGCACGGCCACCACGGGCATCACCAACAATTGCAGCAAGAGCACCATCGGCGACTTCGTCTGGAACGACCTGAACGGGAACGGCATCCAGGATTCCGGTGAGCCTGGCATCGCCGGCGTCATCGTATCGCTCAGCTCTGGCCCGACCACCACGACGGACGCCAATGGCGCGTACAGCTTCCCGAACCTCAGCCCGGGCAGCTACATCGTGACCGTGGCGACGCCGGCTGGCTACGTCGCCTCTCCGACGGGTGCTGGCACGCCGTCGACGGACAGCAACGGCAGCGGCACGTCGGTAACGGTGTCCGGCGGCACGAACAACACGGTCGACTTCGGCTTTTACAAGCCGGTTCCGGCGGTCAGCTGCGTCAACATCACGGCGGTGAAGGGCACGGCGATCGTGCCGGTGACGCTCACGGCTTCCGGCGGCGCCGGCGCGCCGTACACGTTCACGGCGACCGGCCTGCCCGCTGGGCTGTCGATCTCCACGGGCGGCACCATCTCCGGCACGCCGACCGCGAGCGGCACGTCCAGCTACACCGTCACGGTGAAGGACAAGAACGGGACGCCGTCGTCCTCGACCTGCACCGTCACCGTCAGCGTTGCACCGACGGCGACGTGCGTCTCGATCAACGCCATCAAGGGCATCGCGATCGTCCCGGTGACGCTCACCGGCACGGGCGGCGCTGGCGGACCATACACGTTCACGGCGACGGGCCTGCCGGCTGGGCTTTCGATCTCCTCCAGCGGCACCATCTCCGGCACCCCGACGGTGTACGGCACCTTCACGTATACCGTCACCATCACGGACAAGAACGGCAACAAGGGCACGATCACCTGCACGGTCGTCGTCGCTCCGCCTGATACCACGGCACCGGTGTGTTCCGTGTACGCCAACGGCTCCCCGGCCTACATGACGTTCCAGGACGGTGGAAGCGGTATCGTGCGCCTCGACGTAATCACGAACCTGAACTCGAACTACAAGGTCACGATTTCGCCGGCTCCGACCGGGACGACGTACTCGCCCAGCGCGGCGAATGGCACGGCGCTGGTGACGGGAACGGTCATCAAGTTCCCGACAGGTATCACGGGCGTGATCAAGACATCGGCGATACGCGTGAGCACGAGCAAGTCGTCGCAACTCACGATCAAGGCCACCGACGCCGCCGGCAAGACGGTGACGTGCGACCCGGTCGAGACCACCGTGATGAAGATGAAGAACGACAACGGCGACCAGACGTTCAACAACCTGCCGTATGAAGAGCACTTCATCACCGTCGAGAACGGCGGACTGAAGTCGATTGACATCATCGTCAACGGTACGACGTTCAAGATGAAGCGCCTCGATGACACCGAGAAGCGGACCATCGACGTCAGCTCGGCGATGAAGCACAGCAACAAGAACACCATCACGCTGAGCCCGAATGGCAAGAAGGGTGAGACCGCGGACGTCACGATCGGACCGGATCCGGACCAGTAGTCACCGGTTCGGGCTGACCAGCTCGACGAACGACACAGGACGCCCAGCCAGGCGCCCTGTGTTTTTTTCGTCCGGGCATCGTCTCGCGCTGGGCGAGACATTATCTTCACTCCTCGCTCACATGCAGGTTGTTGCGCCTCCTGCCCGGGTGGCGGAATCGGTAGACGCAGAGGACTCAAAATCCTCCAGCACGCGAGTGCTATACGAGTTCGAGTCTCGTCCCGGGTATTCACGAAGTGGTGTCGAGTCGTTACCAGGTAGCACACGATGTCCGCGAACGACGATCCGGAACGCGATGAACATCACGGCGCGATCCATGGCAAAGCGTCGCCCGAGCAGATGAACTCGTGGGATATCGCGAAGATCGATCTCTCGAGTGAGCGGCGGATCGAACATGAGATGCGCGTCGAGGAGGGCGAGCTACCCGCGTCGAGGGTGGACGAGGCAGCGCACGGGGACCAGGTGTTGGCCGTCGCTCCGGCAACATTCACTGGTGAAAGCGCCATAGGAGCGCGCCCCGCATATGTCGGGGGCATCCCGGCCGTCGTCCAGTCCATGAAGTACGTGTATCGAAACATGGGCGCCGTGAAAGGTGCCCGGATGCTTCGGCGCCTCAATCAGGCCGACGGCTTCGATTGCCCCGGATGCGCCTGGCCCGATCCCGCCGCCGGCGAGCGTACGCACGCCGAGTTTTGCGAGAATGGTGCGAAGGCGGCAAGTGAGGAGAACACGCGGAAGCGCATCGAACCGGCGTTCTTTCGCGAGCACAGCGTCGCCGATCTCTCGCAGCGCAGCGACTACTGGTTGGCGCAACAGGGACGCATCACCCAACCGATGGTCCTCCGCTCCGGCGCAACGCACTACACGCCGATCTCCTGGGATGACGTATTCGCCCTGATCGCGAGCAAGCTCAATGCGCTCGACGACCCGAACGAAGCGTCGTTCTACACGTCGGGACGGACGGCGAACGAGACGGCGTTCCTGTATCAGCTGTTCGTGCGGCAGTTCGGCACGAACAACCTGCCCGATTGCTCGAACATGTGCCATGAGTCGAGCGGCACGGCGCTCACCGAGACGATCGGCATTGGCAAGGGCACGGCGACGCTCGACGACGTGCACGACGCGGGGGTCGTCATCGACCTCGGACACAATCCGGGGACGTGCCACCCGCGGATGCTGACGGCGCTCCAGCTCACGAAGCGCAATGGCGGAAAGATCATCGCGATCAATCCGCTGCCCGAGACGGGCCTCATGCACTTTCAGCATCCCCAGCACATGATGCAGGTGCTGACGGGACGCAGCACCGCCCTCGCCGACTTGTACCTCCCCGTTCGCATCAACGGCGACGTCGCGATCCTTCAGGGGATCATGAAGGAGATGCTCGCCGCGGAGGATGCGGCGCCCGGAACGGTGTTCGACCACGAATTCATCCGTGAGCACACGGCGGGCTTCACCGAATACGTCGAGCACCTTCGCCTCGCCGACTGGAACGTCATCATCGACGAGAGTGGCATCGATCGCGAGCAGATTGCCGAGGCGGCTCGTCTGGTGATGAGTACCGATCGTCTCATCGTGGCGTGGGCGATGGGACTCACCCAGCACAAGAACGCGGTGAGCTCCATCCAGGAGTGCATGAATCTCCTGTTGCTCAAGGGTGCGATCGGGCGGAAGGGCGCGGGCGCTCTTCCCGTGCGCGGACACAGCAACGTGCAGGGCGACCGCACGATGGGCGTGTGGGAGCGCGCGACGCCGCAGTTTCTCGAAGCGTTGGGCGGTGAGTTCAATTTTCGACCACCGCAGGAGCACGGCTTCGACGCCGTGGAAACGCTTCGCGCCCTGCACGCCGGCAAGGTGAAGGTATTCTTCGCCATGGGGGGTAATTTTCTCTCGGCCACCCCCGACACTGAGTACGGCGCTGCCGGATTGCGGCGCTGTACGTTGACGGCGCACGTCGCCATCAAGTTGAATCGCTCGCACCTCGTCACGGGTGAAGAGGCGCTGATCCTCCCGACGATCGGCCGCTCGGAGCGTGACGTGCAACACGGTCGTGCGCAGTTCGTCACGGTCGAGAACTCGATGGGCATCGTGAGCAAGTCGGAGGGGAGACTCGACCCTCCCGCGGGCGACCTGCTTGCCGAGCCGCTGATCGTCGCCCGGATGGCGAAGGCGACACTCGGCGACCGCTCCACCGTGGATTGGGAGGCGCTCGTCGCCGACTACGATCGGATTCGACAGTCCATCGAGCGCGTGGTCCCCGGTTTCGATGACTTCAATGCGCGGGTGCGCGTTCCTGGAGGCTTCTCTCTTCCGAACCTCCCGCGCGACAAGCGCGAGTGGAGCACGCACAGCGGCAAGGCGTTGTTCACCTGTCACCCGATTCCGAGGACGCAGCTCGAGCCAGGGCAGCTGGTGATGATGTCGGTGCGGAGCCACGATCAGTTCAACACGACGGTCTACGGACTGGATGATCGCTATCGCGGCGTCCGTGGGGAGCGGCGCGTGATCTTCATGAATCCGGCGGACGTCGAGGCGCTTGGGCTCGAGCCGCAGCAAGTGGTGGATCTTACCAGCCATTTCGAGGGAGAGACGCGCGTGGCGCGACGGTTCATCGTCGTCCCATACGCAATCCCTCGCCTGTGCGCCGCCACGTACTTCCCGGAGACCAATGTGCTCGTCCCGGTGAACAGTGTGGCGGCTCGCAGCAATACGCCGACGTCCAAGTACGTGATCATCACCGTCGCCTCGTCGGTGAGCACCATGCCGTTCGACTACGATCGCACCGAGGCGGCGCAGACGAACGGCGCGTAATCCGGCCTTCTGCGCCGCTGCGCCGTCGTGATCGCCACACGGAGCGAGTAACCCGCGGATGATGCATTCGCGTTAGCGCATGCGCGTTTGCGCCCAAAGGCTTCGCTTGCTGGTCGCCTCGAGCACGCATACCTTTCTCCGGCTGCATGTGCTTTTTTGCATCGAAGAGTGTGGGCACCGTTGTTGGTGCAGTCTGGAGAGTGCAGGCAGGACCACGCGCATTGCGGAGATCTTTTGCGCCAGGCGCGTGGTGCGACTGAAGTGAGCACGTCGTCGCTCGGCGACGAGACCATCAATGGGAGGGGCGCCTGAAGCGTCCATTCCAGCCATCGACTTCACCGGCCCAATGACGCTTTCGCTCACCGCGGGGCTCGCTAACCTCGGCGCACTGAATGTTCCACTCCTTGTCGTCGCTCTCCCGAGCGGCGGCACTCTCGACGCGGCGCTCACGTCGCTCGACACCACGCTCGGCGGCGTGCTCGCGCGCAGCCTCACGCGTCGCGATTTCCGCGGCGGACGAGACGAGACGCTGCACTTCGCGGGAGCCGCCACCGGTCCGGGCCGAGTGTTGCTGATCGGCCTTGGGAAGGCGACGGATCGCGTGACGTCGCTGCGTCGCGCCGGTGCGGTCGCCGCGCGACAGGGCGGACGCATGGGCGCCGGCACGCTCGCGTTCTACGCCGGCGCGCTCGACGTGCGAGAGGGCGAGGCGCTCGCCGTCGGACTGTCCGCCGGTGCATGGGAATACACCGACACCAAGACGCCTCCGCCGGAAGACGATCGTCGTGCGTCGCTCACCAGCGCGCATATTCTCGGGCCGGATGTCGCCGTCATCGAGCAGGCCATTGCGTCGGGCGCCGCCATCGCCGAAGGGCACTCGCTGGCGCGCACCCTCGGCATGATGCCGGGAAATCTCTGCACGCCGGAGCATCTCGCGAACACGGCGCGTGACATCGCAGCGCGCCATTCGCTCGCCGTCACGGTGCTCGGCCGCACGGAGATGGAAGCGCTCGAAATGGGCAGCCTGCTCTGCGTTGCCCAGGGCACGCCGGAAGATCCCAAGCTCATTGCGCTCGAGTACGAAGGCGGCACAAAGGGCGACGCACCTGTCGTTCTCGTCGGCAAGGGCCTCTGCTTCGATTCCGGCGGCATCTCGATCAAGCCGGCGCAGGGCATGGAGTGGATGAAGTTCGACATGTGCGGCGCGGCCGGCGTGCTCGGGGCCATGGAGGCCATCGCGGGACTCAAGTTGGCGGTGAACGTCGTCGGTCTCATCGGCTCCACCACCAACATGCCCTCCGGCACGGCGTTCAAGCCGGGCGACGTCGTGAAGAGCATGTCGGGCAAGTTCATCGAGATCATCAACACGGATGCGGAAGGGCGTCTCGTCCTCGCCGACGTGCTCACGTATGCGAACCGCTACAAGCCGGCAGCTGTCGTCGACGCGGCGACGCTCACGGGCGCCTGCGTCATCGCGCTCGGTCATACAGCGACCGGCGTGCTTGGCAACAACGCCGATCTCGTGAAGGAAGTACTCGGGGCTGGAACAAGGGCAGGGGAGCCGGGGTGGGAGCTACCCATGTGGGATGACTACAAGGAGCTCATCAAGTCGGACGTCGCCGACATCAGGAATTCCGGCGGGCGGCCGGCGGGCACGATCAGCGCGGCGCTCTTCCTCGCGGAGTTCGCGGGCGACTTCCCCTGGGTGCACCTCGATGTCGCCGGTACCGCGTACACGGAAGCGGACATCGTGACGGTTCCGCGCGGCCCGACAGGCGTTCCGGTCGGCACCTTCGTCGAGTTCGTGCGAGGGCGCGCCGGGTGACCTTTCGTCGGTCGCTGTGGATCGTGCTCCTCGGCCTCGGCGTGGTTGCCGAGGCCGTTTTGCCTGCTGGACTGGGTGCCCAGGTTCCAGTGCGGCGCGATACGCTGAGTGGGCGGCGCGACACGGTGCGCAGCCGGGTCGACACGGCGGGTGGACGACGGAATCCGCCCCCTGCCGGTCGTGACACGGTCAACATTCCGCTCCCGCTGCGCCCCGCGGACACGCTCAGCAAGAGCGATACGACGAAGAAGGGCCTCGTGCCTCTGCCGGTCGATACGGCGGTGAAGCGCGATACGATCAAGCCGCCGCTGGCCCGCGCCGAGGCTCCACCGATCATCGAGATCGGTCCGCAACGCGTCTATGATCGCACGGCGCTGTACGCCACGGGTGCACAAACGCTGTCGGAACTGCTCGGCCGCGTTCCCGGTATCACGGAATTCGCCGCAGGCGGCATGGGCTCTCCGGTGGTGCTGGCGTCGCAGGGCGACCTGCGTCGCATCCGCTTGTTCATCGACGGCCTCGAGCTCGATCCGATGGACCGTCGCGCACGCGGTGTGGCGCCGATCAACGACCTTCCGCTCCACGCACTCGAGGAAGTGCGCATCGAACGCGGCGCCGAAGAGGTACGGGTCTACGCGCGCACCTGGCGCGTCGATCGCACCGTGCCCTACACGCGCGCGGACATCGCCACGGGCGACCAGAATTCAAATCAGTATCGCGCATTCTTCGGCAAGCGGTACGATCATGGCGAGTCGTTCCAGGTGTCGGCGGAGCAGTTCACGACGCAGCCGGACAATTCGCTGCCGTCGTCCGACGCGCTGAACCTCATGGGCCGCCTCGGGATCACGCGCGGACCGTGGAGCGCCGACGGCTTCATCGAGCGTAGCCACAAGAATCGCGCACCCTGGCGCGGCACGGGCGACGACGAGGAACGGGCGCAAGTCATCGACGGCATCGAGACCACGCGCTCGACGGCATACGTCCGGCTCGGCAACGGCGACCCGGATCGCGGTCGCTGGATGCAGGTCATGGCGTCGGCAGAGGAGTACCACGGCAAACCGCGCAGCTCGACGAGCGTTGGCGCCGATACCAGTGCCACCTCGGTCGGAGACTCGGTTGCCTACGAGAGCCAGTACCTGATGACCGGCGGTTTCACGCGTGGACCGTTCCAGCTCAGTGGGGTCGAGCGCGTGCGCGTCGGCGGCACACGCACGTCGCACGTGATGTCGGGCAGGGCGTCGGCGGTGGGCGGCCCGATTGCCCTGTCGCTGTTCGCCGAGGGGCAGAGCTACATCAATCCGTCGCGTTACGAGGGTACCGCGAAATTCTCGTTGGGCGATCGCATTGCAGTCACCGGATCTGCATCGCGCACCGGAAGCGGAACGTTCGACCGCCTGTTCGTCGAGCCGCGCTCCGCTGTGGTGTTCACGGACACCGGCAGCTTCGATCTCTCAGGGCTCGGGCCATTCGTGAAGGCGGATACGTCGGAGGTGACGCGCTATCAGCTCGCGGCGCGCAACAACCTTCGCGCTGAAGCGGGCATTCGGGTGCGCGACCTGTGGATCTCGGGCGGCATTATGCGCCGCGGCGCGACGACGTTGCTCGCGCCGGCGGAGTTCGACACGGCGTACCAGAAGGCGCCGGCGATCCGGCGCGAGCCGGAAGCGACGGCTCGCACGGCCAGTATCCGTGGGCGGCTGTGGAAGGCCGTCTACGCGGACGTCTGGGGCGTCGCCTGGAGCGACTCGGGATACTACCGCCCGCAGTACCAGACGCGGAGCGAGCTGTACATCCAGACGAACCTGCTCGACAAGTTTCCGCGCGGCAACTTCGGGATCCTCACGTCGCTTGCACACGAGTACCGGTCCAGCGCGCGCTTTCCGGTGAACGCCGACTCCGTCGCCGTGGCTCCGGGCTTTCGCACGATTTCGTTCAGGCTCGAGATCCGGATCGCGACAGCGGTCGTGTCGTACCAGTTCCGGAACCTCCTGCAGGAGAAATACGCCATGGTGCCCGGCTTCAACATGCCTCGGCAAACGCAGTTCTACGGTGTACGATGGGATTTCTGGAATTGACAATGTTGTTGTCGCGCCGTAACTTACGCGGCTTGATATGATACGTAGCATGACGGGTTTCGGCGCAGCCGACGGCGAGGTGGGCGGTGGTCGCGTGAGCGTGGAGGTGCGCTCGGTGAACCATCGCTTCTTCAGTCCGTCCATCAAGCTCCCAGGGGCGCTCCAGCGCTGGGAGGGAGATGTGCGCGACGCCATGCGCCGCAGCGTCACTCGTGGTCACGTGACGCTCTCGGCGCGCTTCGAGCGCGACGAGACCGACGCCGGCATGTTGCCCATCGACGAGGCGCGGTTTTCGTCGTACGTCGCGCAACTCCGCAGCCTTCAGTTGCACAATGGGCTCGTCGACAACCTGGACGTCGCGACGATCCTCCGACTGCCCGATGTGTTTGTCACGGGCGCACGCGAGGAGCTGTCGGACGAGGCCGCGCCGCAACTCGTCGCCATCGTCGAGCGCGCCGTGAAGGCGCTGCTCGAGATGCGCGCTGCGGAGGGTGCGCGACTCGTCTCGTATCTCGAGGAGCGGCTGGCGAACATCGAGCTCGCACTGCGTCGTGTGGCTGTTCGCGCACCGGAACGTGTCGTAGAACAGCGCGACCGGCTTCGCAATGCGGTCAGGGAGCTGACGGACGGTCTGGCGATAGACGAGACCCGCTTGGCGCAGGAGATCGCGTTGCTCGCCGACAGGCTCGATGTGCAGGAGGAGCTCTCACGATTCCGGGCGCACATCGACGCATTTCGTGCGGCGTTGGCGTCGGCTCAGCCGGATGGCGTGGGGAAGCGCCTGGGCTTTCTGCTCCAGGAAATGCTTCGCGAGGCGAACACGACGGGAAGCAAGGGCAACGATGCGGGGATCGTCGCGGACGTCCTGTTGGTGAAGGAGGAGCTCGAGCGGATCCGCGAGCAGGTGGAGAACCTCGAATGAGCCTCATCGGCGGCTTTCCCGTCATCCTCAGCGCCCCGAGCGGCGGGGGGAAGACGACCATCGCCAAGGCGCTCCTGGCCCGGCGTCCGGACCTCGGCTACTCGGTTTCGTGCACGACCCGCACGCCCCGCCCGAGCGAAGTCGAGGGAAGAGATTACTATTTCATTTCCCGCGCGGACTTCATTGCCGAGCGGGAACGGGGTGCCTTCGCGGAATCGGCGGTGGTGCACGGGAATTTGTACGGCACACTCCGGCGTGAGGTGGAGCGGGTGATCGCGGACGGAAAGCACGTCGTGATGGACATCGACGTGCAGGGGGCGGGTCAGTTCGTGAAGGCCTTTCCCACCTCCGTGACCATCTTCATCCTGCCACCGTCGGCGGAGGTACTGCTCGACCGCCTTCGGGCGCGGAAAACGGAGAGCCCGGCGCAGCTTGCCGCGCGATTGCAATCGGCGTTGCAGGAGCTTCAGCAGGTGGACGAGTACGAGTACGTCGTGGTGAACGACGACCTGGAGCGCGCCGTGGCGAGCGTCGGGTCGATCATCGATGCGGAGACGGTCAGCCGCGAGCGAGTCAAGAATCTTCAGAAGCAAGTCGGGTTGCTCATCGAGCGGCTCGAGATGGAAATCGAGAACAACACACCCTGATCACGAGTCAGTCCATGCGAGTTTTCACACCCGTAGAGATCGCCCAGCACGCCGCCAACAAGTATCTCGGCGTCCTCGTGGCCGCGAAGTACGCGCGTGCCCTGAATGAGTTTCCGGGCGGCTCCGCGTCGCGCGACAAGAAGCTCACGACGCGCTCGCTCGAGGAGCTTTCGCGCGGCGACATCAACTATCGCGTCATTCCCCGCCGTCGCTCGGCGGAGTAAGCACGACGAATGAAAAGCAGGTCCCTCGATCACGCGGCGCCTGCCCCGAGCGAAGTCGAGGGGCGCTCCTGTCGGGACGACATCGAGATGTGTAGGGACCTGCTTTTAGCCTCATGACCGACAAGCTCGTTCGTCCCTACGCGGGGCGCCGCGTGCTGCTTGGTGTTTCTGGCGGCATCGCGAGCTACAAGAGTGCGTGGCTCGCCCGGCTGCTCATGAAGGCGGGCGCCGAGGTGGACGTCGTCCTCACAAAATCGGCGACGGAATTCATCGGCGCAATTACGTTCGAGGCCCTCACCGGCCGGCCAGTGCACACGGGACTGTTCGATCCCGGCCACGCACTCGAGCACATCAAGCTGGCGCGCGCGGCCGACGTCATTGTCATTGCGCCCGCGACGGCCGATCTCATGGCGCGTGCCGCCACGGGGCAGGCGGACGACTTGCTGACGGCGTGCCTCCTTGCCGCCGAAGCGCCCGTGCTCTTCGTTCCTGCCATGAACGATCGTATGTGGGCGCACGCGCAGACCCAGGCGAACGCCGAACATCTTCGGACGCTCGGCTATGCGTTGCTCGCGCCTGACGACGGCATTCTCGCCGTCGGTGAAGGAAGTGGGCCGGGTCGCATGCCCGAGCCGGAGACAATCTTCGCGTATGTCGGCCGCCTGTTGGAGCGGAAAGGGCCGCTGAAGGGCCGCACCGTGCTCGTCACCGCAGGCCCGACGCGCGAGCCGCTCGATCCCGTGCGATTCCTGTCCAACTACAGCAGCGGGAAGATGGGCGTCGCGATTGCCGCCGCAGCGTGGCGCAGGGGCGCCGACGTCACGCTGGTGCATGGTCCACTGTCCGTTCCGCTGCCCGTTGGTGTGACACACGTTTCCGTGCAGTCCACGACCGACATGCGGGATGCGGTTGCCGAACGTATCGCGACCGCTGACGTCGTGGTGATGAGCGCGGCGCCAGCCGACTATCAGCCGGCAACGCTCGCGCCTGGAAAACTGAAGAAGACAGGCGGCGATCGCACGCTTGAATTGCGTGAGACGCCGGATATCCTCGTCAGCACGCGCGACGCGCGCAAGCCAGGCGCAGTGGTCGTCGGGTTCGCACTCGAGACGGACGACCTGCTCGCCAATGCGAAGCGCAAGCTCGAGGGAAAGGGACTGGACATGGTCGTGCTCAACGCGGCGAACGAGGCCGGCGCTGGATTCGGAGTCGACACGAACCGCGTGACCATCGTGCGCCGCGGGCGTGAGCCGGAGCATGTGCCGTTGATGGACAAGCGAGATGTGGCGGAGGAGATCCTCGACCGGGTGGAGGCGTTGATCGGTGGACGCGAATGACGCGCTGCGGCGCTATCTCGAGCAGCGGCGAGAGCTTGGCGAAAGTGAGCTCGTCCTCGACTCACTGAGCGTCGAGGACGCGATGAAGCTGCTCGGCGCCGCGAAGGGTGGGACACGAAGGAAATCTGCGTCGCCAGTTGATGCGCCTCCCGCGTCGGCCGATTGGCGGGCCGCCGTCCGTGCGGCCGGCGGTGCGCCCGAGGCGCGTCCGTCGATCGGAACTCCCATGCCGCCTGAGGCACGCGAGGAAGAGCGGGCACCGCCAGCGGCCGCTGCGCCCGCGAGTGCCGTGCACGTGCCGTCGACGCAGACACCCAGTGCACCCATCATCGCACTGAAAGACGTGCCCACCGGCCTCATCGTCGGTGGCGCGAGCCGAGCGCTGGCGGATGACGTCGCGGCGAAGCTGGCGTCGATTCAGGAGATCGCCGATACCATCGCCAGGTGCACCCGGTGCTCGCTCTACGCCACCGCGAAGAATCCGGTGCCGGGTACGGGCAACCCGAATGCGGACTTCATGATCGTCGGTGAGGCGCCAGGCGCCAATGAGGACGAGCAGGGAGTGCCGTTCGTGGGGCAGGCGGGTCAGCTCCTGACCAAGATCATCGAGGCAATCAACCTGACTCGTGACGATGTGTTCATTGCCAACGTCCTCAAGCACCGGCCGCCGGGCAACCGGAATCCGCTGCCCGAGGAAGTACAGGCCTGTTCGCCGTACCTCGTTCGCCAGATCGAGCTCGTCCGTCCCAAGGTCATTCTCGCGCTGGGCACCTTTGCCGCCCAGACGCTACTGGAAACGAAAAGCACGATCGGGAAGCTTCGTGGCCAGATTCATCGCTATTATGGTGTCCCGCTCATCGTGACCTACCATCCTGCCGCGCTCCTCCGGAACCCGGCCTGGAAACGCCCCACCTGGGAAGATGTCCAGCTCGCCCGTCGAATACTCGATCAATAGCGCGCCCTCGGCGCGCGACCCATACCGCGATCGTCGTCCTCCTTACTCGGAAGACGCCGAGCAGGCCGTGCTGGCCGCGATGCTGATCGACCAGGACGCCGTGATGCGCGCCGTGGAAGTCGTGGACGACACGATGTTCTACGCCGAGCGTCATCGGCGGCTGTTCCGCGCGATGATCTCGATCACGGAGCGGGGCAGCGTCGTGGATCCGCTCACGCTGGCCGACGAGCTGGCGCGCAAGGCGGAGCTCGAGAGCGCCGGCGGCAAGGACTACATCGGCTTCCTCGTCGATGCGGTACCGACGGCGGCGAACGTCGAGTATCACGCGAAGATCGTGAAGGAGAAGGCGCTCTTGCGCCGGCTCATCGAGGTGTCGACGGAGATCGTCGGCGAAGCGTTCAGCGGCGCCCAGACGGCCGACGAGCTGCTCGACTTCGCGGAGCAGAGGATCTTCCAGGTCGCGCAACAGCGGACGTCGGAGGGCTTCTCGCGCATCAAGGAGCTGCTGTGGCCGACGATGGAGCGCATCGAGGCCATTCACGCCGGCGGTGAAGCTGTCACCGGTGTGGCGAGCGGCTTCGCGGATCTCGATGACATGACGTCTGGCTTCCAACCGTCGGACTTGATCATCATCGCGGCGCGTCCGTCGATGGGCAAGACGGCGTTCGTGTTGAACATGGCGCAGCATGCCGCGATCGAGAAGGACAAGAAGGTCGCGTTCTTCTCGCTGGAAATGAGCAAGGAGTCGCTCGTGCAGCGTATGCTCACGAGCGAAGCGCGCATCGATGCGCAGAAGCTGCGCAAGGGCATGCTGCGCGACGACGATTTCCCGCGTCTCGCGCGGGCGGCGGGCATTCTGACGCATGCGCCGATCTGGATCGACGACACGGCGGGCATCACGCTGCTCGAGATGCGCTCGAAGGCGCGTCGCCTCAAGGCGGATCAGGGGCTCGACATGATCGTCGTGGACTACCTGCAACTGATGCAGGGTCCGGCGAACAGCGAGAGTCGTCAGCAGGAAGTCTCACAGATCTCGCGCGGGTTGAAGGCGCTCGCGAAGGAGTTGCGAGTGCCGGTGCTCGCGCTCTCCCAGCTTTCGCGCGCGCCCGAGCAGCGCGCCGGCGACAGCAAGCGTCCGCAGCTCTCCGATTTGCGTGAGTCTGGCGCCATCGAGCAGGACGCCGATCTCATCATGTTCATCTACCGACCCGAAGTGTACGACGGCCCGGTGGACAAGGATGGCAACTCACTCGAGGGGCGTGCCGAGATCATCATCGGGAAGCAGCGCAATGGGCCGATCGGGTTCGTGAACCTGTTCTTCCACAAGAACTACACGCGGTTCGAGAGCTTCTCGCAGCGTGCGCCGGCGCCTGGGCCGAGTGGTGGTGGTGGGCAGGAGGCGGGGCGCATTGGTCCAGGCGGGCAGGAGCGACGGGTCGGGTAGTCTATCCGGATCCGTCAGCCGTCATTCGTGGTCCGTTGTAGAGTTTTCCCACCCGTGTTGCGTGCACCGTCGTCCGCTCGGCACACGGACAAGGAATCACGGACAACGGTTAGGCAAGCGCAACACGGAAAACGGATGACCGATGACGGGTTTTTCAGGTACGCCCCGAAATCGAACGACGTCCGAGAACTTTGCTCACGCGCTAAGTTGCATGCGGATGCCACTCTTCGCATGAGCACTAAAACCAGGACCGTCTACCGCTGCACCGAGTGCGGCGCCGACCATCCCAAGTGGGCTGGCCGCTGCGACGTGTGCGGTGCGTGGAACTCGCTCGTCGAGGAGATGGCCACGAAGGCAGCGCCCACCGGCGGCGCCAGCCGTCGCGCCGGCGGCGCTCGTACGCTCGCTGAAGGTGGCAGCGTCGTTCTCACGCCGAAGCTGCGCGACGTCAGCGGATCCGAAGCGCGTCGCTGGAAAACCGGCATCGACGAATTCGACTTCGTCCTCGGCGGTGGCATCGTTCCCGGGTCGATGATCCTCATCGGCGGGGAGCCCGGCATTGGGAAGTCCACGCTGTTGCTGCAGGTTGCCGCGCGGCTGCAGGGCGCAGGGCATGCCACCCTGTATGCGTCCGGCGAAGAGAGCGCACTGCAGATCAAGCTCCGCGCGGATCGATTGAGCGAAGACGCGGGCGACGTCAGCATGTTGAGCGAGACCAACCTCGAGACCGTGCTCACCACCGCAGCGGCAGTCAGCCCCGCCGTGCTCATCGTCGACTCCATCCAGACCGTCTTCACCAACGATCTCGAGGGGGCGCCGGGCAACGTCGGGCAAGTGCGTGAATGCGCCGCGCGGCTCATGCGCTTCGCCAAGGAAAGTGGCACCGCCGTGTTCGTTGTCGGACACGTGACCAAGGGCGGCGGCATCGCCGGACCGAAGACGCTCGAGCACATCGTCGACACGGTGCTCTACTTCGAAGGCGAGAACTACCTCGACCATCGCGTGCTGCGCGCGACGAAGAATCGTTTCGGCAGCGTCGACGAGATTGGCGTGTTCCGCATGGCGCAGGACGGCCTCATCCCCGTCGCCAATCCGTCGGAGTTGTTCCTCGGGGACCGCTCGCAGCACTCGTCCGGTAGCGCCGTGACCGCGTTGCTCGAGGGCACGCGACCCATCCTCATCGAGATCCAGGCGCTCGCCGCGAAGGCGGGGTTCGGCACGCCGCAGCGCGTCGCGACGGGCTACGACGGACGGCGTCTCGCCCTGCTGCTCGCCGTGCTCGACAAGCGCGCGGGACTTTCATTCGCGCAACTGGACGTCTTTCTCAACGTCGTCGGCGGCGTGCGGCTTCAGGAGCCGGCCGGCGATCTTGCCGTCGCGGCGGCGCTCGCGTCGAGCGTGTACGACCGCTCCCTCGCGCACGAGGCAGTCTTCGTCGGCGAAGTCGGTCTGGGCGGTGAAATTCGTCCGGTGTCGCAGGCTGAACGTCGATTGGCCGAAGCGGCGAACATGGGAATGACCACGGCGTATCTCGCGGAGCGTGCGGTGCCGAAGCGTGTGCCCAAGGGGCTGAAGGCGATCGGCGTGCGCACCATCGGCGATCTGTTCGAGCGGGTGTTCGCGTGATCGAGCGCGATGTCGGTGTCATCATCGTCGCCGGCGGGAGTGGCTCGCGCATCGGCGGCGAGGAGCTCAAGCAGTTCCGCTGGATTGCCGGCAAGCCGATGCTGCTCCACAGTGTGCAGACGTTCATGGCACGGCCCGACGTCGGCATGGTGGTGTGCGTTCTTCCGCAGCGCTACGCGGGTGATCCCCCACCGTGGCTGTTTCAATGCGACGTCGATCGACTGCTCGTGTCCGTGGGCGGACGCACGCGCAGCGAGAGCGTTGCCAATGGACTCGACGACCTTCCCGACGAAGCGGCGATCGTGCTCGTCCACGACGCCGCTCGCCCACTGGTCGACATGGCGACGATCGACCGCGTCGTCGACGCCGTGCGCGGTGGAACGAGTGCGATCGCCGCGCTGCCGGTGGTGGACACGATCAAGTCCGTCGACGAGCACGGCATCATCACGCATACGGTCGATCGCGAGGGACTCTGGCGCGCACAGACGCCGCAGGGTTTTCCGCGTCGCGTGCTCGTGGATGCACATCGGCGCGCGAGCACGGAACACATCTCCACATCCGACGATGCAGCACTGCTGGAGCGGCTGGGAATCCCCGTAAAGATCGTACGCGGCAGCGAGCGCGCCATGAAGGTCACCGAGCCCGGTGACTTCGCGCGCGTCGAATCCCTGTTCGGGCTTCCGGAATGAGCGGCGCGCCTCTCTCGATTCCATTCTGGTCGGACGCGGAGGTCGCGGCCGCGATTCGGCCGGCGATCGAGCAGATGGAGCTGCGTCGCGTGCTCGCCTATCCCACCGAGACGGTCTACGGCTTCGGAGGCGCGATTGACCGCGACTCCGTTGAATCGCTGGTGGAGATGAAGGGCCGGCCGAAGGGCAAGCCATTCCTCCTGCTCATCGCGGGCAGCGAGATGCTCGCCAAGCTCGACCTCCAGTTGCCGAGCTTCGCGGTGAATCTTGCCGCGAGGTTCTGGCCTGGCCCGCTCACGCTCGTGTTGCCAGGCGGAGAAAAGCGCGTCCCGGAAGCACTACGCGGTCCCGAGGGCGGCATCGCCGTGCGCTGGACGTCGCACGCTGCGTTGCAGCACCTCATTCGCGCGCATGGCGACGCCATGACGTCGACGAGCGCGAATCGTCCCGGGGTTCCCCCCGCCACTTCCACGCGCGAGATTCGAGAACAGTGGGCACAGGTGATCGCGCGCGGAACGCTGCGCGTGCTGGACGGCGGCACACTGCGTCCGTCATCCCCATCCACGGTCGTCGATTGTACCGGGCGCGCACCGCGCGTCATTCGGCCCGGCGCCATCCCCGCGGCGTTGCTGCGTGAGACGGCGCCGAGCCTCATCGGAGATGCGTAGGGTCATGAAGCTGCTCTTCATCTGCACCGGCAATACCTGTCGTAGCCCGATGGCCGAAGCGCTGGCGCGCAAGTACGTCATCGAGCGCGGGCTCGTGGACATCGACGTCGCCAGCGCGGGCACGAGCTCGTGGGATGGCGCCGCCGCGTCCGATGGAGCGCTGCTTGTCGGTCTCGAACGCCGTCTCGATCTCAGCACGCATCGTTCGCAGCAGATCACGCGCGCGCTCGTCGACGCGAGTGACCTCATCTTCACCATGGGCCCGCATCACCTCGAGCGCGTGGAAGCACTCGGCGGGGCGGGAAAGGCGTTCATGCTCACCGCGTATCCCTCGCGCGGATCGTCGGGACGTGCCATCAGCGATCCGATGGGTGGAGACCTCGATGTGTATCGCTCGTCGGCCGACGAGCTCGAAGGGGAGATCCGCCGAGTGCTGGATCGCATCGCCGCTGAGCGTGTGTCCGGCGAGCCGTGATCGACTCGCCACCGCGACTCGTCCTGCTCGGCCACCCCGTCTCGCATAGCATCTCTCCCCGCTTCCAGAACGCCGCGCTGCGCGCCGCGAATATTCCGCTCGTCTACGAGACGCTCGACGTCGCTCCCGATGCGCTCGATGCGACGCTGGCGATGCTGCGCACCGAGCGCGCTGCCGGCAACGTCACCATCCCGCTCAAGGAGCTCGTCGCGGCACGCTGCACTCGGCGCTCACCGCTGGCAGAGCGCGTGGGCGCGGTGAACGTCTACTGGCACGAGGACGGTGCGCTCGTCGGCGACAACAGCGACGTCGGCGGCGCGGAGGCGACGATGCGTGCGCTGCTTGGCGACACTCCGCCAAAGCGATTGGCACTGATCGGGGCAGGGGGAAGCGCCGCGGCGGTACTGGTTGCGGCGGAACGGTGCGGCTTCGGCGAGGTCCGCATGTACAATCGGACCATGGACCGAGCGAAGCAGGTTGCCGAACGGGTCGGTGGTGTGGTGCAGGCGGTTGCGTCGCTGGAGGAGGCGCTCGCCGGCGCAGACCTCGTCGTCAATGCGACGCCGGTGGGTCTGCATGGCGACGACGTACCCGTTCCCGTGCGCCTGCTTCCCGCAGGGTGCGCGGTGTTCGACCTGGCGTACCAAAACACGGAAACGCCGTGGATCACTGCGTCGCGCGAGGCTGGCCATCGCGCCGCTGACGGATTGGGCATGCTCATCGAGCAGGGAGCGATCGCGTTTCGCATGTGGTTCCGTGTCGAGCCTGATCGGACGGCGATGTGGAAAGCGATTTCGTAGGGGCGGAAGCGCAGGTCCGTCGACTTCGATCGGGACGACATCGACCTGCCCTTTCCGCACTTCGCGCCGGCGGCGCTGCATTACTCGACCTGCTGTTGCCGCCCGCATGCTGCATCTGTGGGGGAGCGAGGTCGGCGCGCGAGCGGGAGCTTGTGTGCGGCGCATGCTGGCTCCGCGCCACGGAGCTACCACGGCCGCGCTGCGATCGCTGTGGACATCCATTCGATCCGCTGCGACGAGCCGTCGCGTGCGCCTGGTGCACACTGCTGCCGCCGTACGTGCGCGCCGCGCGATCCGCCTACGCGATGCCGGGTGGATTTGCCGAACGTGTCGTGCATGCGCTCAAGTATCAGGGATGGCCTGGTGTGGCGCCCGCCATGGCGCGACGGATGGCGACGCTTCGCTTTCCGGCCGATGTCGAGCGCGAGCGTGCTGCTCTCGTGCCGGTGCCGCTCGCGCCCTCTCGGGAACGCGAGCGCGGGTACAACCAGAGCGAGGAACTCGCGAGGGTGCTCGCGCATTCCTGGGGTGTTCCCATGCGCACCGATTTGCTCGCTCGCGGTCGCGCAACGGAAACGCAGACGCGGTTGACACCGGGGGAGCGTCGCCGCAACGTTTCGGGCGCGTTCCGTGCGTCTGCGGATCGCGCGTCGCTTCGCGGTTTGCACCTCGTCCTCGTCGACGACGTCGTGACCACGGCTTCGACCCTCAACGCGTGCGCTGCCGCGCTCCATGACGGTGGTGCACGCATTCTCAGTTTTGTGACCTTTGGCCGGGCGCCTGCCCTTGGCGACTGGTGGTAAACCTCGGGAGAGATAGCGATGGCAATTCGCGTTGGAGTCAACGGATTTGGCCGCATTGGCCGACAGGTCATTCGCGCGGCGAAGCAGGCGGGCGTCAAGGACATCGACTTCGTCGCGGTGAATGACCTCACCGACACGAAGACGCTCGCGCATCTCTTCAAGTACGACTCGGTGCATCGCGAGTATCAGGGTTCGGTCGTTGCCGGCGCCGACTCCATCGCCATCGACGGCGACGAGATCAAGGTCCTCGCCGAGAAGGATCCGGCGAAGCTGCCATGGAAAGAGCTTGGTGTCGACATCGTGCTCGAGTCCACCGGTCGCTTCACGGAAGCCGCGAAGGCACAGGCGCACCTCGACGGTGGCGCGAAGAAGGTCATCATTTCCGCGCCAGCGAAGAACGAGCACATCACCATCGTGATGGGCGTCAACCACACCAAGTACGACTCGGCCAATCATCACATCATCTCCAACGCGTCGTGCACGACGAACTGTCTCGTGCCGATGGTGAAGGTGATTCGCGACAACTTCGGTTTCGTGCGCGGCTCGATGGTGACGATCCACAGCTATACCAACGACCAGAACATCCTCGACCTGCCGCACAAGGACATCCGTCGCGCCCGCGCGGCGGCGATCTCGATGATTCCAACGACGACCGGCGCTGCGAAGGCAACGGCGCTCGTGATTCCGGAGCTCAAGGGCAAGATCGACGGCATCTCAATCCGCGTGCCGACCCCGGACGTGTCGATGACCGACCTCGCCGTCGTGCTCGACAAGGCGACGACCGTCGAGGAGGTGAACGCCGCATTCAAGAAGGCGTCGGAGGGTGAGCTGAAGGGCATCCTCAAGTACACCGAGGAAGAGCTCGTGTCGGTCGACTACATCGGCAATCCGCACTCCTGCATCCTCGACTCGAAGTGCACGAACGTGGTCGACGGCATGCTGCTCAAGGTGTCCGGCTGGTACGACAACGAGTGGGGCTATGCCTCGCGCTGCGTCGACCTGCTGCAGTACGTCGGCGCGCGTCTCTGATCGATGGCCAAGCAGACCATTCGCGACCTGTCGCCCGAGCAGATCAAGGGCAAGCGGGCACTCGTGCGCGTGGACTTCAACGTCCCACTCGACGAGCATGGCCACGTCGCTGACGACACCCGCATTCGCGCCGCACTGCCCACGCTCGACTATCTGCTCGATCGTGGTGCGCGTGTGGTGCTGCTCTCGCACCTGGGACGTCCCAAGGGCAAACCCGAACAGAAGTACTCGCTCGGGGCGGTGGCGCGTCGACTGTCGCAGTTGATGGCGTCGCGAAAGGTGATCTTCGTCGAGTCGACGGACACCGACGATGCCATGAAGGCGACGACCACGCTCAAGGAGGGCGAAGTACTCCTGCTCGAGAACACGCGCTTTCTCGGCGGCGAGGAGACGAACGACGAACGACTCGCGCGTGCGCTCGGCGAGCTGGGCGACTTCTACGTGAACGATGCGTTCGGCACGGCGCATCGGGCGCATGCGTCGACGGAAGGAGTGGCGCGTTACCTCAAGCCGGCGGTGGCCGGACTGTTGATGGAGAAGGAATTGGCGTACCTGCACGGCGCGCTGGAAACGCCGAAGAAGCCTTTCGTCGCCATCCTTGGCGGCTCGAAGATCTCAGGAAAAATCGACGTCATCGAAGCGCTGCTGCCGAAAGTCGATGCGCTGCTCGTCGGCGGTGCGATGGCGTGCACGTTCTACAAGGCGATGGGGCTGGAGACGGGGACGTCGCTCGTGGAGCCCGATCGGGTGCAGATGGCCGAGGAGCTCATCGAGAAGGCAGGGACGATCTTGATCCTGCCGCATGATGCCGTTGTGGCGCCGTCGATCGAAGGGGGCAGCAGGGCAAAGACGGTGGGTCGTGACCACATTCCCGCCGACATGGCCATGCTGGACATCGGGCCCCGCACCGCGGAGTCGTACACACGGGCGATCCTCAGCGCGAAGACGGTGCTGTGGAATGGCCCGATGGGTGTGTTCGAGACGCCGCCCTTCGACAAGGGAACGCGCGCGATCGCCGACGCCATGGCGGAGGCAACCGCCAAGGGCGCGACGACCATCGTCGGCGGTGGAGATTCCGCGGCGGCCGTCGAGCAGGCGGGCCTCGCGTCGAAGATGAGTCACGTCTCCACTGGTGGCGGTGCGTCGCTCGAATTCCTCGAGGGCAAGACGCTGCCGGGCGTCGCCATCCTCGACGAGAAGTAGCGACATGGCCCATATCAAGCCGGTGCTCGCGGGCAACTGGAAGATGAACCAGGGACCCACGGCGGCGAATGCGTGGCTGGACGTGTTTCTCGCGTCGCACGCCGCGCAGTCCGATCGCACGGTCATCCTGTTTCCGCCGTCGCTGACGTTCGCCGCAGTGCACGAGCGGCTGAAGGTGCGCCCAGACATTCGCGTCGGCGTGCAGAACGTGCACACGGAGGAGAAGGGGGCGTTCACCGGCGAGAATTCCGCGCTCATCGCAGCGGATGCAGGTGCGTCGTTCGTGCTCGTCGGCCACTCGGAGCGGCGTCACGTCTTCGGCGAGACCGATGCGGAATCGGCGCGCAAGTGCGCGAGGGTGGTCGAGCATGGAATGACGCCCGTGCTGTGTGTCGGCGAGACGGTCGACCAGCGCGAGCGCGGGGAAACGGAGCAGGTGGTGCTCCACCAGCTGCGCACGGGGCTATCGATGCTCGATCACGAGGCGGTGCGCGGCGCGATCATCGCGTACGAGCCGGTGTGGGCGATCGGCACGGGACGTACGGCAACCCCCGACGACGCGGCGGCCGTCCACAGGGTCATTCGCGCGGCGCTCGTCGACCTGGTGGGCAACGGCGCGCAGGACATCCCGATTCTGTACGGGGGCAGCGTCACGGCAGCGAATGCGAACGCGCTGCTGGCAGCCGACGAGGTCGATGGGGTGCTGGTCGGCGGCGCCTGTCTCGATCCGGTGAGCTGGACGACGATCTGCGCGGCGGCACCATAAATATCCGCTTGACTGGAACGCGTAAGTCCAGCGATATTTGGTGGTTACCCCCAAAGACACGACTCCAACTCGGCCCGCCGGAATGTTCACGTTTCTTCTCGTCCTGCTCATCCTCGACAGCGTCGTGCTGATCGCCGCCATTCTCATGCAGAGCGGGAAAGGCAGCGGCCTTGCCGCCAGCTTCGGCGGAGTGAGCAGCTCGGCTGACTCGCTGCTCGGCACCCGGCAGGCTGGCAACCTCCTGACGCGGCTCGGCTGGTGGGGCGGGGCGATCTTCCTCTTCCTGTCGTACGTGCTCTCGCTGGCCTCCACGCGCCAGCGCGCACCCAAGTCCGTGCTCGATCAGGCCTTTACGCAGCCCGCCGTGCCAACGGCGCCGGCCACTGGACAGGCCGCTCCCACGGCAACGCCGGGTGTGAACCTCACGCCAGCGCCGACAACGACGCCGCCCGCCGGAACCACTCCGGCCGCGCCGGCTCCCGCGAAGCCTTAACGCAGGTGACGGAACGAGTTCCGACGCCAGGGTTCCTCCTCCTCGAGGACGGAGCCCTGTTTCGTGGTGTGCTGCATGGGGTCCTCACGACCACCGTTGCCGAAGTGGTGTTCACCACGAACATGAGCGGCTATCAGGAGGTCTTCACCGATCCCTCCTACCGCGGACAGATCGTCGTGATGACGGCGCCGATGATCGGCAACTACGGCGTCAACCCAGCCGACCCTGAGTCAGGCGAAGCACAGGTCGCTGGCGTTGTCGTGCGCGAGATGGCGCGGACGTACTCCAACTGGCGCGCCGAAGGCGACCTCGCGAGCTATCTCGAGGCCGCACAAATCCCTGTCCTGGAAGGCATTGACACCCGGCGGCTCACTCGGCACCTGAGAACCGCTGGCGTCATGCGCGGCGTCATTGTCGCAGGAACAGAACCGACGGCGGAAGTCCTCGCTGCGCTCGACGCCTGCCCGTCGATGGAGGGGCTCGACCTCGCATCGCGCGTGACCACCGGTGAGGCGTACCAGTGGGGCAACCCGCAGTCGTCACACCACATCGTGGCGTATGACTTCGGCATCAAGCGCAACATCCTGAGGCTGTTCGACGACGCGGGCTGTCGCGTGACGGTCGTGCCCGCACAGATGCCAGCCGAGGAAGTGATGGCGCTGTCGCCGGACGGGGTGTTCCTCTCGAACGGCCCCGGCGACCCGGATGCCATTTCGTACGCGCCTGATACCGTGCGGGCCCTGGCCGACCGCGAGGTGCCAATCTTCGGCATCTGCCTGGGACATCAACTTCTGGGTCTCACCTTCGGCGCCGAAACGGAGAAGATGCCGTACGGCCACCGAGGGGGAAATCACCCCGTGCGAGAGATCGAAACCGGCCGCATTCTCATCACGTCGCAGAATCACGGATTCGCCGTCAAAGGCTCCGCAGAATCGATTCCAGGGGCGCCCGCACTCGAAGTCACGCACGTGAACCTCAATGACGGCACAGTGGAAGGGCTGAGGCATCGTGAGCTGCCAATCTTCGCGGTGCAGTACCACCCTGAGGCCGCTCCTGGGCCGCACGACGCGCGTCCGCTCTTTGAACAGTTCATGGAAACTGTACGCAAGTCACGCCCTTGAAATGCTTTAAGCTCTTGACACACAAGAGTTAACGCGGATAAGTTCGATCAGCTTGCACCCCCCTCCGCTGCCCGATCTGAGGCTCATCTCATGACGAAAGCTGATCTGGTCGAGCGAGTAACCGCCCAGATTTCTCGCACGGCCGGTCCGATGATCTCGAAGAAGGACTGTGCTCGCGTTGTTGATTCCTTTCTGGACGCGATCAAGGACGCGTTGCAGGAGCAGAAGAACATCGAGGTGCGTGGATTCGGTACGTTCAAGATTCGGCATCGGAAGACACGGATGGCGCGCAACCCGCGCACCGGGTCGCCCGTCGAAGTGTCGGCGCGTCCCGTACCCGTGTTCAAGCCGAGCAAGGAGTTGCGCGCGAAGGTCGCGAACATCAGCCTCGAAGAGCTGGAGCACGAGGATGAGTACGAGGAGACCGACGCGTAAGCGCTTCACAAATAGACGCTTGAGCCCCGGCCAATTGCCGGGGCTCACGCGTTTCTGCCACTTGTTCTGCTGAAGGCTTTCGTTGCTCACTGCATCTCGGTAGCATGCATCCATGAGCGTGACCGTGCTTCTCTTTGCCTCGTATGCTGACGCCCTCGGCGCACCAAGCGTGTCGCTCGATCTGCCGTCTGAGGCGACGGTTGCAGATGTGCTTGCCGCCATCGCGCGGCGACCAGGCGCCGAACTGCTGCCGGCGCTCCCACTCGTCGCGGTGAATCAGCGCTACGCTGCGTCGTCGACGCGAGTGTCCTCAGGCGATGAGATCGCGCTCATTCCTCCGGTCGCCGGCGGATGACGCCCGTCGCGCGGCTGGTTCGCGAGCCGATCGACGCCAACGCGCTCGTGCGCGAAATTGCCGCCCCTGCGCACGGGGCCATCCTGTTGTTCCTCGGCGTCGTGCGCGAGGTGAACGACGGCCGCGCCGTCACCGGCATCGAGTACAGCGCCTACGAGGTAATGGCGCAGCATGAGCTCGAGGCGATTGCCTCCGAGGCCGCCGATCGCTTTGGGTCGTCCAGCGTCGCCATCGTGCATCGCCTCGGTGAATTGACGCTGGAAGAGGCGAGCGTCGGCATCGCCGTCGCGCACGCGCATCGGGACGAGGCATACGCGCTCTCGCGCTGGACGATCGAGGAGCTCAAGCGCCGAGTGCCGATCTGGAAGCGCGAGCACTATGTCGATGGCACGCGGGAGTGGGTGGATCCCAACAACAAGGTTGCGGTGTCGCCATGAGCGAACTCGTCGACCAGTTCGGGCGGACGATCGAATACCTGCGAATCTCCGTCACCGACCGGTGCAACTTTCGCTGCCGTTACTGCATGCCGCTGGAAGGTCTGCCGTGGCTGCCGAAAGCGGACATCCTCAGCTACGAGGAGATCCGCGAGGTAGTCATGCAGCTGGCGCCAATGGGGCTCAAGAGGATTCGCATCACCGGTGGCGAGCCGACGATCCGCCCACAGCTCTCGACACTGGTCCGCTTCATCCGCGACGTGCCGGCGGTGGAAGACATCGCGCTGTCGACGAATGGCGTGAAGCTTCCCGAACTCGCGCCAGCGCTGGCTGCCGCCGGGCTCGACCGCGTGAACATCTCGGCTGACAGTCTGCAGGCCGATCGCATCGTCGCCATTGCACGTCGCGACCTGGGCTTCGATCCTGTCGCCGCGGCGATGTCCGCGCAGAGCGCCGGACTCGGACCGATCAAGCTGAACGTCGTGGTGATGCGGGGCGTGAATGACGACGAAGTCGTCGACTTCGCGCGGCTGACCGTCGAGCATCCGTGGCATGTGCGGTTCATCGAGCTCATGCCCGTTGGCTCGCTGGAGCCCATGACGGAAGCGATGGTCGTGCCGAGTGACGAGGTGCTGTCGCGCATCCAGGACGCGTTGGGTCCGCTCACGAGCTCGGCGGGGCCTTCGCGTGGCAACGGGCCTGCCGCGTACTATCAGCTCGCGGGCGCGGCGGGATCCATCGGCGTCATCACGCCGATGACGCACACCTACTGCGGCAGTTGCAACCGCGTGCGTCTCACCGCGGACGGCCGCCTGCGCACATGTCTCTTCGGCGACCACGAGGTCGACCTGCGCGAGCCGCTCCGCACCGGCCAGCCGCTCGCGCCATTCGTGCATCAAGCGCTTGCGGACAAGCCGCAGGAGCACGCGCTGCTGTCACATCGCGTCGGCGGATTGCGTGCGCTCTCGCAGGTGGGAGGGTAGCGTCAGCACGCGACCGCGATAGGTTTGAATGCGTAGCAACTCACCTTCAGACATACGCACTCATGGTCAATAAGATCACCGTCGTGGGCGCCGGCAACGTCGGCGCGACGACCGCTCAGCGCGTCGCCGAAAAGGAGCTCGCGCGCGTCGTCGTCATGGTGGACGTCGCCGAGGGCATTCCGCAGGGCAAGGCGCTGGACCAGTGGCAGAGCGCTCCCATCGAAGGCTACGACAGCCGCATCATCGGCACGAACAGCTACGAGGAGACGAAGGATTCCGACATCGTCATCATCACGGCTGGCATCGCCCGCAAGCCGGGCATGTCGCGTGACGACCTGCTCAACACGAACGCCGGCATCGTCAAGTCGGTCTCCGAGCAGATCAAGAACACGTCTCCCAACGCCATCGTCATCGTCGTGAGCAATCCGCTCGACGTGATGTGCTACGTCGCCAAGGAGGCCACCGGCTTCCCGCGCGAACGGGTGATCGGCATGGCGGGCGTGCTCGACACGGCGCGCTATCGTGCCTTCCTCGCCGAGGCGCTCGACTGCTCGGTGCGCGACATCCAGGCGATGGTCCTCGGCGGGCACGGCGATACGATGGTGCCATTGATCTCCTACACGAGCGTCAGCGGCATTCCGATCACGCAGTTGATGGACAAGGCCACGCTCGACGCGATCGTGCTGCGGACGCGCGGCGGCGGCGCCGAGATCGTGAAGCATCTCAAGACGGGGTCGGCGTACTATGCGCCGTCGGCTGGTGCGGTGCAGATGGCGGAAGCCATCGTGAACGACCAGCGTCGCATCCTGCCGTGCGCGGCGTGGCTGGAAGGCGAGTACGGCATGTCCGGCCTGTATCTCGGCGTTCCGTGCAAGCTCGGACGTCAGGGCCTCATCAAGATCGTCGAGGTGGAGCTCACGGCGGACGAGAAGGCGGCGCTGGCGAGCAGCGCGGACGCGGTCCGCGAGCCCATGTCGGCCATCAAGATGTAATGCTGAGGTTCTATCGTTCGACGATTGGCAAGAAGGTGATCATGGCGGTGACTGGCCTGGTGCTGGTCATGTTCGTCATCGGACACATGGTCGGCAATCTTCAGGTGTTCATCGGGGCGGAAAAGATGAACAGCTATGCCGCCTTCCTTCAGGGCCTGGGCGAACTGCTCTGGCTGGTGCGACTTGGCCTGCTCGCCGCGCTCGTACTGCACATCCTGATGGCGTGGCAGTTCACGCGAATCAGCCGAAAGGCTCGGGCCGTGTCGTACACGGTGCGGCAGCCACAGGTGAGCACGGTCGCGTCGCGCACGATGCGATGGGGCGGTGTGCTGCTGTTGATCTTCATCGTCTTCCACATCTTGCACTTCACCACGGGAACCGTGTTCCCGATGGCGAGCCGGCCGGATGCCATGTATCCGGGGTTCACGCACGTGAACGTCTACGGGAACGTCATCAGCGCGTTCCGGGTGTGGTGGGTGACGCTGTTCTACGTCGTTGCGATGCTCTTTCTCATGCTACATCTCTTCCACGGCGCATGGAGCTCGGTTCGCACGCTCGGGCTCGCGAAGCCATCGTCGCATCCGTTGAAGCGACGCATCCCGACGGCGATCGCCCTCGTGGTGTGGCTTGGCTTCACGAGCGTGCCGGTGGCGGTGTTCTTCGGAGTGATTCGCTAGATGACAGTCGCACTGATTGGCAAGGTTCCCAGCGGTCCGCTGGTGGACAAGTGGGACAAGCACAAGTTCGACATGAAGCTCGTGAATCCGGCGAACAAGCGGAAATACACGGTGCTCGTGGTCGGATCGGGGCTGGCGGGTGCGTCGGCGGCAGCGACGTTCAGCGAGCTGGGATACAATGTTCGCTGCTATTGCTACCAGGATTCGCCGCGCCGCGCGCATTCGATCACCGCGCAGGGCGGTATCAACGCCGCGAAGAACTACCAGAACGACGGCGACAGCATCCAGCGCCTGTTCTACGACACGATCAAGGGCGGCGACTTCCGCTCGCGCGAAGGCAACGTCTACCGGCTCGCGCAGATCAGCGTCAACATCATCGACCAGTGCGTCGCGCAGGGCGTGCCATTCGCGCGTGAGTACGGCGGACTGCTGGCGAATCGGTCGTTCGGCGGCGCGCAGGTGTCGCGCACGTTTTACGCACGCGGACAGACTGGTCAGCAGTTGCTGCTGGGCGCCTATCAGGCGCTCGAGAAGGAGATCGCCAGGGGCGGGGTGAAGATGTACCCGCGCGCCGAGATGCTGGACCTGATCGTCGTGAACGGTCGGGCGCGCGGGATCGTGGTGCGCGACGAGCTCACGGGGACGATCGAGCCGCACCTTGCGGACGCCGTGGTGCTGGCGACCGGCGGCTACGGCAACGTGTTCTACCTGTCGACGAACGCGAAGGGCTGCAACACGACGGCGATCTGGCGCTCGTACAAGCGCGGCGCCGCGTTCGCCAATCCGTGCTACACGCAGATCCATCCGACGTGCATTCCGGTGCACGGCGAGTATCAGTCGAAGCTGACGCTGATGTCGGAGTCACTGCGCAACGACGGCCGCGTGTGGGCGCCGAAGAAGAAGGAGGACGCGCCAAAGCCGCCCAACGATATCGCCGAGGCGGATCGCGACTACTTTCTCGAGCGGAAGTATCCGGCGTTCGGCAACCTGTGTCCTCGTGACATCGCGTCGCGGGCGGCCAAGGAAGTATGCGACGAGGGGCGCGGCGTGGGTCCCGGTGGTCGTGGCGTGTATCTCGACTTCGCCGACGCGATCAAGCGATTGGGCGAAGACAAGATTCGCGAGCGGTACGGCAACCTGTTCGAGATGTACGAGCGCATCACGGACGAGAATCCATACGCCGTGCCGATGCGTATCTATCCGGCGGTCCACTACACGATGGGCGGGCTGTGGGTCGACTACAACCTGATGAGTACCATCCCCGGCCTGCATGTGGCGGGCGAGGCAAACTTCTCGGATCACGGTGCGAACAGGCTTGGTGCGAGTGCGCTCATGCAGGGGCTCGCCGACGGATACTTCGTGTTGCCATACACCATCGGTGACTATCTGGCATCGGCGAAGCTGGAGCCGGTGACTGCCGACGCGCCGGAAGTGAAAGCCGCCGTCGCGGATGTCGCGCAACGCACGAGCAAGTTGCTCGGCATAAAGGGCAAGCGCACCGTGGCGTCGTTCCATCGTGAGCTCGGCCGCATCATGTGGGAGTACTGCGGAATGGCACGCGACGCGGCCGGCCTCACGAAGGCGCTCGAGCTCATTCCGGCATTGCGCGAGGAATTCTGGAAGGACGTCATGATTCCCGGTAGCGGCGCTGAGCTCAACCAGACGCTCGAGCATGCGGGGCGCGTCGCCGACTTCTTCGAGCTGGGTGAGTTGATGTGTCGCGATGCACTGCATCGCGAGGAATCGTGCGGTGGGCACTTCCGGACGGAATATCAGACGCCAGACGGCGAAGCACTTCGCAACGACGAGAAGTTCGCGTACGTGGCCGCTTGGGAGTACGCGGGAGAAGGGAAGCAGCCCACCCTCAACAAGGAGCCGCTGATCTTCGAGAACATCAAGCTGTCGCAGCGGAGCTACAAGTGACCGGAATGGGCCGACCAGACGGGACGATGAACATCACGCTCAAGGTCTGGCGTCAAGCCAACGCCAAGGCCGCCGGCGCGCTCGTCGAGTACAAGGCGACGGACGTGAGTCCGAATATGTCGTTCCTCGAGATGCTCGACGTCGTGAACGAGGGATTGATCACGAAGGGCGACGTGCCCATCGCGTTCGACCACGATTGCCGAGAGGGAATTTGTGGCTCGTGCGGA
>JBDSML010000231.1:0-30129 GCA_039915865.1 Gemmatimonadaceae bacterium | reverse complement strand
TTGTGGCCCTCGCCGTAAACCCCAGGCTCTCGTCCCCGGCGTCGGCCCAGAGGTGCACCACTCGCTGGCCGCGCGCATCCAGGTAGACCTGCAGCGAGTTGCCCGCCGCGTCGCGGAAGATGCGCGTCTTGTATCCCTGATATGCGGCACTGTCGTCCAGGCCACGTTCGGGAAAGGCGAGCACCGGTTGGGTCGCCGTGGGGGCCATGAGCTGCGCGAGGAGCGCGACGGTGTTCAACATGGATCGGAAGGTGTCAGCGTTTGGCGCGCCGCTTGATGGGGGCGGCGAGCGTGGCGACAGAGCCAAGCTCCACGAGCGTAGTGCGAATCCGCACGTCCATCATGGCGTCGGAGTTGTGCTCGATCATGCCGATGAGGATGTGCGCCGTGCGCTCGCCCACCTCGATCCCCGAGTGGCGCAGGTGCGTGACGTTCGGATGCAGGAACGACGGCGCCTGGCCATCGCTGATCGCCAGGAGCGAGACGTCCTCGGGAATGCGGACGCCGCGTCGAGAGAGCAGGTGGTGCGTGTGGACGAGGAGCTCGTCCGTCATGGTGAAGATCGCGGTGAGATCGGGATGCGCCGCGAAGGCGCGATCGAGTTGCTCCTCGAGCTCGTCGATGATGGTGACGCGCAGCACCTGCGTCTCGGCCAACGGCACCGCGTGCTCGGCGTGCGCTCGGCGAAAGCCCTTGAGCCGCTGGGTGCTGATCCGCTGCCGCTGGTCGCCGAAGATGCCGATGACGCGCCGATGTCCCCGGTCGATGAGATAGGACGCGGCCTCCCGGCCGGCTTCTTCGTCGTCGATGGTGATGGTCGTGTACTTCACGGTGTCGATCGTCTTGTCGAGCAGGACGACCGGAATGTCGACTTCGTGGAGGACGTCGAGGTGCTGGAGGTTGGTCGTCTCGGACGACAGGACGAGGAGCACCCCGTCGGCGGAGAGGTGGGTGCAGTATTCGACGAGCCGGCGTTCCTGGACGATGGAGTTGTCCGACTGGAAGACGATGAGCGAGTAGTCGTTCGCCTGGACAACGCGGTTGATGCCGGTGATCATCGACGGGACGAAGAACATGTTCATCTCGGGGACGATCAGGGCGATGAGCCGGGAGTGCTTGGCGCGGAGGTATCGCGCGCGGTAGTTGGGGATGTAGCTGAGGGCCTGGGCGACCTCGCGGACGCGGTTCTTCGTCTCGCCGCTGATGTCCGGATGGTCGGCCAACGCACGCGAAACGGTCGCCATGGAGAGGCCGACCTTCTTCGCGATGTCCTTCAGGGTGACCCGATTGCCAGCCATGGGGTCCTCGTCCGAGTGTGCCGGAAGCAGTGCGCACCGCAATAATTGCGCAAACGGTTGCACAATCTATTACGACAGCCTGTACTTGTCTCCCCGGAGATTTGGCGCTACTACAGGAGACTGGAAAGCACCTTTGTTTGCGCTTTTGTCGAACAGCGGTACAATTTGCACGATCTTTTTGCACGAACATTTGCAGTGACGCGACGCTTCCCAGGGGTCGTGGCCGTATGCCGTACCATTCCGGTTGCGATGCGCCGACGCTCGAACCGTCCGTGAACGCGATACCCACTCTGGAGGCAGTCGAATGGCAGTCACTCGATGTGCGCTCGCCGCAGTACTGGGCAGCATTCTGCTCGCCGCGCCGCTGGCCGCGCAAAGCGCGTCGGGCATCGTCACGGGACGCGTGCTCGACTCGGCGTCGCGGCAGCCCCTTTCCGCCGTGAGCGTTCGCATCGTGGGAACGGCGAACGGCGCGCTCACGAGAAACGACGGAACGTTTACGATCGGCGCCGTCAGCGCTGGGCTCCATCAAGTGCGAGCGAGCCGCATTGGTTTCGCCCCGCAAACGCGCAGTGCCACGGTCACGGGGGGAGGCACGATCAGCGTCGAATTCGCGATTGCGCCGCAGGCCGCCGTGCTGAGTGACATCGTCGTCACCGGATACGGCACACAGCGTCGCGAGTCCATCACTGGTTCAGTGGCGACCGTGAACGCGGAAGAGGCCAATGTCGGCGTGATCACGAACGCCACACAGATGCTCCAGGGACGCGTGGCCGGCGTCGAGATGAGCACCAACAATGGTGAGCCGGGATCCGGCGTGCAGATCCGCATCCGCGGCGGCACCTCGATTCAGGCGAGCAACGAGCCGCTGTACGTCGTGGACGGCGTGCCGCTGCAGAATGAGACCGGCGTCGCTGGCGCGGCGACGCCTGGCGTGAACGCGGCGCTCAACCGCAACCCGCTGAACACGATCAACCCGAACGACATCGAGTCGATGACGGTGCTCAAGGACGCGGCGGCGACCGCGATCTATGGCAGCCGTGGCGCGAACGGCGTCGTTCTCATCCAGACCAAGCGCGGCTCGCGCGGCGTGTCCGGCCTCGACTACGACACATACGTCGCCGCGGCGAATCCGGCGAGGCACCTCGATTTCCTCACGGGCGATCAGTTCCGGACCTTCGTCACCGAGCAGATTGCGCTCAAGACCCTGCCGGCGAGCCAGGCTTCCCTGAACGGCACGGCAAGCACCGACTGGGAGCGTGCGCTCGAGCGCACCGGGTATTCGAACAGCCACAACGTGGCGTTTTCCGGCGGCTCGCCGCAGACGCACTATCGCGCCTCGTTGAACTACTTCGATCAGCAAGGTGTCGTGATCGAGA
Organism: Gemmatimonadaceae bacterium; assembly: GCA_039915865.1. Taxonomy (GTDB): domain Bacteria; phylum Gemmatimonadota; class Gemmatimonadetes; order Gemmatimonadales; family Gemmatimonadaceae; genus AG11. Next base: position 27,452 of record JBDSML010000231.1, on the reverse strand, counting down.
ACGGCCTGAAACGCTATCAGGGACGACTGAACGCACAGCACGCGGCGCTGGACGGACGCCTCAATCTCGACCTCAATCTCACGGCGTCGCGCGTCAACAACACCTATCTCGCCATGGAGAACGGTGGCGGGTTTACGGGTGGCGTGTTCACCAACATGGCGATCTTCAATCCGACGCACCCCATCACGGTGCTGGATACCGCCACGCAGCAGCAGGTCTATTACGAAATCGGTGCGGGAGCGCAATCGGTGCGAAACCCGGTGGGCCTCGCCAGGCAGATCACGGACCAGGCACCGGAGAACAGGGTGCTCGGGAACCTGACCGGAACACTGAGCCTGCTCACGGGACTCACCGCGACGACGACCCTGGGCGCCGACTTCACGAACTCGGTGCGCGAGACGTACGTGCCGCGCGCCAGCCCACTCGGCGCTTCGATCAACGGGCTCGCGCGCCAAGCGCAGCGGAGTCTGCAGAACCTCAACTTCCAGCAACTGCTCACGGCAACGCCGAGGATCGGCGGCCGGCAGGAGCTCGAGATCGTTGGCGGCTACGAGTACAGCTCGTTCGTGAACAATGGCTTCGAAGCCATCACGCAGGGCTTTATCACCGATGCGTTCACATTCAACAACCTCGGCGCAGGAAGCGCGGCGACCTCGCCGGTGCCCATCTCGTACATCCAGGAGAGCAAGCTGGTTTCGTTCTTCTCGCGCGCGAACTACGGTTTCAACGACAAATACTTCCTCACCGGCGTCGTTCGTCGTGACGGCTCGTCGCGTCTGGCAGAGGGACACAAGTGGTCGGTGTTCCCTGCGGTGTCGGGCTCGTGGCGCATCAGCAATGAGGACTTCATGCGCGGCCGGATGTTCTCCACCCTCGCGGTGCGCGCAGGCTGGGGACGTCAGGGAAACCAGGCGGTCCAGCCATATGCCACGCAGCTGCTGCTGAGGACCGATGCCGGCGCCAAGTATCCGTTTGGCGGCGTTCTCGTCACCGGTCTTTCCGCGTCGCAAGTCGAGAATCCCAGCCTCAAGTGGGAGACGTCCGAACAGACGAACTTCGGGATCGATTGGGGCATCAAGAGCGACCGGATCACGGGCGCTTTCGATGTCTATCAGAAGACGACGAAGGATCTCCTGCTCACCGTTCCCGTGCCGCAGCCAGCCGTGGTTTCGACGCAGATCCAGAACGTCGGATCCGTACGCAACCGTGGCTTCGAGGCGACGGTCGATGCGCGGCTGATCGAGCAGGGCGCGCGGACGTTCTCGTCGGGTCTCGTGCTCTCCGTGGAGCGCAACGAGGTCATCAGCCTGGGAGACGCGCCGTACATCATCACGGGTGGGGTATTCGGGCAGGGTCAGTCCGGCCGGACTTCGCAACGGCTGATTCCGGGCCAGCCGCTCGGGACCTTCTGGGGTCCGAAGTTCCTTCACGTCAACGCCACTGGTCAGCAGGTGTTCAGCTGTGTGGCGAAGAGCACCGGCTGCACGAATGGAGAAACCATCGCGCCCACCGGCGACGACGAGATGATCATCGGCAACGCCAACCCGAAGTTCAGCCTGGGCCTGCGCAGCAACGGCGCGCAGGGCAGGTTCGACGTGAGCTGGCTGTGGCGCGCGGAGTTCGGCAAGGACGTTTTCAACAACACCGCGCTGGTGTACTCGACGAAGAGCAACGCGAAGTCCGATCGAAACTTCCTCGCCACGGCCCTCAACGACGGGATTGCGATCGGCCAGCCGTCTATCTACTCGTCCCTTTGGATCGAGAACGGCCGGTTCGTGCGCCTTCAGAACGCCACGGCCGGATACACGTTCACGCTGCCTGGTATGCTCGGCGCCGGGCGCACCACGCGCGTGTACGTCTCGGGCGACAACCTGCTGCTCTTCACGCCGTACTCGGGCTACGATCCGGAAGTGTTCGTTGACGCCGGCATCGCCTCGCGCGGCATCGACTACCTGACGTATCCACGCGCTCGCACGTTCACGCTTGGCGCGCACGTCCAGTTCTGAACCGGCCCGGATTGCACTGATCATTCGCCTAACCAACAGGTAATGACGCTGATGACAAATACACTTTCGCGATCGATCCGCCGGGTCACCGTGGGCGCCCTGCTCATCGTGCCTGCGCAGATGATCTTCTACGGCTGCACGAACCTGACTGAGGTGCCAAAGGACGCCCTCACGCCAGTCAACGCATTCCATAGTCCGGCAGAGGTGCTGGCCGGCGTTGCCTCCGTTTACGCCGGCTTGCGCGGAGCGACGCAGGATTACTACAACGTCACCGAGGTCGCGACGGACGAGATCATCGTTCCAACGCGCGGTACGGATTGGTACGACAATGGTCGCTGGCTCGAGGTCTTCAAGCACGGCTTCAACCCGAACAGCGCGTCGGCGCTCCAGGATCTCAACGGCGTCTGGAACACGCAGTTCAGTGGCATTGCCCGCGCGAACCTGATGATCGACGTGATCACCAAGGCGGGCGGCCCCACGGCTCCGCAGACGCTGGCGGAACTGCGAACGCTGCGCGCGTGGTACTACTACATGCTGATGGACTTCTTCGGCGGTGTGCCGCTCGTGACGAGCACGGAAGTCGCGGCCAATCCGCGAGTGACTCGCGACTCACTGTTCCGGTTCATTGAATCGGAGCTGATCGCGACCCGCGCGGTGCTGCCCGCTACGCGGCCCTCTGACCAGAATGGCCGTCTCACCAGCGGCGCGGCCGACGCGATCCTGGCCAGTCTCTACGTCAATGCGCAGGTCTTTAGCGGCTCCGTCACTGCTGCCGGACTGACCAAGGGAACAGCGCACTGGCAGGATGCGATTACCGCTGCGGATCGCGTCATCAACTCGGGACAGTACGCGCTCGAGACAAACTGGTTCCACAACTTCTCCCCAGACAATCACGACTCGAAGGAGAATATTTTCTACATCGCGCACTCGTCGACCGAGGCGGGACTGGGCGAGAGCTTCCCGATGCGCACGCTCCACTACAATCAGCTCGCCCTCGGGGGCGGACCGTGGAATGGCTTCTCCTCGGTCTCCGATACCTACCGGGCGTTCGATCCCGCCGACAAGCGACGCGCGATGTATCTCGTTGGCCCGCAGAACAGCTTCGACACGGGGCTGCCGGCCAAGGATCGTGCTGGCAATCCGCTCGTCTTCGTCGACACCATCGCCAACGAGACACAGGCCGCCGAGAATGAAGGGGCGCGCTTCAACAAGTTCGCGCCGCTGATCACCGCGCCAGACGGCAACTCGTTCCCGAACAACTATCCGTTCTTCCGTCTCGCCGAGATGTACCTCATCAAGGCAGAGGCGTTGAACGAGCTGGGGCAGACCGATGCCGCGGTTGCGCAGGTCAACATCGTCCGTGCCCGGCAGTTCAGCCCGGCGAAGCCGATTGCATCCGGTCAATCGCAGAGCGCGGTGCGCACGGCGATCTTCAGTGAGCGCCTGTTCGAGTTCGCCACCGAAGGCAAGCGCCGGCAGGACATGATCCGCGCTGGAACGTTCAACCTGGCGCGCCGTTACAAGCCGGCCGATGCGGGTTACAAGATCCTCTTCCCGATCCCGACGACGCAGATCGCGTCCAATCCGTTGCTGACGCAGAATCCCGGCTACTGAGCAAAGTTCATAGCACCTGTTCGCACGATAGCCTGTCCGATCTGGGCAGGCTATCGTGCGTCATACCCCGTTTTCCCGGCGGCATGATCCGGCTTTTTGTCTTCTCGTCGTGGCGCCTCGCTCCGGCGCTTTGCTTCTTCGCTGGTCTGCTGTCCTGCACCGGCGCGCACGAGAGCGCGGACGTCCCACTGGCGAGCGCGCCGGCCGCCGGCACTGAGCTCTTCTCGCGGCTCCCCGCCAACGTCACGGGTGTGCGATTCGAGAACACGCTCACGGAGACGCAGGAGCTCAACGTCTTCACGTACCGCAACTACTACAATGGCGGCGGCGTGGCCATCGCCGACCTCAATGGAGATGGCGTACCGGAGATCATCCTGGCGTCGAACTCGGGTGGCCCACGCGTCTACCTGAACAAGGGCAACTTCCACTTCCGCGACGTCACTGATGTAGCCGGAGTGAAGACGCGGAAGGGCAGCTGGAGCACGGGGGTCGCCATCGCCGACGTGAACGGCGACGGCCGACTGGACATCTACATCTGCCACGCCGGACCCGGCACGCCTGCCCAACGCGCGAACGAGCTCTGGATCAACCAGGGATTGAACGCCGACAGCATTCCGACGTTCAAGGAGATGGCGGCGGAGTACGGTGTAACGGATGGTGGCTATTCGACGCAGGCCGTCTTCGTCGACTACGATCGCGACGGCGACCTGGACCTCTTCCTGATCCGCAATTCTCCGCGCGCAGTCAGCAGCTTCGGGCTGCGCAACATGCGCAATGTGCCCGATACGAATGGCGGCGCGAGACTGTATCGCAACGACGGGGGCCATTTCACCGACGTGAGCGCGGCCGCTGGCATTCACAGCCCCGAGGCTGCCTTCGGACTCGGCGTGGTCGTCGCCGACGTGAACAACGACGGATGGCCGGACATCTACGTCGCCAATGATTTCTTCGAGCGCGACTACCTCTACATCAATGCGAAGAACGGCACCTTCACCGACTCGCTCGACGCGCAGGTGGCGGTGGCGAGCTACTTCTCCATGGGGTTGGACATCGCCGACGTCGACAACGACGGATGGCCCGACATCTACACGACGGACATGCTGCCGGAGGATGAGAACCGCCTCAAGATGACCGCGCAGTTCGAGGGGTGGGATGCCTACCAGACGAAAGTGAAGAATGGGTACGGCCACCAGTCCATGCGCAACATGCTGCAGCGGAACAACCGCGACGGCACGTTCACCGACATCGCGTGGATGGCCGGCGTTGCGCGGACGGACTGGAGTTGGAGCGCGCTCATCGCCGACCTCGACCTCGATGGCCACAAGGACATCTTCGTGGCAAATGGCCTTGCCAAGGACATCACGTCGCAGGATTTCATCGCCTATCTCGCCAGCGACGAAACAATGAAGTCCGTCACGAGCGGTGGCAAGTCGAAGGCGGATTTCCTGAAGTTGACGAAGGCGATGAGCACGACGCGGCTCTCGAACTACGCGTTCCACAACACCGGCAACATGCAGTTCACGAATGAATCGGTCGCATGGGGGCTTTCCACGCCATCCATCTCGAGCGGCGCGGCCTACGGCGATCTCGACGGAGACGGCGCGCCCGATCTCGTCGTGAACAACGTCAACCAGGAAGCGTTCATCTACCGCAACAACGCGCGCGCGCTGCGCCCCGAGAATCATTTCCTCAAGGTGAAGCTCGAGGGAGAACAGAAGAACCGTTTCGGCGTCGGCGCGCGCGCGAGCGTGTTCGCGGGCGGAAGCACCTTCATGCAGGAGGAGTCCCCGACGCGTGGCTTCCAGTCGAGCGTGGACTACGTGCTCGACTTTGGCATCGGGAAGTCAGACGTCATCGACTCGCTGCGCGTCGTGTGGCCCGATGGACGCGTGAGCGTGAAACAACACCTTCCCGCCAACCAGCTCGTGACGGTGCGCCAGGCGGAAGCGACGCTGCCCGGTGCGACATCGCCGTTAAAAGCAATCGCTACCCTGCTCGTCGATGTCACCGACCGCGCAGTGCTCGGCTTCAAGCATCAGGAGAACGAGTTCATCGATTTCGAGCGCGAGCGGCTCATGCCGAAACTCGTCTCCACCGAGGGACCGATGATGGCCGTGGCCGACGTGAATGGCGACGGGCTGGACGACATCTTCATCGGTGGCGCAAAGGGGCAGGTCAGTCAACTGCTCATGCAGCAGTCCAACGGAACGTTTCTGCGCAGCAACGCGGGCGTGTTCGAGCCGGATTCGATTTCCGAGGATCTTGGCGCCGTGTTCTTCGACGCAAACAGGGACGGGCACCTCGATCTGTACGTGGTGAGCGGCGGCAACGAATACTCGGAAGGCGCCTCCGCGCTGCAGGATCGCCTCTACCTCGGCGATGGTCGAGGTCACTTCCGCAAGGCGCCCGAAGGCAGCCTTCCCGCGGAGAGCTCCAGTGGCTCACGGGTCGTCGCGGCGGATTACGACGGCGATGGAGCGATCGACCTGTTCGTCGGTGGCCGCGTTACGCCATGGCGTTACGGCACCGACCCGCAGAGCATGCTCCTGAAGAACGACGGAAAGGGACACTTCACCAACGTCACCGCGACGCTGGCACCGGAGCTCGAGCACATCGGCATGGTCACTGATGCCGTGTGGCGCGACGTCGATGGCGACGGACGTCTCGACCTGGTGGTCGTCGGCGAGTGGATGCCGATTACCATCTTCAGGAACGCGGGCGGAGGGAAGCTGAAGAAGCTGGAGGTCCGCGGCCTCGAGAAGAGCAACGGCTGGTGGAACCGGATCGTCGCAGCTGACGTCGACGGCGACGGCCGAGTCGATTTCGTGGTGGGGAATCTCGGGCTGAATGGACGCCTCCACGCTTCCGAGCGCGAACCCGCCGAGATGTTCGTCAAGGACTTCGATGGCAACGGCTCGGTCGAACAGATCATCACGCAGTACAATGGCGGCGTCAGCTATCCAATCACGTTGCGTGACGAGCTGCTCAAGACGCTGCCCTACCTGGCGCCGCGCTACACGGGCTACAAGGCCTTCGCGAAACAGGCTGTCACGGACATCTTTTCGGTCAAGGAACTGGCTGATGCCGGGCGCAAGACGGCCTATGACTTTGCGACATCGCTGGTGCACAACAACGGCGATGGCTCCTTTACATTGGTGCCGCTGCCGGCCGAAGCCCAGCTGGCGCCGGTGTACGGCATTCTTGCCACTGATGTGGACCGTGACGGTCACACCGACCTGCTCATCGCGGGCAACTTCGATGGCTTCAGGCCCGAGCTTGGGCGGATGGCCTCGAGCGAGGGCCTGCTGCTTCACGGCGACGGCAAGGGCGCGTTCACGCCCGTGCGATCGCCCGAAAGCGGATTTCACGTGCCCGGGCAGTCGCGCGACATCCAGCGCGTTCGCACGGCGGCCGGAGAGCTGATCGTCGTTGCGAGAAACAACGACGGGCCCCTCGTCTTTCGCTCGGTTCGCCCGCCCGGTCTCGCGCGCGCGACCGGTACGAATCGTTAGTGCGCCTGCTTGGTCTTGATGACGATTACGCCATTCGCGCCACGGCTACCATACATCGTGATGTCCGTGGCCTCCTTGAGCACCTTGATGGAAGCGATATCATACGGATTGATACCGGGCAGGCTGCCGCCCGGGCCGGAGGCAATGGCCACGCCATCGACGACGTAGAGTGGAAAGTTATTGCCCGAGAACGAGGACGAGCCGCGAATGCGAATCGCCACGCTGCCGTCGTCCGTGCGTGTCACGATGATGCCGGCCACCTTGCTCTGCAACAGTTGCTCGATCGGCACATTGGGCGCGCGCTGAACGTCGTCCGCCGTGACCTTGTCGCGCGTTGGTGCTGCTGCCGGAGTTGGTGCGCCTTGAGCCTGGCTCTCTTCGGTCGATTTTGCGCATCCGCTCATGAGCGTCGAAAGTGCGACGAGCGTGACGCAGGAAACGACGAGACGGTGTGGTGGGAAGTGGGTCATGGTAATCATCACACTCGGTAAGGAACTTCGGTTGGCGCGATCGAAACAATGCACTCTCAGTCTGGCATGAGGGCGGGGTTCCGGAAAGGGCGACTTCGCGCGCTTTGCATTGGCGTGTGCGTCATCGCCCTCGCGGCGTGTCGCGGCGAGAAGGCGGCGCCAACGCTGTTCGAGCTTCTGCCGACTTCGGCGACGGGCGTGACGTTCGAGAACAAGCTGCCTGACGACACCACGTTCAACTTCCTCACCTATCTCTACTACTACAACGGCGGCGGCGTTGCGGCAGGGGACGTCAACGGCGACGGCCTGCCGGATCTGTACTTCACCTCCAACCTCGGCCCGAACAAGCTCTACCTCAATAAAGGCAACTACGCGTTCGAGGACGTGACGGAACGCGCTGGCGTCCGCGGCATCGACGGTTGGACGACCGGCGTCACCATGGCCGACGTGAATGGTGATGGCCGCCTCGACATCTACGTCTCGGGTGTGCGCTACCTGTCGAAGCACGGGCGAAACGTGCTGTACATCAACAACGGCGACGGCACGTTCAGCGACAGGACGAAGGAGTTCGGGCTGGAGTTCGCCGGTTACTCCACGCAGGCCGTTTTTTTCGACTACGACGGGGACGGCGACCTCGACATGTTCCTGCTCAATCACTCCGTGCACAGTGAGCGCACTGTCGGAGAGCAGGCGGACCGGCGCGTGCCGCACCCGAAGGCTGGAGGAAGGTTGTTCCGGAACGACGCCGGACATTTCGTGGACGTCAGCAAACAGGCCGGCATTTACGAGGGGGTGGAGGGATACGGACTCGGCGTCGTGGTGAGCGACTTCAATCGAGACGGTTGTCCGGATATCTACGTCGCCAATGATTTCCAGGAAAACGATTTCCTGTACATGAACGATTGCACGGGCGCGTTCACGGAGTCGATCACGCAGGCGACAGGGCACACCAGCCGGTTTTCGATGGGCGTGGATGCAGCCGACTACAACAATGATGGACTGCCCGATCTCTTCTCTGCCGACATGCTTCCGGAGCGAGAGGACATTCTCAAGACGTCGGCGAGCTCGGAGAGCTTCAGCCTCTTCAACGAGCGGTTGAAGGCGGGCTATCACCCGCAGTATGCGCGCAACGCGCTGCAACTCAACCGCGGCGGCGGACGATTCAGCGAGATCGGCTACCTCGCCGGCGTGTCTGCCACGGACTGGAGTTGGTCACCGCTGTTCGCGGATCTGGATAACGACGGCCGCAAGGACCTGTTCATCACCAGCGGCATCTATCGTCGGCCGAACGACATGGACTACATCAACTATGTCGGGAATGAGGCCGTGCAGGCATCGTTGGCGCATGGCGTCACGACGAGCAACCTGAAGGCGCTGTTGCAACAGATGCCGCAGGTCGCACTCGCCAATCATGCCTTTCGCAACAACGGCGACTTGACGTTCACCAACATGGCCGTGCCGTGGGGTCTCGCGCAGCTGGGGTTCTCGAATGGCGCGGCCTATGTGGACCTCGACAACAGCGGCGCCCTCGACCTCGTCGTCAACAACATCAACGCGCCTGCGTCGATCTACCGCAATCGAGCGCGGTCGCAGAACGGCAACCACTCGCTCACCATCACGCTGCGTGGCGTTGGGGCGAACACTGCCGGCATCGGCGCGACAGTCGTGATCAAGCACGGCAGCGCGACGCAGATGCTCGAACAAATGCCGACGCGCGGCTATCAGTCCTCCGTCGATCCGCGGCTGCACGTCGGGCTCGGCCACTCGACACGTATCGATTCGCTGCTCGTGATCTGGCCCGATCATCGGTATCAAGCGTTGACGGGCATTCCCGCGGACAGTGCGCTCGTCCTCGACCAGCGCAACGCAACCGGACGCTATCGGTATCGAAGCGGCCCAACGGTGGCTCCGCTGTTCACAGACGTGTCGTCGGCAACGGGACTCGACTTCAAGCATGAGGAGAACCCATTCGTCGACTTCGATCGCGAGCCGCTGATGCCGCGGCTGCTGTCGACGGAGGGTCCCGCGCTCGCCGTCGGCGACGTGAATGGCGACGGCCTCGACGACGTCTACATTGGCGGAGCAAAGTGGCAGCCCGGGCGCCTGTCTCTCCAGCAACGCGACGGCCGTTTCGTTGCCAGCGCACAGCCAGCGTTGGCGGCGGACAGCCTGGCCGAGGACGTGGACGCCGTCTTCTTCGATGCGAATGGCGACGGACATCCCGATCTATTCGTCGTGAGCGGCGGCAACGAATTCTGGGACACTGCCGACGCGCTGCGCAGCCGTCTCTACATCAATGATGGGCAGGGACACTTTCGTCGCGATGTCGCGGCGATACCGAACTTCCTCGAGAATGCGTCGTGCGTGGTGGCCGGCGACTTCAACGGCGATGGGCACGTGGACCTCTTCGTCGGCGGGCGCGTCGTATCGCGTCATTATGGCGTGGCGCCGCACAGTCGCCTGCTGCAGAACGATGGCACGGGGCGCTTCACCGACGTCACGCTCGAGAAGGCATCGGCGCTCTCGGAAGTCGGGATGGTGACGTCAGCCGCATGGATCGACTCGCGCACGAAGGGACAGCTCGACCTCGTCGTCGCCGGCGACTGGATGCCGATCAGGGTGTTCCGACAGGAGCAGGGCCATTTTGTCGATCGAACGTCGGAAGCGGGACTCGCGCAAACGAGTGGCTGGTGGAACACCGTCGCGGCCGTCGACCTGCGCGGCAATGGTCGCAAGGATCTCGTGCTCGGCAACCTCGGCCTCAATTCGTTTCTGCGCGCATCGGCGACTGAACCAGCGCGCATGTACGTCGGTGACTTTGCACACGACGGCGGGCTGCAACAGATCGTGAGTGTCTACAAGCAGGGGGTAAGCTACCCGATCGCGGGGCGCGACGAGCTGGTGAAGCTCATTCCGTCGCTGGCCGGCAAATACCCCACGTACAAATCCTTCGGTGCACGCGCGGTCGACGAGATTTTTCCCTCGGCCGACCTCAAGAAGGCGAATGTGCTCGACGCAAGGACATTCGCCAGTGCTCTCGCGCTGAACAAGGGCGACGGTACCTTCGAGCTGCGGTCACTTCCCGTCGAGGCGCAGTTCGCGCCGATCTACGCCGCACTCGCGAGCGATTTCGATGCGGATGGACACATGGACCTTTTGGTGGGCGGGAATCTCTATGGCGTCACGCCGGTGCAGGGGCGCTATGATGCGAGTTACGGCCTGATGCTTCGCGGTGATGGCACCGGCGCGCTGTCGTCGGTGGATATGCAGTCGAGCGGCCTCGCCATCGAAGGAGAAGTGCGGCACATGAAGCTGTTGCACGGCCCGAATGGCGAGACACTGATACTGGTGGCGCGAAACAACAGCACAGTGCAGGTGCTGCGAGCGAACTGCGTTCCCAACACGGTGGGTGTGCGCTCTCCTCACAACCGGAGGTGCTGATGATGTCGCTGTCGTATCGGATCGGACGTGTTTCTCGCCTCGTAGTCGCCACGCTTGCCATCGGGTGCAGTTCGCAGGCGGCACCCGCCGTCGCACCAGTCACGGCAGCGACGCTGTACGATCCCGCGCACGACCTCGGCCCGCTCTTTCACGATGTGCAGCTCGCGCGTGTCTTTCCAGATTCCAAGACGTTCGTCGACGCGAAGCCGCTGTTCGCGCCCGCCGACATCGCCGCTCGATATGCTGTCGCGAAAGGGAGCCCCGACTTCGACCTGAAGACTTTCGTCGCCCGGCACTTCGAGCCTCCTCGCGCTGCGGGTGATGGAGTTCGGTCCGACACGTCGCAGTCGATGGAGGAGCACATCCGTGCGCTGTGGCCGGCACTCACCCGGCCGGCCGATTCCGTCGATCCCCGGTCGTCGCTGATTCCGCTTCCGGGCGACTACGTCGTGCCCGGCGGGCGCTTTCGCGAGGTCTACTACTGGGACTCGTACTTCACGATGCTCGGCCTCATTCAGGACAAGCACACCGACCTCGTCAAGAACATGCTCGACAACTTCGCCTATCTCGTAAAGACGGTCGGGCACATTCCGAACGGGAATCGCACCTACTATCTGAGCCGCAGCCAGCCGCCGTACTTCGCGGCCATGGTTGGGCTCTACGCCACGGCCACGGACACTGCGCGAGCGCTCCCGTATCTGGACGCGATGGAAGGCGAGCACGCGTTCTGGATGGCCGGCGCCGAATCGGTTGCGGCCGGCGACGCAGCGCGCCGAGTCGTTCGTCTCAGTGATGGCTCGCTGCTGAATCGCTACTGGGACGATCGGCCGGAGCCGAGGCCCGAGTCATACCGCGAGGACTACGAGTTGGCGCAGCGGCTCCCTGAGGGGCAGCGCGAAGCATTGTATCGCAACATCCGGGCGTCCGCGGAGAGCGGCTGGGACTTCTCGAGCCGCTGGATGCGCGACCCGGCCGACCTCCGATCGCTGGAGACCACCGAGCTCATTCCGGTCGACCTGAACAGCCTGCTGTATCATGCCGAGCGTACGATCGCGGCGTTGCGTGTCGCGCGCGGACAGGCAGGAGACGCACAAGTGGCGGCGCGCTACTCAGCCATGGCCGAGCGCCGGCGACGCGCACTGCTCGCCATCGCCTACGATCCCGCCGAGGGGTACTTCTATGATGTCCGCTGGCGAACTGGCCAACGTGTGACCGATCGCCCGACGATGGCCGCAGCGGCCGTGCTATACTTTGGTCTCGCGACACCGGAGCAGGGACGCTCCGTCGCCGCTCGTCTGGGACGGGATTTCCTCAAGCCCGGCGGGTTCGTCACCACGTTGAGTGCCTCTGGCCAGCAGTGGGATGCGCCCAACGGCTGGCCGCCGCTGCAATGGCTCGGCATGCAAGCCGTTCAGGCGTACGGACGCTCCGATATCGCGGACGACGCGCGCAATCGCTGGCTCGCGCTCAATCGTCGAACATACCGCGTGACGGGGAAGATGACGGAGAAGTATGACGTCACCGACTTGAGCAAGCGTGCCGGCGGCGGTGAGTATCCAACGCAGGACGGATTCGGCTGGACGAATGGCGTGGCGAAAGCGATGGCGGCGCAGGAGAGCGCTCGTCCGGCAGCTGTGCCGGCACGACCATGAACGACAGCAGAAGAGCAGGTCCGGCGTTCGCGATCGCGGTTGTCGTGGCGGGGTTGATCGCCTCGTGCGCCCTCCTCGGCTGGACTCCGCGTGACGCGACGGGTGCGCTCACCGCAGGGCCGGGATTTCAGGAGCGCGCCAGGGAAGCCGGGATCACGTTCCGCATGAACTTCCTGGCGAAGGAACAGGGCGAGGACTTCCACGTCAATCTGTATGATCACGGTGCCGGACTCGCGATCAGCGACTTCGACAACGACGGCCGCGAGGACATCTACTTCCTCAGCCAGCACGGTCCAAACGCGCTGTATCGCAACAAGGGGAACGGCACGTTCGAGGATGTGACCGCCAAGGCGGGAGTGACGCTCGACGGCCGAGTGTCCGTGGCGGCGACGTTCGCCGACTACGACAACGACGGCAAGCAGGACCTCTTCGTGACGACCACGCGCGGAGGCAACACGCTGTTCCACAATCGCGGGAACGGCACGTTCGAGGACGTCACGGCAAAGGCGGGAGTGACGCATGTGGGCCACTCGCAGACTGCCGTGTTCTTCGACTCCGACAACGACGGCTACCTCGACCTGTTTCTTACGAACACGGCGCACTGGACCACTGACGTCTACGACTCCGTGGGCAAGAACTTCGTCGGCCAGGCCGACCTCGCTGAGTTGATGACGAGTCCCGTGGAATCCAACATCCTCTATCACAACAATCGGGACGGCACCTTCACCGACGTCACCGAGAAGGCGGGGCTCGGGGGCCGCGGCTGGGCTGGTGACGTCGCCGTCTTCGACTACGACGAGGATGGATATCTCGACGTCTTTGTGCCGAGCATGTTCGGCCGCGGCCAGCTCTATCGGAACAACGGCGACGGTACGTTCAAGGACGTCACCCTCGAGACACTCGGCCGCACGCCACACGGCGCCATCGGCGCCAAGGTGTTCGACTATGACGGCGACGGACGACTCGACCTCTTCGTCGTCGACATGCATTCGGACATGTGGATGGGCGTCGACGCACGCCACCGCTCTCTCGACGTGGCGACGCGGACGCAGCGGCGACGGTTCCTCTCCCCGGCCGGCGCGACGGTGGACGAGAGCGCCGCGCACTTCACCGAGATGCAGAAGACGATGTTCGAGATGCAGGGCGAGAACTACGATGACCTGCTCTTCGGCAACGCGCTCTATCGGAATCTTGGCCACGGGAAATTCACCGAGACCGCCGCGGCAGCTGGACTCGAGAGCCTCTGGCCATGGGGCATCGCGACTGGCGACTTCGACAACGATGGCCATGAGGACGCGTTCATCACCTCGGGGATGGGGTATCCGTTTTACTACTGGCCCAACCAGTTGATGATGAACAACGGCAACGGCACGTTCACCGATCGCGCGGCCACCTTCGGAATCGAACCGCCAACCGGCGGCATCTATCAGGAAGAGAAGATCGGCGGCCAGCAGGCAGCACGAAGCTCACGGAGCGCCGCCGTTGCCGATTTCGTGGGCGATGGGCGTCTCGAGATCGTGACCAACAACTTCAATGATCGCCCGTACTTCTTTGGCAACCGGTTTCCACGACGGAACTACGTGGCGTTGCGACTGACAGGAACGAAGAGCAACCGCGATGCGATCGGCGCAGTGGTTCGGCTCTGGGTCGGCAAGACGGAGATGGTCCGGCAAGTGAACCCCGCGGGCGGCTACCTGGCCCAGTCCAGCCGCGTGGTGCACTTCGGCCTCGCCGACCAGACGAAGATCGATCGAATCGAAATCCGCTGGCCACGAGGCAGCGTCCAGACGCTGAAGAATCCTCGGATCAATACACTACATCAGATTCGAGAGCCGACGCGCTGACGAACGGCGACAGACGCTACGCCGGTCTCGCGTCGAGCGGAATCCACAGCGTGAACGTCGTCCCCTGCGCGGCGACACTCTCCACCAGCAGGTCGCCGCCGAGGAGATGCGCCAGCCGGCGGCTCACCGGAAGGCCGAGCCCCGTGCCGCCCTTCGTGCGCTTGAGCGACTGGTCGATCTGCGTGAATGGATCGAAGATTCGCGCGAGATCCGACTCGTTGATACCGGGTCCCGTGTCGCGAATGCGGAAGTACACGCGATCGTCGGTGACGACCATGTCCATCGCCACCTCGCCAACGTCCGTGAACTTCATCGCATTGCCCACGAGATTGATCAGGATCTGCCGCAGCTTCGTAGCGTCCGTGTACATCGTCACCGGCGCAGGCGGCAACACGACGTGCAGCGCGATGTTCTTGCGCAACGCTTGCGGCTCGAACAGCTCCTCGACCTCGCGCGCGAGCACGGACGCCTCGACCACCTCGGTGTAGACGTGCTCCTTGCCCGCCTCCACGCGCGAGAACGACAGGATCTCCTCGATGACGCTGATGAGGTGATGTGCCGCCGACTTCACGCGGCCGAGGTACGTGCGCTGAAGCGGCGCAATGGCGCCGACCATCTCGCCCTCGAGCAGGTCCATGTAGCCGACGATCGCGCTGAGCGGCGTGCGCAACTCGTGACTCATCGACGCCAGGAAGTCGGACTTGGCCTGGCTGCCCACCTCCGCGCGGCGGAGTGCAGCGTTGAGCTCTTCCTCCCGGGCCACGCGCTCCGTGACGTCCTGCAGGATCACGATCACGCCGCCCACGACATCGTCGTGCATGAGCGGCAGGATACGCGCGCTCTGCTGCATACGATCGAACGCTTCGTACCCCTGCGGGGCCGAGAGGGGCAGGAGGTAGCGATGAAAGCGGTGCGCCCACACCGTGGTGGCGCCGGTGAGCGCGCGCTGCAGCGCCTCCTCGGCGCGTCCGTCGCGCATTTCGGGGTATTGATCGAACAGGGACGTCCCGACGATCGTCGCGGCGTCGATGCCGCTCGCACTCGCGAGCCAGCCATTCCAGCCGCGCACCACGAGGTCCGTGTCGAGCGTGAAGACGCCGAGCTCCAGCAGCTCGCCGAGGTCACTCAGCAGAGGGAGCGCTGCCGCGTCCAGGGAGACGAGTCGTTCCTCGATCGCCACGTCAGCCGTTCTCGCGCGCCGCGAGGGCCTTGTTGATGAGGGAGAGCGATGGCATACCGACCGCGATCATCAGGTATCCGCCGACCTCGCCCTCGGTGAGTCGAAAGCGCGTGGCCGCGAGCAGTATGTACTGCAGCTCGGCGTCATCCACCTTCAGCGACCGAAGCATGCCTTCGAGCGATTCGAGGCGCATGCGCGGCACGGAGAACGTCACCGCGACCTGGAGCATGTCGCCAAAGGCACTCAGGCACGAGCTGAGGATGACGTTGCCCACTTCGGTGAGCACTTCGCGCGCCGATTGATCGATGCGGCCCTGCGTGGCGACGCTGCCATCGGTCATCAGTTGGGCGAGCCGAGCGGCCGCTTCGTAATCCAGGACGAGCACGGCGTCGCCGGTCACCGAACCGCGAAAGATCTGATGCACGGTGGCGAGGTCGCCGTCCATGAGGTCGAGGAGCCGGTCGTGCGTCTCTTCGATGGGGCAGACCCAGAGTCGCGGCAGGTCGACGATGATCCGCTGCCCCGTGAGCTCCGAGAGCGACGCGGCCGCACGGTGCAGACCGATGTTGAACAGCTCGGTCAGCGCATCGTGGTCGACCTCCTCTCTCGTCACGTGCTCGTCTCCGCGAGCACGTTGCGAACCGTGTCGAGGAGGCCGTCTGCCGTAACCGGCTTGCCGAGAAAACGCAGCGCCCCGGAATCGGCGACGATCTGTGTCGTGGTGCGCTGCACGTCGGCACTGATGACGATGACGCGTGCGTCGGGCTGCAATTCGCGCAACTTCTGCAGCACCTCCAGTCCGCTCATGTCTTCCATCGTCAGGTCGAGGAGCACGAGGTCGGGATGGTGCACGAAGTAGCCTTCGATGGCGGCCATGCCGCTCGCGGCCTCGAGCACCGTGTGTCCGTCCGACTCCAGAATGCGCCGGTGTGTCCGGCGCGTGTAGTTGGAGTCATCCACGATCATGATGCTCGCCATCTCAGATCAGCTCCGTAATGGCATTTGCCATCTCTTCCAGTGTCGCACTGCGATCGCTCAGCGCGGCCTCGTCGACGACGCGTGGCATCCCGTAAACTACACACGAGCCCTCGGCTTCGGTGGCGATCCGGCCTCCCTGCGCCTTGATGTGCGCTGCGCCGAGCAGGCCATCGCTGCCCATGCCGGTCATCACGACCCCGAGGACGCGAGGCCCAAAGACATCCGCGGCGGAGCGAAACAGCACGTCCACCGCGGGACGATGTTGGGTGTCCGCGGGGCGTAGGTCAAGGTGTGCACGGACCTCGCCGCCTGGGGATCGCACGAAGGTCAGGTGTTGCCCCGCGGGAGCCAGCCAGACCACGCCCGGGGCCAGCACGTCGCCGTGGGCCACCTCCACGACGCTGAGGGCACAGATCGCGTTCAGCCGCTGGGCATACATCGCGGTGTAGCCGAGGGGCATGTGCAGGACCATCACGACAGGAACGGGAAAATCCGCCGGCAGTTGTGGAATCAGGCGCCGAAGCGCCTGCGGCCCGCCGGTGGAAATGCCCAGCACCACGACATCGGTCTGGGTGCCGCTCGTCCTACTGAACGCACGAACAGCACGCACGGGAGCGGGAGCCGCCCGGACGGGCGCCACGCGGCGCACGGATTTCGCCGCGCTCAACACCTTCTCGACCAGTTCATCGGCGATCTCGTAAACGCGATCCGTCGCCAGCGCGGTGGGCTTCTGCACGAAGTCCACCGCCCCCAACTCGAGCGCTTCGAGGGCCATCTCGCCCGACTGATTCGCGATGCTGCAGATGACGATGGGCACCCGCGTCCGCGCGTTCTGTGCGCGGATGAACTCGACGCCGTTCATGCGCGGCATCACGAGATCGAGCGTGATGACGTCGGGCGAATGGCGCTCGACGAGCTCGAGCGCATCGATGCCGTCGCGCGCGGCGCCCACCACGTCGATCTCGTCGCTCCGCAACAGCATCTGCGTCACGATCTTGCGGACGAATGCTGAATCGTCCACGACGAGCACGCGAATCTTCGACCCCATCTCACCCGTCCCGCGGAAGCGTACGTGCACCGTCGTCGGCGCGTGAGTCTCGGCCGTGGCGACTCCTCGATTCCTTCACGTACACGAACGCCCGCCCCACCTCGTCGAGCTCGAAGCCGGTCTCCATCCGCGTGAGCGATTCAGAGGCGCCAAGGAACAGGTGGCCGTCATCCGCCAAGCCATCATGGAATTGGGATGCCACGCGGCCGATCGTCTCGTCGGAGAAGTAGATGAAGACATTCCGGCAGAAGATGACGTCGGCCACGGCGAGACGCCGCACATCGGCCGCATCGACGAGATTCGCGACGCCATACGTGATCTCGCTATGCACACGCCGGTCCACGGCCCAGGTGCCGTTCTCGAGCTGGCGGAAATACCGGTCGCGGAGCGGACGCGGCAGGTTGCGAAACGATCGCTCCCCGTAGATGCCGCGCCGCGCGCGCTCGACCAGCGCCGCACTGGCGTCCGTGGCGACGATCTGGATGGGCTGCCGTCCGAGCAGACCGGCCTCCGCGAGCGCAATCGCCATGCTGACCGGCTCCTCGCCCGAGCAGCAGGCCGCACTCCAGATGCGCAGCGGCACACCCGGCCGACGCGCGAAGTGGGCCGGCGCGATGATCTCGGCGAGCACTCGAAAGTGCTCTTCCTGCCGCCAGAAGAACGTCTCGGGCACCGCGAGACGGTCCGACAGCTGGGCCCAATGACGCTCGGCGTCGGCGTCATAGCGGAGCAGGTAGTAGTAGTCGAGGTACGACGACATGCTCTGCGCATCCAGCAGGTCCGTCAGCTTGTCAGCGAGCTGGTCCCGCTTGTCGTCGGCAAAGAAGACCCCTGTGCGACTGGCGATGAGGTCCCGGAGCAGGACGAAGACCGTGGGGGAAAATCCAAGGACATCGGCACTGTAGCCAACGGCGCCGAGACGGCGCTTTCCGGAGTCAGCCACCCATCACACCGCGAACGTCGATCCGCGAAAGGGCATGAGCGGCGGCGGCGCGAACGACGTCGCTCTGGTCATTGAGCGCCGACGCCACCACGGCGGCACCGGCGCCGTTGTCTCCGATGCGACCGAGTGCCTCGATCACCACGCATCGCACCGAGACGTCCGGATGTGTGAGCGCGCTGCGAAGCCAATCGATGTGCGGCGTACCGAGCGTCGCGAGCGCGTCGACGATGACGGCCGCGCGCTGCGGATCTTCAGCAAGCGCGACGAGCGCCTCCACGGAGTTCGCGCTCGCCACGGCCGCGAGCGTGGCCACCGCACGCTCCGCGACGACATCGTCCTTGCTGTTGCGCGCGACTCGTGCGATCGCCTCCACGACGCCTTCGCCGCTCCCGCGACGTGAGAGCGCTTCGAGCGCAGCGAGCTGACGCTCGCGATCTCGCCGACCGAGCGCGTCGATCAACGGCAACAGTGTCGCCGGATCGCTCGACTGTCCCAGCGCGAGCAACGCGGGGCGCGCGATCGCGGAGTCCTCGTCGCCGACGAACGCGCGCAGCGCATTGAGTGCCTCCGGCGTGCGAATCTCGGCGAGTGCATCGACGGACGCGATGCGCACCGGTGGCACGTCGTCCTTCGTCGCGAGGCGGAGCAGGGTACCGACCGCGTCTCCCTGGCCGCGATGACCCAGCGAGCGCGCGGCGTAGTACCGCACCCACGGGTCGGCGTCGTCGCATGCGTCGAGCAACAGCGACAGGGCGTCCATCGCATTCGCGTGGCCAAGGGCGCGGGCGGCAGCGGCACGAACACCGGAGGTGCCCGTCTGCAACGCCAAGCGAATGGCGTCGACGGCACGCGAGTCATCGAAGTGCGCGAGCTGCTCGACGACAGTGCGCCGCACCGACTCGTCGGAGTCGCCGGCGCGCGCGAGCAGCGCTTCGGCACCGCCTGGATGGCCGAGGTAGCCGGTGAGCCGCGCCGCTCCTTCGCGCACGTGTGCTGACTCGTGACGAAGCAACTCGACGGCACGCACACCGAGATCGGGATGGCCGATGGAGTTGAGCGCAGCGACGACAGCGTGGCGCACGCCGGACTGCGGGCTGTCGAGATGCTCGAGCAGCGGCTCGAACGCGCTACGGTCGCCGATGCTGCGAAGTGCACCTGCGGCAACGATGGCGAGATCGGGATCGTCGTGCAGCAGATGGAGCAGGGCAGGGACCGCGGATGTCGCACCGATGTTGCCGAGCGTCGCTACGGCCGCCTTGCGTACGTCGATGTCGTCGGCCGAGAGGAGCTCGAGCAGCGCGTCGACGGCTGGCGCCCCGCGCTGCGCAAGGATGTCGGCCGCGAGCCGCCGCGCGTCAGGACGCACGAGCGACTGCGCGAGGGCGCTGTCGATGCCGTCGTGTTGCAACCAGCCGAGCACGACGAGCAGTCCTTCGATCTCAGTGTCCGTCGCGCCCGCGACCGCATCGAGCAGGTGTTGCGCGGCCCGTGGCGTGATGACCGCTCGCGCGAGCTCGGCGACGCTGCCGCCACTCGAGACGGACGCGCCGTCGAGGCGATTGCTCAACTGGGCCAGCGCGTTGGCAACCGTCGCCGCCAGCGATGCATCGCGATCGACCAACGCCGAGAGTGGCACAATCGCGTCCTCGCTGCCGAGCCGGCCCAGTGCGTCCGCGGCAGCTGTCTGCAGGAGGTCATCTTCCAACAGAGGCAGGATGCGTGGCGCTACGGACGGCTCGCCGATCATCGCGAGCGTGTCGAGCGCGGCAAAGGCGACGGAGAAGTCGCGCGTCTCGGCAATCGCGGCGACGGCCATCGCCGACGCGCGGGAGCGAACGCGACCCAGCGCTTCGATGGCGTGGAAGCGCACGTTGGCGTTCGCATCGTCGAGAGTCTTCACCAGCGCAGGCACCGCGCGCGAATCCTCGAGCAGGCCGAGTGCGAGTGCGGCGTACGTACGCAGGTCGTCGTCGGGATCCGCCGGATCGAGCAGCGCCACGAGCGGCGGCACGACGTCCTGCTCGGCGCGAATGAGCGCGGTGAGTGCCGCGTTGAGGACGGCGGGATCGCGATGCCGCTCCTGCAGCGTGGCGAGAAGTTGGTCGCGCACGGATACGATGTGGCCGCGCGCGAGACCTTCCGCCGCTGCGCGGCGTACGCGCCAGCTGCGGTCGCCGAGTACGCCGACCAGCGCGTCGCCGAGCCCTTCGTCGACGCTCTCGATGGCGCGCACCGCCTTGAGCCGCACGGCGTCATCGCTGCTCTTCAGCTGCTCGGCGAGAACGCGCTCGCGATCACGACGCGCGGTGACGTCCTCGATCGTGACGACGACGCCAATCACTCCACCGGTGAGGTCGAGCATCGGCGAGATCGTGACGTGCTGCTGCATGCGATCGAAGTGCACCGACGGCTCGCGCGGCGGACATGACAGCAGGTAGCCATGAAACGCCGTCGCGAGCACCTCGGCCGAGCCGGAGCTCGCCACACGCTGCAAGCGCGCGAGCAGGCCACGCGTAACCAGGTCGGGGAAGAGCTCGGAGAGCGTGCTACCGACCGCATCGATTTCCGCGATGCCGGTGCCCACAGTCAGCCAGGAATCCCACGAACGCACGACGAGGGCCCGGTCGGTGGTAAAGACGCCGACCGAGCCACTGCCACCCGGACTCACGCGCGCGTCACCGGGCCGGAGGCAGACGAAGGAGTCGCGCCGAGCACGGAAGACAATCCGGCATCGCGGATCGCCTTGGAGGCACGGTCGCCGAGACGACGCAACTCGTCGAGCGTGGCGCGCGAGTGGCTCGCGTTGTCCGACTGCTCGCGGTTGGCGCGCACGAGGAGGCTGATCTGGCGCGCGACGTTCTCCGTCGCGCTGCTGATGTCCGATGCGGCGCGACTCTGCTCGGCGATGCCGCGACTCGTCTGCTCCGATTGACGACGCATGTCCTCAGCCGCCTGCGTGATCTGTCCCAGCGCGACGGCCTGTTCGGCCATCGCCGTGCTGACGCTCGCACTCATGCGACGGAATCGCTCGGCGTCGCGGGAAATCATGTCGCCGGCGGCGGACTGCTCGGCGATGGCGCGCGCCGTGCTGGCCGCGCCGCGACGGACAGTGTCGATCGTCTTGGTGATCTCGGCGGCGGCGGTGGCCTGTTCACCCATCGCGCGACGCACCTGCGATGCGAGGGTCGCACTGCCTTCAGCCGCCTTGACGATCTCTCGCGACGAACGCTCCTGGTCTTCCATCGCCTGCGTGACCTGTCGCGCCGCAGTGCGCATCTGACCCGTCATCTTCACGAGGCCCTGAAGGACGGTCGCCTGCTCGGCGGTGGCGCTCGAGACCTGTCGCGCCTGCGTCGTCGCGGCGCTTACCACCGTGACGAGATTCTGCGTCGCGCCGAGTTGTTCTTCGGTTGCGCGCGCGATCTGGGCGACCTTGACTGAGGTCTGCTCGATACCGCCGATGATGCGCTTGAGACCCGATGCTCCCTCTTCGGAGAGCCGGCCCGTCTCCTCGGCGACGCGCTGTCCGTCGGCCGTCGCGGACACGGCGTCCTGCACGACCGATTGCAGGGCCTTGATGATCGCCGCGATGTCAGCCGTCGCCTTTGCCGAGCGGTCGGCGAGGTTGCGGATCTCCTCGGCGACGACGGCGAAGCCGCGCCCTGCTTCACCGGCGCGCGCCGCTTCGATCGACGCGTTGATCGACAGCAGGTTCGTGCGCTCGGCGATGAGGTTGATCGTATCCACGATGCCGCTGATCTCACCGGCGCGACGACCGACTTCCTTCACGACCTTCGCGGACTCCGCCATCGACGACCGTACGCGGCCGAGTCCCTCGAGCGAGCGCTGAACCGCCGTGCCGCCCTCTTCGGCATCGCGCGTGGCGCGGCGCGAGAGCTCGGCAGCCTCGGTCGTGAGCGACGCCACGCTCCGCATCGAGCGGTCGAGCTCCGTGGCGCTCGTCGCCGCGCTCTCGACGGCGCGGCTGATCGCGTCGGCATTCTGTGCGACGCTCGCGACGGACCGCGTCGTTTCCTCGACGGATGTCGCCACCTGATCGGCGAGGCCCGCCATGTTGTCGGCGCTCGCGGCAACTTCCTCGGTGGCCGATGCCATGGCAGCAATGGAGCGCGACGTCTGCTCGGCCGCGGTGGCGAGATCGTCGGCGTTGTTGCGAACGCCTTCGATGGAGCGTGCCGACTCTTCGACCGACGAGGCGATTTCGGTGACCGACGTCGCCAGCGAATCGGTGTCCCCGCTCACGGCCTTGATCGACGCAGCGATCTGCGTCATGCCACCGGCAACCGAGGCGGCGACGGTGGTCATCTCAGCGGCCGTTGCGGCCACTGCGGCGATCGACTGATTCGTCTCTTCGACGGAAGCGCCCGTCTCGACGATGGAAGACGCGAGGTTGGCGGCGCTCGCGGTCATCTCCTCGATGGACGCGGCGAGCTCGTTCGCCGACGACGCGAGCTCTTCGCCCGACGTCGCGACCGACTCGGCCTGAATGGCGGTCTCGCGCAACGATTGCTCGGCCTCAGTGGCGCCGGCGAGCGCCCCGTCGAGTAGGCGCACCTGCGTCTCGTTGTGCTGCCACAACAGCGTCGCGGCCTGGAGCGCCGCGCCATTCTCACCGCGGCCGTTGCCCGCAGCACCGTCGATGTCTCGTCCGAAGATCTTCATCAGTCGTTACTCGGTCTCAATTGGATGTTCCGGCGGGCACCGCACCCTGCGGCTCGATCATCGGAACGGTATCGTTCGGCGCCAGCGTCACGTCGTCGTCCAGCAGTTCACGCACGTCGAGAATCAGCATCAGCCTGTCGCCCTCCTGCGCGATGCCGCGCAGGTAGCGGCCGCTCATTCCGCCAATGCCTTCGGGCAACGGCTTGATGGAGCCTTCGGGAATCGTGGCGAACTCGCGCGCCGCGTCGACGATCAGCCCCACCGTGCGCGTCCGCATCCGGACGACGACGAGACGTGTGCGAACGTCGAATGCCGTGCGCGCGAAGCCGAACCGCGCGCGCAAGCTCACGGCGGGAATCACCTGGCCGCGCACGGCCACCACTCCGTCGACATATGGTGGTGCATTCGGAACCGGCGTCGGCTCGGCGACCATCTCGAGCTGCTGGATGTCGTCGCTGCGGAGCGCGTACGTGGCGCCGGCCAGCTCGCAGAGCACGTACGAATCATTGCCGGCTGCGTGCAGTGCCATGATTGCCACAGTCAGGAGGAGGCGCGCGAATCGCGCGATGAGCGGCCGGAACGTGTGTGCGACGTAGGCGAAAAGCGTGCGCGCGCGCGCTGCTCGCGATCTTCCTGTGCCAGTCGAATCAGTTCGACCGTGTCGAGGATGAGGCTCACGCGCCCGTCGCCGCGCTCGGTGGCGCCGGAGACGCCAGGCACCGTCACCAGCGGATCGGTCACCGGATGGACGACGATCTCGCGCAACTCGATGAGCCGGTCGACGAGAAATCCCATTGGCGCCGCGTCATTCCCGACGACGAGCAGGATGACTCGTTCCTGTCGCCTTTCCGGAAGCCCGAATAGCCGCGCGAGCCGAACGACGGACAACACGCCGTCGCGGTAGGAGACGACATCGTTGTTCTCGAACTGCACGATCGACGACGTTTCGACCTGGAGGATCTCGCGCAGCGACGGCTGCGGCACGGCCATCTCCTGTCCGCCGACGTCCACGAGCAGTGCGTCGACGATCATGAGCGTGAGCGGCAGCTCGATGACGAATCGCGTTCCCTTGCCGAGCGTCGTGTGCAGCGACAGGTCTCCGCCCAATGTGCGGACGGTAGAGCGGACGACGTCCATGCCGATGCCACGACCGCTCGTTCGGTCGGCCTCGCCGCGAGTGGAGAATCCGGGCGTGCTGAGGACGTCGACCAGCTTGTCGTCCGTCAGCCGTTCGTCCGCGCCGAGCAGTCCGTCAGCGCGCGCGCGTCGCGCGACACTCTCCATGTCGATGCCGCGTCCGTCGTCCTCGACGTCGAGGACGATGCGATCACCCGCCGCGGCGGCGCGGAGCGTCAGCGTGCCGACTGCCGGCTTGCCCTGCGCGAACCGCACGTCCGACGCCTCGATGCCGTGGCTCACTGCGTTGCGCACGAGATGCAGCAGCGGCTCGAGCATGCGGTCCACGACGAGCTTGTCGATCTCGGTGGTCTGGCCGTGGAAGACGATATTGACCTGCTTGCCGGACTCGCGAATGGCGTCGCGCGCAGCGAAGCGCAGGCGCTCGAACACTTCGCCAACAGGTACGAGCCGGATGCGCATCACCGCTTCGCGCAGTCGCCGCAGCTGTCGCTCGATGAGCGTGTTCGCCTCCTCGAGCGCTTCGCGCACCGCACCCGTGCCAGGCCCGCTGAGCTGACCCAGCACTCCGTCGAGACGCGAGCGACTGATCACGAGGTCGCCGACAAGACGCATGAGGTCGTCCACCCGCGCGAGGTCGACGCGAACCATGCTCGACGAACCGCCGCTCCCGCGCGTGCTCGCTGCATCGGCCTCCGCCGACACGACGATGTCCTCGACCGGCTCTGGCGCGTTGACAATCGGTGGCGTGCTCCACGTCATGCCGTCGTCCAACCACGCCGCGTCGGGCACCCCGCCCGCCGCTACAGAAACCCGGAAGTCGAAGATCAGGCCGGTGTCGCTCAGCCGAGGCTTGGCGTCGAGGATGTTGCCGAGCAGGCCAAGACGCGCGCGGATGACGTCCACGCTGACGCCGCGCGCAGACAGTGCCGCGCTTGGCGTAAACTCGAAGCTCTGGACGGCTCCGCCCTTCCCGTCGCCAGGAGTCGCGCTCACCGCAGCCGACGGCAGCGTCAGATTTGGTTGTGACGACCGCGTTGCGACGGCAGCCGACAGCGACGCCAGCACCGGCGCGGGGTCTGCCGTCGGCTCACTGGAACCGTGCGCCGCGATACCGCGATCGAGCGTGTTGAGCGCGGAGAACATCGCGTCGACGAACGCATGCGCGAACGGCGCGCCCGACTCCTGCGTCTCTCGAAGGGCGCTCTCGATGCCGTGTGCGAGCTTCTCCGAATTCGCGTCGCCGACCATGCCGGCGAGGCCTTTCAGCGTGTGCAGGCTCCGAAAGAGGTCGCGGAGGAGCAACGGATCCGCCGGACCAGTGGGCGGTGCCGTCTCGAGCGCCATCAATACGCGACGCGAGGTGGCGAGATGCTCGTCGCACTCCGCGAAGTATTCGTCGATGAACTGCAGGAAGAACTTGTCGTCCGCGCTCACCGCTCCCTACTCCCGGTCGAGAAGCGTACGGATCTCTTGCGCGAACGACGCCGGCTCGAAGGGCTTGGTGAGATACCTCGTCGCTCCATCGCGCAACGCGGCCTGCCGGCTCTCCTCGTCGCCACGCGTCGTGAGCACCACCACGGGCAATGCACCAAACCGCTCGTGCGAGCGGACGAAACGCAGCACCTCGAGGCCATGCATGTCCGGCATGTTGAGGTCGAGGACGACGAGATCAACCGGCGCAATTGCCAACCGCTCGATCGCCTCCAGACCGCTCGCGCCCTGATCGAACCCGACGTCCTCGATGCCACGCAGCGACGCCATGATCATGCGCCGCATCGTGGGTGAGTCGTCGACGACCAGGATGGTACGCATCTACTGCAGCCTCGGCGCGTTATGGGAGATTTGAACGTACGGCTGTGCACCCATGCGTGCAAAACTCATTCACTTTGGACGCACCGTGACTTTCAGCTCCAGTATCCAGCTCTGTAGCGGGGCGAGCGTCGGCAGCGGCGCGTACTCTCGGAGTGCCCCGTCGCTTTCCACCTCGAGGGCAACCATACCGGGCACGCCGAGGAGATCCTTCGCCGCATACTTGCCCATCGGCAGCGTCCCTTCCTTCGAGGAGATCGTCACGCCCGTGAGAGGCGTCGTGCCGAGGTTCGCGACCACGAGGACGACGTTCGTGCCATTGCGGCGAAGGAAGGCTGTCACCGCATCGTTGTTCGCATCGACCGGAATCAGCTCACCGGCCGCCAGCGCCGCGTTCGACGCGCGAAGGTGAATCAGGCGACGATAGAGGTTGAGCATCGACGCCTTGTCGTTCGTCTGCGCGGCGACGTTGGCGGTCATCGAGTCAGGCTGGAGCGGCTCCCACGCGGCTCCGGTGGTGAAGCCAGCGGCCTTGGCGCGCGTCCAGTGCATCGGCGTGCGGAGCCGCTCGTCGGGCTTGTCGCCTGTCATGCCAAGCTCCTCGCCGTAGTAGACGAAGGGCAGGCCGGGCAGCGTGAGCAACAACTGCGCGGTGAGCCGAGCCTTCGCGATGTCGCCGCCGAGTGCCGTGACGGTGCGCGTCTGGTCATGGTTGCGCTGGAAGGGCGACCATCGCGCCGCCGGCTGCTCTTCCTGCATTCGCATGAATGGCGGAAGCAGCTTCGCGGCCGAGCCGGCCTTCACGGCATCCATCAGCGCGTCCGAGAGCGCGAACGCGAAGTACCCGTCGAGCTGGTCGGGATAGTAAGGAAGGATGACGCCGATGCTGTCCCACACCTCACCCACCGTGTATGCGCCCGGCGCGGTGGCTCGGACGGACTCGGCGAAGTCGTGCAGCACGCTGTGCGTGCCAGCCGTGCCGGCGAGCGTGTTGCCATCTTCAATGAGGTAGGGCACAGCGTCGAGACGAAAGCCGTCGACACCCATCTCCTTGAGCCAGTACTTGCCCACCTTGTTCGCTTCCGCGCGAACTGCTGGGTTGTCGTAGTTCAGGTCCGGCATCCCCGACGTG
>JBDSML010000220.1:0-3263 GCA_039915865.1 Gemmatimonadaceae bacterium | reverse complement strand
GGGGATGTCGCAGATGATGCAGATGCACGATCGAATGATGCGTGATCCCGTCATTCGCCAGCGCGTGATGGCGGATACAAGCCTGCGTCGCATGATGCAGTCGATGGACACGATGCACGGTGGCATGGCGGGCATGGACATGTCTGGAATGGCCGCGCATGCGGACACGTCGGCCGCCGCTCCGTTGACCAAAGCGCGCAAAGCGACTTCCACGAAGAAGAAAAAGATCGCACCTGCAAAGGCGAAGACACCTGTCAAGGAGCCGACTGCCAGACCGGTCCCGATGGACCATTCGAAGATGAAGGGCATGCCCAAGATGCCGGGAATGACGCCATAGCGTGCCGCTTCACAACGCTGACCGTGTACGCGCGCTTCACGCGCTTGTCCTGATCTTCGGATTGGCGGTTTTCGCGCCACACGTCGTCCTGGCGCACGGTCGGCTCAAGAGCTCGACGCCGGCGGCCGGCGCGCATCTGGGCACCGTGCCGCGCGAACTCCGTCTCGACTTCTCTGAATCGCCCGAGCTCACGTTCACCATGGTGCGGCTCGTTGGCCCGGACGATCGCGCCGTATCACTTGGGCCCCTTCGCTTCGCTGCGGACTCGCGGCGCTCTATCGTGACGGCGCTGGCCGGTCCGATGATCGCTGGCGTCTACACTGTGACATGGCAGATGGCGGGTGACGACGGTCATCCCGTGCGCGGCACGTACGATTTCGTTGTCGCGCCAGGCGCGGCAGGCATTGGCGTGACCCCCTTGGCAGTCGATGCTGGGACAAGTACCCGAGCGCAGCAGAGCCCCGCACTCTCGATGCGAGATTCGATGCACCACGATCCGGCGTCGATGCCGGAAGGGAATGGATTCGGGTCCGAGTCACCGGTGTACGTCGTCATACGTTGGCTCCAGTTCATCGGCCTGCTACTCGCAATCGGCGCCGCGTCCTTTCGCTTCTTCGTCCTCGGGGCGCTGCGGCGCGCTCCTAAGGATGCGTCGTCGGGTATGACGCACATGATCTCCGTCGCGGAGCGCAGGGCCGCGGATCTCGGTCGGGTCGCGACCGGATTCCTTGCACTCACCCTGCTGCTACGACTCGGCGCGCAGTCCTACGCGCTGCACGGCGCAGCCGATGCGTTCGATATGGGCCTCGTCGCGCAGATGGTTCAGACAACGAAGT
This sequence comes from Gemmatimonadaceae bacterium, assembly GCA_039915865.1. Lineage (GTDB taxonomy): Bacteria > Gemmatimonadota > Gemmatimonadetes > Gemmatimonadales > Gemmatimonadaceae > AG11. The sequence goes on along the minus strand of JBDSML010000220.1, from coordinate 2,090 downwards.
GGGGCTGGGGTTGGCTGGTCCAGCTCGTCGGCATCGTGCTCGCGGCAGCAGGCTACCAGCTCGCCCGTAGAAGTAACGTGCTCGAGCCCAGTGATCCGAAAGAGACGAGCGCGCGCGCCGTCTGGTGGCGCGTCGCCGCACTCGGCGCCGCGCTTGCAGCGGTAGCGCCGGCGCTCTCCGGGCATGCCGCGTCAGCACCACGTCTTCGCGCACTCGTCATCGCTGCCGACTGGGTGCATGTGCTCAGTGCCAGCAGTTGGCTCGGCACACTCGCCGTATTGCTCGCCGCCGGACTCACGACGGCCCGGCAACGTATCGGGGATATCAGCGGTCAGTTCGTGCGCTCGCTCGTCAACGCGTTCTCGCCTGTTGCACTGGTCAGCGCGGGACTGGCCGCCGTGACTGGGGTCTTCGCGGCCTGGGTGCACGTCGGCACCATCCCGAATCTGTGGGGCACGCGATATGGCATTACCCTGCTCGTGAAGCTGGGGATTCTCGCGGTGGCCGCCATGACCGGATTCTACAACTGGCGATACGTGCAGCCGCAGCTCGGCACCGACGCGGCAACGGCCCGCTTGCAGCGATCCGCCACTGTGGAAGTGACCGTCGCGCTCCTGGTGCTGCTGGTGACAGCCATCCTCGTCGCGTCGCCGACGTCGATGGACATGATCATGTAGCCATTGATGTCAGGGCGTCACGTCGACCACGAGGGTGAGCCCGCCGCCGCCTTGCTCCTCGACGTTGTTATTCAGCGTGTGATGCGGGATGTGGCAGTGGAAGATCCACTTTCCGGGTTCACGCGCCGGCCAGATGACATCGTATCGCTGGCCGGGTCCGACGTTGATCACGTCGGCGTCGAACCGCGCGGACGGAGATAATGTGACGCCATCGCGCGCCACGACGGTGAAGGGCCCTCCGTGCATGTGCATCGGGTGAATGAAGTTGTTGTTCGTGCCGATGATGCGGAACTTCACCCGCTGTCCCACGCGCACGCGCAAGGTGTCGGTGGCTGGGTACGACTTGCCGTTGATGGTGAAGTAGTTCGGTAGTGCGCCCTCCATGAGCATGGCGGGATAGGTCAATCCATCACGGTTGAGCCACTCCTGGAGCTGCACCACGTAATCGATGGCAACCGGCGGTTCGGCGTCCGGTTGGCGAGGCCGAATGATGAGCGCGCCGTACAATCCGAACGCCTGCTGGCGATCAGGCCGCATGTGCGAATGGTAGAAGTAACTACCCGACTGCTGGACGACGTACTCGTACGTGTAGCGTCCACCTGGTGGCACCGGTGCCTGGGTGATGTGCGCCGGCCCGTCCATGCGATTCGGCACGATCAGTCCGTGCCAATGCATCGTCGCTGAATCGGGTAAGTGGTTCGTGAAGTTGATCCGTACGTGATCCCCTTCGGTGAACTCGAGACGCGGACCAGGCACTTGCCGGTTGATGGCGTAGGCCGTCATCGTTTTCCACGGCAGGATGTTCCACCGGATTACGGAGGCGTCGAGGTCGAACACCTTGACACTGCCCTCCATCCGTGGAGCGAGCGGTTGATCGCCGCGCGACGTTGGTGATGCCTCAAAGGACACGAGCCGCGGATCGGCCGCCGCCATGTCCCGCATCGCATCGGCGGGACTGTCAGGCGTCGTGATCATGCCCGGAGGCATGATCGCTCCCCGCACGTCTTCGGCGCTCAGGCGCATGTTCACGCGCGTCGCAGGGATGTACATGCCGCCAATGAGCGCGAGGACGGTGCAGACTGTGATGGCCGTGAGCTGCGTTCGCGTCACGGTTCGCTTGCCGTGACTCGTTGGGCGTTCGGGTGTGGCGGCCTTCATGCCCGAGGGCACAGACTCTGGCTGCGTGGGCGCCATGCCGCTCATGTCGTGCCCGGCATGGGCGCCTTCCTTTTTCGTCGACTGCTGAGCAGCGCCTTCGTCAGCCCTCTGTGGCGGACGCACCGTCATGAGCCCATGCTTCATCTGTTGAGCGACCAGCCACACGTTGATCGGATACGCCAGGAGAAACCCCGCGATGATTCCGAGTGACATCGCGAACCAGAACAGGAGCTCGCCGGGCCACATGGCGCGCAT
>JBDSML010000213.1:0-17454 GCA_039915865.1 Gemmatimonadaceae bacterium | reverse complement strand
TTGTCGCGGTCGTCGACATTTCCCATCGCGGCCGCAACGCCACCCTCGGCCATCACCGTATGTGCTTTCCCGAGTAGAGATTTGCATACGACACCGACGGACACGCCCTGCGATGCGGCCTCGATCGCGGCGCGGAGGCCAGCGCCGCCGGCACCAATTACCAGGACGTCGTGGTCTATGGTTTGATAGTCAGCCATTTATTGGGCATGGGACGGTGGAACTGAACCAGAATCGGCTCAACAACTGAACCAGAAAGCCTTACTACGGAACGCAGAATGACGCTGGCTGCGCCTCGCTGAAATACGCTGCAACTGCAGTAACTGTGTCTTCTTCAGCGTTCGCGAAGCCTGCGCAGCGCGCGAAGCGCGCACTGCGTTCCATAGTTCCGGCCTACCGTAGTTCCGACCTACCGTAGTCTCGACCTACAGAATGCGAACGTCACTCCAGATCCCCATCGAGCACAACCGGACATAGATGTCCGAAAACGCCACCCAGAACAGGCTCGCCCACGCCCAGTTCATGTGGCCACGGTTGAGACAACTCACGCAGTCGTACGCCTTCTTCCGCACCGGACGCCCCGACAACCGATCGAGATATCCACCGACGAGATGTCGCAGCGAATGACAGCCCAGGGTGTATCCGCTGAGCAGGACCACGTTGATTGTCAGTACGAGCGACCCGATCCCGACACCGAAGTGCTTCACGCCACTCGAGTCAGCGAACCAATAGCCGCGCCACGCATCGAGCCCGAGGATGATCAGGAAGAGCAGCGCCGCGTACAGGAAGTAGCGGTGCACATTCTGGAGGATCAGCGGAAAGGACTTCTCGCCAAGGTAGCTCTTCCGCGGCTCGCCCACGGAACATCCCGGTGGATCGGCCCAGAACGCCTTGTAGTACGTGCCCCTATAGTAGTAGCACGTGAATCGAAACCCTGCGGGAAAGGGCAGGATCAACAACGCCGGCGAAATCGCGGGAATGAACCACGGCGCCTTCTGGAACCAGGCGTGTGGTGAATTCCCGACGATCAGCGGCGAGTAGAAGGGCGAGAGATACGACCCGAACTCGTAGTGCGCGTTCTGGAACGCCGCCCATGTCGCATAGGCGAGAAACGAGCTGAGCACGACGAGAGCACCGATCTGGGGCACCCACCACGCATCTCGGCGCATCGTCTCGCCGAACTTGCGTCGCGTGAGCTGAACGACTTCCTGAGCCATCGAGCGCGGTCTCCAATGGAAGAGTGGCGCTAAGGTACGGGCGGCGACAAATGGCGGGAAGTGGTATTTGTACGGCAGCGACGATCGTTTCGTCGTGATCCAAGCTCGCGCCCGCCCCCATGACGTCGGCATATTCACGATCGATGACTGAACCCACCACCACCCTTCCCGCCTCGCTCGGCGAACGGTTCACGATCGGGCGCGAGCTCGGCCGTGGCGGCATGGCGACGGTCTATCTCGCCGAGGAGCGCAAGCACGGACGGCAGGTGGCAATCAAGGTCATGCGTGCCGATCTCGCCGCGTCAGTGGGCGCCGAGCGATTCCTGCGCGAGATCGGCATCGTCGCCCGGCTTGCCCATCCGCACATCGTGCCGCTCATCGACTCCGGCGACGCCAATGGCGTGCTGTACTACGTCTCGCCCTACGTGCCCGGAGGCTCGCTGCGCGATCGCCTCACGCGTGAAGGACGCCTGCCCATCGCCGAGGCGACGCGTATCGCATACGAAGTGGGAACGGCGCTCGACTACGCACATCGCAACGGGTTCGTCCACCGCGACGTGAAGCCGGAGAACATCCTCTTCGCCGACGGACAGGCCGTGCTCGCCGACTTCGGCGTCGCGCGCACGTGCGGCATCTCGGTCGTCGATGCCGTCACTGAAGCGGGCATGGCCGTCGGCACGCCAGCATACATGAGCCCCGAGCAGGCCAGCGGCGACTCGGACATCGGCACGGCGAGCGACGTCTACAGCCTCGCGTGTGTCGTGTATGAGATGCTCGCCGGCACGCCACCGCTGATGGCGTCAACGGCGCGCGCGCTGCTCATGCGGCAAGTGACCGAGACGCCACGTCCCATCCGCGCCGTTCGCCCCGAGGTGTCGTCGAACATCGAGGCGGCGCTGATCCGCGCACTATCGAAGGCACCGAGCGAGCGCTTCCGGACGGTGAGCGAGTTCACGTCGGCGTTGCAGGTCGCCGACTCCGGGCGGGCGCAGATTCTCCAGACGCTGACGCGCAGCATCGCCGTGCTTCCGTTCGTGAACGCAAGCCCCGATCCGGAGAACGAGTATCTCAGCGACGGCATCACCGATGAGTTGATCGACGCACTGTCGAAGGTAGAAGGACTGCGTGTCGCATCGCGGACGTCGGTCTTCGCACTCAAGGGCAAGCTGCAGGACGTCCGCGCCATCGGCGCCCTGCTCGGAGCCGCCGAAGTACTCGAGGGCACCGTGCGAAAGTCCGGCGACCGCCTGCGCATCACCGCGCAGCTGACGTCGACCGACGATGGGCGCCTCGTGTGGTCCCAGCGATACGACCGCACGCTCCGCGACGTCTTCGAGATCCAGGACGAGATCGCACGTACCATCGTCGGCACGCTGCGCGCCACGTCGTTCTCGGCCGTGACACCGATCGCCAGACGGTATACGGACAACGTGACGGCGTATGGGCTCTACCTGCGCGGGCGGTACGCGTGGAACAAGCGGTCGCAGGAAGGCGTCACCGAAGCGATCGCGTACTTCGAGCAGGCCATCGCCGAAGATCCGGAGTATGCGCTGGCCTACACGGGGTTGTCCGACGCAGTGGCGCTGCATGTCGATTATCGCAGCGTACCAGTGCATGAAGGGTTCGAGCGCGCGAAAGCGCTGGCGCGAAAGGCGCTCGCGCTCGACGACACGCTCGCGGAGGCGCATGCATCGCTCGCGTGGTGCCTGTTCGTGTACGACTGGGACTGGGACCTTGCCGACGCGGAGTTCCAGCGCGCCATCGAGCTCGATCCGCGCTACGCCACCGCGCACCAATGGTATTCGTTCCTGCTCGCGTCGAGTGGACGCGTGGAGGAGGCGATCATCTCCGGCCACACCGCGCAGGAATTGGATCCGGCGTCGGTGTCAGTGCGGCGCAGCCTCGCGTGGCTCTACATCTATGCACGTCGGTATGAGCAGGCGCGCTATCACCTGACGCGGGCGATTGCGATGAACCCGACGGCCGAGGAGAGCTACCGAGTACTCGGGATCGCGCTCGCGCTCGACGGACAGTTCGACGAGTCGGAGCGAGTATTGCGCGAAGCGGTGCACATGCACGGCGCGGGCACGTATACGCTCGCGACGCTCGGCTATTCACTCGCGCGCGCCGGCAAGCGCGACGAGGCAACGTCGATCCTCGCCGATCTCGAGCAGCGTCGCGAGCGCGAGTACGTGTCGCCCGTCGCCCTCGCGACGGTACAGATCGGCCTTGGCAACAATGCGCGCGCGCTCGACTGGTCAGAGGTCGCGTATGAGGAACGGCGCGGTTGGCTCGCCTACTTCACCGTGAATCCAGTGGTCGATCCCCTGCGACAGGAGCCGAGGTTCAAGGCGCTCGTCGCTCGGCTGCGTCGCTGACGCGGTGGGCCGTGGGCACGGCCGCGCGCAGGGTATCCAGCATTTCGCGAACGGATTGGACCACGAGATCGGGCTGGTCACGCTGGATGTAGTGCGCACTCTTCTCGGCAAGGATCCACCTGCCACGTGTCGAGCGTGCAACGATCTCCTTGTGCATCTTGACCCACTCGCGGTGTATGCCCTCGGCGACTTCGGGAGTGACGCCGGGCACTGATGTCCTGCCGGCGGTGAGTGCGACGAGGGGAAGCGGACCGAATGGCCTTGCGTCTCTCTTCACCTCGGCAAAGAACGCCGGAAGGGCGTTCGACAGCACGGCGGTATTGTGCATGGCGGCGTCACTCGTTGTCCGTGCGACCACGATAGCCGACATCGTGTCGGTGATTTGCGCCTGCGCGGCAACGCGGTCGATGCCGAGGAAATGAATGGTGGGAAGGGACTTCAGGAGCAGCTGGGTCCACGACGGTATCCCCTTCATTCGCTCGAGTTGATCCTCGTGCGATCCGTCGACGAGCACCAGGCCCGCGACCTCGTTCGGATAGTGCACCGCGTAGTGCCGGATGAGCGGCCCGCCGAGCGAGTGCCCGACGAGCAGGTACGGCCCAGGCTCGCCGGATTTGGCGAGCAGCGCATGGAGGTCGTCCACGATCGGCGTCGGCATGGGTGGCACACGCGGGGGATCACTCCACCCAGTGCCGGCTCGATCGTAGGCGCAGGTGCGGCTCAACGCCGAAAGTTGCGGCAGCACGGAGTGCCACGAGGAGAGGCCGAAGTCCCCCAAGCCTGCCTCGAGCACCACGGTCGGGGCTCCGCTGCCGACGCAGTAGATGTGCATCGATCGACCCGGCTCGACTTCGACCAGTCGGCCGGGCGCATGCCACCGTGCGTCGTCGCGCCGATGGAGAACGCGGGCAGTCACGGCGATTCCAACCAGCACGAGCACGACGCAGATGGCGCCCCACTTGAGGAGCTTCAGTGTCAGGCGAAAGATCGATCTCATGTCATTACGAATGCGGCCGCGTTGTCGGCGGCCCATTGGTGAAAGGTGCGCGGCGATGCGAACATTCCCAAGAGAGCGCGCGGAGCGCGCTCAATCAATAGAGAACTGGAGCCGGCTCAGCACCGCGGCCCGGTAGCTTCGGCTCACGACGAGTCGCACGCCGTTCACCAGCGTCACCTGATATTCCCCGCCACCGAGCGGCGCGCACTGGCGGACTCGCTCCACGTTCACGATCGACGAACGGTGGATCCGCGCGAACGTCGCCCGTGGCAGCTGCTCCTCCAACCGCCGCATCGTCATGCGGACGAGATGGCGCTTCGAACCGGCATGAATGCGCACGTAATTGTCTTCCGCCGCGCACCAGTCGATTTCGTGCGCCGGAATCACCAGCACTGTTTCCCCATCCCGCACCACGAGACGGTCGGCGCTCGCATTCAGGAAATCGTCCAGCGCATGGTTCGCCGGTGCTCGGCTCTGGCGTCGCTCATGCAACCGCCCCACCGCGGCCGCCAGCCGCTCGCGGGCGAACGGCTTCAGCAGGTAGTCCACCGCATACAGGTCGAACGCCTGAATGGCGAACCGCTCGTACGCGGTGACGAACACGATGTGCGGGCGCTCCCGTGGAGTCAGCGCGCGAACGAAGTCGAGTCCGGAAAGGCTCGGCATCGCGATGTCGAGGAAGGCGGCATCGGGCCGCGTCGCACGAATGCGTTCCAGCGCTTCGATCCCGTTGACGCAGGTCGCTACCACGCGCACGCTCGGCATCGCCGCCAGCCGCCGAGACAGCCCGCTCAACGCCGCCGGCTCGTCGTCGGCGATCAATACCTGAAGCTCGGTGTCCATCAGACCGCCCGCACCCCGTCGAGCGGAAGTCTGATCGACACATGCGCTCCACGCGCGCGAGCATCGCGCGTCTCGCACCGAACGGATCCGGCCGCGCCATAGCGCAACGCCAGACGGTCGCGTGTGGCGCTCAACCCTACGCCGGCAACGGCGAAGGGATCCGTGTCGAAGCCCGGCCCGTCGTCTTCCACTGACAGCACCAGCGCACCCGCGTCCCGCGCTGATAGCGATGCGACCGGTCTCCACACGCGGGGCGACGCCATGGCGCACGGCGTTCTCCACGATCGGCTGTAGAAGGAAGCTCGGCACCATTACGTTGAGCAGGTCATCGGGCACCGTGACGTTCACCACGAGCCGGTCTCCGAAGCGGACCTGTTCGATCTCGAGATACGCGCGCAACAGCTCGAGCTCCGTTCCGAGCGCGACCTCTGGTACGTCACGCAGGCGAAGCGTGGAGCGAAGCAGCTCGGCAAGTTTTACCGCCATGCTCTCAGCGGCCGCCGGATCCGCGTCCGTCAGCATGGCGATGGCATGCAGCGTGTTGAAGAGGAAGTGCGGCTGAAGCTGCATCTGCAGCGCACGCAGTTGCGCTTGTGCGAGGGCAGCCTCGAGCCGCGCGGTATCGAGCTCGCGACGGCGGCGCGCGACGCGCTCGTCGATCGTCGTGATCACGGCCACAATCGTCGCATAGATCGCGATGCCGCCCGTGGTGTGCCCCATGACGATCTGCCGAAACGCTACGCCATACGCTTGCGGCGGAAGTGTCGGTGGCCGCGAAAGCCAGATCATCCAACTGAACCACAGGGCAAAGAGAAGCGCCGCCGTCAGCGCCAACAGCGCGTGCATCGCCAATGGCCGCATCCACGGTCGCTCCAGCGGAACGGCGTGCATCGCGGCGCGCACCACGGGCGTAATGCCGGCCCAGATCCACCACGACGCCAGGAACGCCGCCGAGAATCGCACGATGTACGCGTGCACTTGTGGCGACACTGGAAATACGAGGACCGTGGCCGCCCCAGTGAGCAGCCCCGGAATCGTCCAGCCGGCAAGCGAGAGAAGCGCCGCGCGTATCCGTTGCACGGCGCGAATCTACCGCGCGGCGATGAGCTGCGCGTCCTGTGTGGCCAACCGCGGCCACGTGCAGCGAACTGCGCGAACGGGCGTCGGACGCACACTACCTTCGCGGCCATGACACACAAGAACACGCTCGTGGGCACGTCGCTGCTCTCGGTGCTTCTCCTGTCGTTTCACCTCGCGCAGGACGCCATCCACGCCAAGGCGGGCACGATCGAGTCAGGCGCCGGCAACGTCACGGCGATCCTCATTCTCGTCGTCCTCCTCTCGGGCCCCGCACTCCTCGCCGATCGCCGATCGGGCCGGATCATCATGCTGTTCGTCGCGTTCTTCGCCGTGGGGATGCCAGCGCTCCATTTCAACATCGGCCACACCTGGAACAAGCACCAAGCGGCACTCGTCTTCGTCTGGTGCCTTATCGCGAACGCGGTATCCGCACATGAGGAGAGACGCGCGCATCGCCGGTATCCTGTACATCCTTCTCGGCGTCATTGCCCCGATTCGCCTCATTTACGTCCAGAATACGATACTCGTGAGCGGCAACGCGCAGGCGACGACGGCGAACATCGCAAGCCATGAGACGATCTTTCGCGTCGCGATGCTCACCGATGTGCTGAGCGGCGTACTCGCGCTGCTCGTTGCGTTCGCCCTTTATCGGCTGTTCAGGGCGTTCGACACGGACCTCGCGTCACTCGCGCTCATCCTCGGCGGATTCATGGTGACGCCGATCTATTTTTTCAACCTGCTGAACGACGCCGCAGCCCTCATCGTCGCCCGCGCGCCGACCTATCTGGCGGCGTTCGACCAGCAGCAGCGAGAAGGGCTCGTGAATCTCTTCGTCCGCTTGCACCATTACGGCATCGTGGTGAATGAGATGTTCTGGGGACTCTGGCTCCTGCCGCTCGGCGTCCTGATTCTCAAGTCGCGATTGATGCCGCGCTTCGTCGCGATCTGGTTGTTTGTGAATGGTGCCGTGTACGTACTCCTCTCGGTGCTCGGCATCCTCTCGCCGAGCCTTGAAGCCCGTGCTGCCGGCCTGGCGTTCCCTGCCCAACTGGGCGAGGTCGTCACGATGTTCTGGCTGGCGTTCGGTCGGCTACAAACCGATTCGCTGACCGCGAAAACAACACGCGCTATCCCTCGCGCGGGATGACAGTGCCGCGGCGCGCCGCCTCGATTCTCGCGATGTCGATCTTCTTCATCTCCATCATCGCATCGAACGCGCGCTTGGCGGCAGCGGGATCGGGATCGGTGATCGCATCGGTCAGGGCGATCGGCGTGATCTGCCAGGACAATCCCCACTTGTCCTTGCACCAGCCGCAGTCGCTCTCCTCGCCGCCGTTGCCGACGATCGCGTTCCAGTAGCGATCTGTTTCGGCTTGGTCCGCAGTCGCGACCTGAAACGAGAACGCTTCGTTGTGCGTGAACACAGGTCCACCGTTGAGCCCGAGACACGGAATGCCGAGGACCGTAAACTCGACGGTCAATACGTCTCCCTTCTTTCCCGACGGAAAGTCTCCCGGTGCGCGATGCACCGCGCCGACGGACGAATCTGGAAAGGTCTTCGCGTAGAACCGCGCTGCGTCCTCGGCGTCGCGATCGTACCAGAGGCAAATCGTATTCTTTGCTGGGTTTGCCATGTCCACTTCTCCATTGGGATGAACAGCCGAGGGCCGAAGTCGACGATGTGTGCGCCGTCGAAGGACATTGTTCGGCCGGAAAATTTTCCGCAGACGTCGACAATATTCGTACCATCCGGCGCGGATCGAGTCCGACTGGGGCTAGAGCGCTGCGTCGTCTCGTTCATGATCTGGAGACCCTACGGCGACGCAGCCGCACCAGCACCTCACTTCGCCGCTCGTTCCCAGAAGCCGGGCAGCAGCCGGAGCACCGTCGCGCGTTCACGAAGCAGGGCGGGATTGACGCGAAACACAGCGACTGCGCTCGCGGTCCTCACGACGAACAACACGATCGCGATGACCACCGCGTCGGCAATGACTCGCGTCAGTACCACTCGTCGTCCCAGTCATAGCGAACGCACTCGCCGCCGCCCTGGACGAAGAGCACCTGACGTTTCATCGGCATTAGCCGACGGGCGGCTGCCAGAGTTCGACCTTGTTGCCCTCTGGATCGATCACCCAGCCAAACTTTCCGTACTCGGAATCGTCGATCTTCTCGAGAACGTTGCACCCTTCTTCGCGCAACGCTTCGACCAGCGCGTGAAGATCATCCACCCGATAGTTGACCATGAAAGGCGCAGTGCTCGGCGCAAACTGGTTGCTCTGTTCCGACGCAATCGACCACGCGGTTGTTCCGGCGACCGGCTTGCCTTCGCCGTCAGTCCAGTCGAAAGCCGCGCCACCCCATGCTTGCACATCGATTCCGAGGTGCTTCTTGTACCAGGCCTGCAGGGCCGGAGCGTCCTTGGCGGTGAAGAAGATGCCGCCAATGCCAGTGACTCGCTTCATGGAACTCCGAGGTCGTGGGTGGTCAGACGACGTGCGTTTCCTGCGGCACGTACGCCGAACTCCCCTCCATATCTGGAGAATGAGAATCTCGATGGGAGCATGAGAAGTATGGCGCGTGCGACCCGTGCGCAATTTCTTCGTTTCCGGATCGCGGACAATCTCTCGGCGCACAACACAAAAGGTGTCGCCGAGTGGCTCGGTCGCGCATCCGCGCGTCACGTTGCACTGTTGCCTCCGCAGGTCCTCTATGGATTGAGCCAGTAGCTGACTTTCAGGAGCAGTGTGTTCTCCGGCACGGCTCGAAACAGGTCTGCCCTGTCGCGATCGAACTCGAAATCTCCCAGCGTGCCGGGTGCGCTTCGCCGCTGCTGCCACACCAGATACGCGCTCGACCCGGGAAGCCATTCCCAGCGCAGCGCCGCAGTTGCATTCAGCGTCCGTCTATTGAAGCTGGGATCCCATACGGAAAACGGCGCCGCCGGCCCCGCACCATCGGGATCGACCATGAACGATCCGTCCGAGTCGCGGGTCATCGTTCCCACGTCGCGCCCGAATTCGGTGAAGTCATATGTCCGCGGCGCGGCGAGCTGTCGCGGCGTTCCGTATCGCCCACTCGCCAGGAACGGCTGGGCAACAAGGGCCAGCGTGAGCGTGGGCCGCATGGTGACGTTCAACCGCACGTTCATCGACGCGGTCGTCTGCTCGATTGGCGCAAAGATGTAGCGCTGTCCGTACGTCTCGACCGCGAACTCGTCGGCGATTGTGGTGACGTACTGCGCCACGCCGTGACTGCGGCTCCATCGTGGCTCCAGCTCGGCGCTCCATGCCGACGTTGGCTTGAACCCGAGGCGGCCGCCGAGCGTGTTGGACCAGCCACCGGCAGGCGTGCGTCGCGCGTTGACGTTGACGCTCGCCGTATAGGCTAGTCGCGAGTTGGTACTCACCCATGCGGCAAGACTGGTCTGTCCGGGATTTCGGGCGAGCGGCCCACCCCGCGTGAGCCGGTCGTCTCTCGTTACCCAATCCCGGTCGAACGTCAGGTGCGTGTTCCAGTAGTTGAGGAAGGTGATGTCGCCATCCACCTTGAGGCCATTGCCCGTGATGTCACCGTCGAAGTTGCGGCTCTGGTCCGGCGTGGCGCGCACTGTCCACCGCCGCAGCACTCGGCCGGGCTCGTTCTCTTCGTATGCAATGCTCTCCTCGAGGCGTATCCGGTCCGCACTCGTCTGAAAGGCGAGGTCGTTCGTCTCGAAGCCGGGGCTGGTGCCGCTGAACCACACGTGCCCACGCCAGTGTTTGCCCGCCATCTTGTTGATGTTGGCCGACCACTGGAATCCACGCAGCGACGACGCCAGCGAATCAACGTGGTGCGATCGCGCATCCGGTCGCTGGAAGTAGCGCAGCGACGAGCGCTGGGTGGCGGTAATGGCGTTCGGGCTGCCCTGGACCGAACTGCCGACGAGCGTGCCCGTGAGACCCCACATGCGCTGTGCCCAATCGTGACGCACGTCGACACCGATCACGGTTGCCGATGAGTGAAGCCACTGCGTGAGCAGCGAGTCCTCGAGACTGCGCGTCACTTGCGTGACGATACCGCCTGCACTCGACGCCCCATCGCGGAAATCGCGGCGAAGACGTCCCACGAGATAGTTCGTCCACGGTTCCACCTCGGCGGCGCCACGTGAGCCATCGCTGCCCACGTACGCCGCGTCCTCCCGACTCGTCACCGCCTCGAGGATGCCGAGGGACCACCCCTGCGCCGTCCGTCCCGTGAGCTTCGCTGCGCCGAGTATCGACGTTGCCTCTGGGACGTCGGCGTACACGCTCCCGGAGGGAGCGCCGGCGTGCGGCGCGCGACCGATGCGGCGTGTGTAGAAGAGGTCGTTGCCGCCGCCCTCCTGCGTCGTTCGGAAAATGCTCGAGCCCTCGATGAAGAAGGGCCGTCGCTCCCCAACGAATGTCTCGTTTGCACTCAGGTTTACCTGCGACTCATCCGCCTCGATCTGTCCGAAGTCAGGATTGATGGTCATGTCGAGCGTGAGGTTCGGCGTCGGCCGGTATTTCACGTCGGCGCCCGAGCTGTTCGAGTAGTCGCGGCCGCTGCGGAATGGATTCGCGAACGGGGCGTCCGTGGCCAACGGTATGTGCTTGTATTCCGCTCGGGCGGCGACGTACGGAAGCACCTCGAGGCGGTGGCTCTGCGGAATATTCTCGAGACCGAGCAGGTGCCCGAACCGCGCCGAGCCTCCCTTCTCGCTCTTGGGCGTATAGGACGAGACCATTTTCTCCGCGCTCGCCGCAATCTCTCGCTGGAGCTGGATGCCCCACAGTTGTGTGGCCGCCGTACCGAACCGCAGCTGGCTGAACGGAATGCGCAGCTCGGCCGTCCAGCCTGCGCTGTCGACCGAGACCGCAGCATCCCAGACAGGATCCCAGGTTCGGTCGCCATTGGCCTCATCGCCCTTCACCCCGCTCGGGTTGATCCGGAATCGATAGCCGCCCTGATGATCGTGGTAGCTGTCGAATACCACCGTGAGCCAGTCGGAATCATTCAACTCGCTGTCACGTCGCCCGAGCCGGCTGGAGACGGTGCCGCGGGCGCTGAACATGCGCGCGCCTACGTAGATCGCATTCTCGTCGTAGATGATGGCGATCTCGGTGCGCTCGCTCGGCTGAGCGCCATCGCCTGGATCGGTCTGGGTGAACGCCGATGTTCTGGGAGCCGTGCGCCAGGCGCCCTCGTCGAGGCGTCCGTCCAGCACCACCGATTCACTGGTGCGCACGGCGCGCGTCTGCGGCATGGCAGCGACGTGGGTGTCCATGGCGGACGCGCGCGCCACCGCCTCCTCCGGCGCGTTGAGCGCTTGCGCGGCGGCGGACACCGGTGACGCTCCGAGGCAAAATGCTATGAAAGCGAGGCGCCGGAGATCCGGAGCGCATCGTGGGAATCGCAACAAGAGCGTGGTGGGGGCCGGAGTACACTGCTAATACGATCGAGCGGCCAAAAGCGCTCGAATTCGTGTTGCTGAGGCCGACATGGCCGCCGGTCACGTGGGAATCCGCTGAGTATCTTGACTCGCATCCAGAGCCGGGACTCGACACCGTGACCAACGCGGACGCGAAGAGGCCCTTCTCACGGCGCGCCTTCCCGATGCCCCATGGCGGCCGCTCATCGCCAAGAGTGGCTACAGCGTCGGCTTCCTCGTCGTCATCCTCGGCAGCCAGCAACTGTTCACGGAACACACGCTCACCCCCATCGTGCCGCTCCTGCACTGATGGTCGAGCGCACGCCTCCTCAACGTGTTGCGCCTGTGGGTGTCGGTGTTGATCGCGAACCTGATCGGATCCTTCATTTTCGCATTCGCGCTTGCGAGGTTCCAGATCGTCGAGCCGGTAACACAGCGGGCCCTGGCATCAGTCGCGGCGGAGGCAATGCAGCATGGTGCGCTCGACAACTTCGTGCGGGCCATCTATGCCGGCTGGCTGATTGCGCTCCTCGTCTGGATGCTCCCCGCCGCGGAGACGGCCAAGCCGGTCATCATCATCATGACGTATCTCATCGGCATCGGCGGGTTTGCGCACGTCATTGCCGGATCGGCTGAGGCATTCTACGCCGGGGTTCGAGGTTCCGCCGCGTGGTCGAGTGTCTGGCTGCACTTCATCCTGCCCACCCTGGCGGGGAATGTCCTGGGTGGAACCACGCTGGTGACCGCGCTGAATCACGCCCAGGCCACCAGCGGCGAAGCCGTATCCGACGTGTGAGTGTCGGGCACCCGACGCTGCCGAGCAGTCACGGCAGCCGGACGTGAAAGCTCGTGCCTTCGGCGGCCTGATTCTCGCGGCTGCACCGGGTATGGAAAGTCTCCGAGTTGGCCAGCGCTTCCCGGACATGACGGTGCGCTCGACCGATGGCCGCGAGCTGATGCTCCCCGCCTCGGTCGCGGGACATGACAGCGTCCTGCTTTTCTACCGCGGACACTGGTGAAGCCACTGTCGTCAGCAGTTGGCTGACTTCCAGCAGCACAAGTCCGCATTCGACGAGCTCGACGTCCAGATCGTGGCGCTCTCGTCGGATCCCCTTGACGGTGCGCAAACGACGGTGACCAGGCTCGGGCTCGCGTTTCCAGTTGCCCATGATCTCGACGCCATGGAAACGTCACGGGCGATTGGATGCTACACCGGCGTGCACGAGGGCAAGCCGCACATCCAGCCTGCGGCGTTCATCCTCGACGAGAACGGCGGTATCCTCCTGGCGATGTATTCCAGCGGGAAAGTCGGGCGGCTCACCGCTGAGGACGCCCTGACGGTGATTCGCGACCAGCGGAAAAAGCGTGAGCGGCCGGGTACATGAACCCTGTTCGTTCCGGGCGCATCAAAACTCGGCGGCAAGCCCGAGGAGGATCTCGCCGTCATTCGCGCTGCGCGCGCCGCGTGACCGCGCTTCGCTGTGATAGGCGTCGAAGAAGGAAAGCTGCAGGCCGATCTTCGCCCCCATCTGATACACGCCGCTGGTGCGCGTGGTCGCGGTCAGGTGACTGAGGTACGCGAATTCCGGCTTCACGAACGTGACGTGCGTCATCTTGAGCTTGTCCGAGAACTTGCGCTCGTATCGATAGCGGCCGGACAGGCGCGCCGTGTTGTTCGTCCGGCTCAGCCCAGCGGCCGTATCGAGCACGCTGCGCTCGGCGAGAATCGCGAGGCTCACATCCGAGCGACCGGCATCACTTGTCGTGATGCGGTACTTGGCACCAGCGCCGCCTGCGTAGCGACGCCGGATGCGCGTCTCGAAACTCGACTCCACCGTGGCGAGCAGAAAGGGACTCAACCGCGCGAATGGTTGCCGGTCTGCGGTGAGGGTACCCAGCCAGGAGCGTCGAGACAGGGAGGTGACTCCGTTGACCGTCGCCTCACCATACGTGAAGCTGCCATCCGCCTTGAGCTCGAGCGCGCTGTCGGCGCGCGCGATGGCGAGGCGTGTGACGACCGTACTCTGCGACGCGTTACCGAACGAGATGTTCGCGTTCAGCTCTGCCCGGCGGTTGGTGCCGAGATCCTGAGCGCCGGCGTTCGCCGCTGCCGAAACGATGACGGCAACCAACGCGGCGCCGTGAATGCAGGAGCGTCGTTTCATCGGCACTCTGATTTGAATTGGTCATCCTCAGCGCGCGGACGCGGCCACACGACGCGCGCGATCCTCTTCCCACTCGATGAACGGCCCGTCAAAGTCAGTGAGCCGCGTGCCGTCGAACGACCACACGCGCGTCGCGACCTCGCGCAGGAACGCACGGTCGTGGCTCACCAGCAGCACGGTGCCCTCGTACTCGTCGAGCGCATCCTCGAGCACCTCGATGTTCTCGACGTCGAGGTGATTCGTCGGCTCGTCGAGCACCAGGAGGTTCGCGCGCGCGAGCGTCATCAGCGCGAGCGCCATGCGCGCGCGTTCGCCGCCGCTGAGCGTGCCGACCTCGCGGAAGACCTCCTCTCCAGTGAAGCCGAATGCGCCGAGGTGGTTCTGCACCTGGCCCCGATTCCAGGTTGGCCGCTGGTCCTGGATCGCGTCGAACATCGACTTGCGAAGTGGGAGGTCGGAAAGGTCCTGCCGGAACCACGCGGCCGTGATCGAGCCGCCGATTCGCGCTGCACCACTCGCGGGTGCGCGATCGCCCAGCAATGCCGAAATGAACGACGACTTGCCGGCGCCGTTGGGGCCGACGAGCGCGACGAAGTCGTTCCGCCGCAGCACGGCCGTGAAATCGTCCACGAGCACTCGGCCCGGCACCTCCACGCGGACCTTGTCGATTGCGATCACCTGGTCGCCGCCGCGCTCGAGCGTTTCGAAGTGCAGCGTCATCGCCGCCGGATCGCCCGGCGGCGGCGCGAGACGCGGCAGCCGCTCGAGCCGCTTGCGCTTGCCCTTCGCCTGGAAGGAGTTGACGCCCGCGAGGTTGCGGCGGATGTACTCCTCTTCCTTCTTCACGTACGCCCGTTGCTTCTCCATCTCGCGCTCGCGCGTGAGCCGACGCTCGGCACGTTGGGGCACGAACTGGCTGTAGTTCCCCTTGTACGACTCGCTCGTGCGCGCTTCGATGTGCAGGATGTTCGTGCAGATGGCGTCCATGAACGCACGATCGTGCGACACGACGATCACCGTCTCGTCGGCGTCCTTGAGCCAATCCTGGAGCCAGGTCGTGGTGTCGAGATCGAGGTGGTTCGTGGGCTCATCGAGCAGCAGCAGGTCGGCGGGCGCAATGAGTTGCGCGGCGAGGCCTACGCGCCCGCGCTCTCCACCCGAGAGCGACGATACGAGCCGCGTCTTCGACTCCTCGGCATCGAAGCCGAGTCCCTGGAGCACCGCGTCCACGCGGGAGTGGTAGATGTATCCACCGAGATCCGCGAAACGCTCCTGGTCGTGCCCGAACCGTTCGAGGAAGTCCTGTGTGACCTGTTCCCCGAGTTCGCCAAGCTGCATCGCCTGATCGGCCAGGCGCTGCTCGAGCGCCATGACCTCGCGCCACGCCGCTGCGCCAGCCTGCCAGACAGTAGTGGCGCCTTCGAATGCGCGATGCTGGTCGAGCAGGGCATGTCGCAGTCCCGGCTTGCGCGCCACGCTTCCTACAGTGGGCTGGAGATCACCGGTGATGACCTTGAAGATCGACGTCTTGCCGGCGCCGTTGCGCCCGATGATGCCCCACCGCTCACCGTCGGCCACGGTGAAGGTGATGTTCTTGAATAGTTCGGTCGCGCCGAAGGAGATGCCAACGTTGGAGACGGACAAGAGCGTCATGGAAGAAAGCTAAGCAACTGTATAGTCCCGTTTCCCAGACCGCTGTGCCCGTTCGCAGGCGCAAGGTGCTCCTAGCTTCCGCCGCATGAGCAACCGCTCTACTCCCGCGACACCGCCAGCATCGTCAAATCATCGTGCGGCTCCGCTTGTCGCGCGAATGCCTTCACCGACGCCACGATTGTCGCGACCAGCTCCGGCGCAGCGGCCGAGCTGTTCTCCCGCAGCAGCGCTCGCAGGCGCTCTCCCCCGTACGCCTCGCCGTCGGGACTCAGCGCCTCCACGAGCCCATCGGTGAACGCGAGAAGACTCTCCCCGCGCTCGAGCATGGACTCCTCGGCCCTGAAGACCGAATCCTCCATCATGCCCAGCGCCGGACCGGTCGGGCGAAGCTCACGGATGCTGCCATCCCGCCCGATGAGGAGCCCGGGGTCGTGCCCCGCGTTCACGTAGTCGAGCCCCCCGTAGACCGGATCGAGCACCGCCATGAACGCCGTCGCGAACACGTTGGTCCGCCCGTGCAGGCGCGCGATGTAGTTGTTGGTGAAGACGGCCACCCGCGTCAGCAGCTCGCCCGGCGTCTCCATCGTCAACGATTGGATCACCGCCGTGCGCCGGCCGCCAATCATCTGGACCGCTCCGCCCCCCACGGAGTCGGCTGACGCGCGGATCAGGCTCCGGAAGAGCGCCATGAACAGTGCCGCCCCTACCCCCTTGTCGCACACATCGCCCACCACGATCAGGATGCTGCCCGAAGGCAGCGGGAACGCATCGTAGAAGTCGCCCGACACCTGCTTCGCCGGATGCAGCGCGGCCCAGAGCTTCACGCCTTTCACGACCGGCAGCGTCTCGGGAAGAAAGTCCCGCTGGATGTTCCGCGCGACGTCCATCTCGCGTCGCAGGGCCTGGTTGTCCTGAAGCCCTCGGCGATCCAGCGCTGCGCTCATGCGCACCTGCAGCATGCCGGGCCCGAAAGCGCGCGGAAGATAGTCGTCGGCCCCCAGCGTCAGGCACCGTTCCACCACGTCAACTTCGTCCGGCGCCCCCATCAGGATCACCGGCACGTTCGCCATGTGCGGATCGGCGCGGAGCGATTCGATGAACTTCGCGGCGCCACCGGCCAGCCCCTGCACCGCGGCATCCAGCAGCACCACGTCGAACCGGACGGCGCGCAGACGCTCGAGCGCCTCGTTCGCCGCCTCCATTATCTCGACGATGTAGCCCTCCTCGAACATGAGCGCCCTGAGAGCGTTGCCCTCGGCACCGGATGGGCCGACCAGGAGCGCCTTGCGGAGCGCACGCAGCGACGTCTGCGTCTGCCACATCATCGTGTTGGATTCGGTCATTTCCCTTGCTCGCCGAGCAGGTTGAGCTGCCAAAGGTCACGCGTGCTCGTATGGATGAACGGCTGCAGCGCGAGCATCCCCGTCCTCCCGATGCTCTTCTCCAGGTATCGCAGCTCCAGGAAGGTGTCGCCCACGGCGGCGCCGGGTGGCGCGGCGTCGAACCCGGCCTCGCGCATCATCAGAATGCCTTTGGCTCGGATGCCCAGCTCGGCCCGCAGCCGCAGGAGACACATCATGTCCACGATCACCTCCGGCGAGAATCGGCTGCGGACCGTGGCGAGATACTTCCCAACGGGCGTCTCCGACATGTGGCCGGTGCGCATTGCCAGCAGCAGCTCCTGGTCGGTGTCGAA
>JBDSML010000194.1:0-4063 GCA_039915865.1 Gemmatimonadaceae bacterium | reverse complement strand
ATGTCGGCCGGTCGCGCGCGGTCGTACGGGATCATCGTCGCGCCGCTGAAGCGCGGCCACGTGAACGGCAGCTTGCCGCTCGGATTGACGACGCCGAACAGGACGTCCGCCAACGCCTCGCCCCCGTACGGGCCGGTTTCGTACCCGGTCAGCATCGCGCGCGCGCCGTCCACGACGTCGCGCACGATACGCGGCCGCCCATGAAACAGCGCGACGACGACCGGCGTACCCGATGCCTCGATCGCGCGCGCGAGCCGCACCTGCGACGGCGACAGCGCGAGGTCGTCGATGTTGCCCGGCGTCTCCGCGTACGCGCCTTCGCCCAGCGCCACGATCGCGACCTCGGCGCCGCGCGCCGCAGCGACTGCGGCGGCGATGTCCAGCGTGTCCCTGAAGCTCGCGCCTGGCATGTACGTGACGTTCGCCGCACCGACGCGATCGCGCACGGCAGCGAGCAGCGTCTTGACGTTCTTCGGATAACGGGTGGTGTCGTCCCCCTGCCATGTGTACGACCAGCCGCCGTACATCGAGGGCAGATAGTCGGCCGTGGGCCCGGTGACGAACACATGAGCGGTCGTCGCGAGCGGTAGCAACCGGTCGTTCTTGAGCAGCGTGATCGACTCGGAGGCGGCCGCTCGGCTCACATTCTGGAATGCCGGCGCGCCGACGTTGGCCATCATCGCCGGATCGGGCAGCGCGTTCTCGAACAGCCCGAGCTCCACTTTCACGCGCAGGATGCGGCCCACCGCCTCGTCGATGCGCGACTGCGACACCGCTCCCGCCTTCACGAGCGCGATCAGGTCGTCGGTGAAGGCGAAGTCGTACGGCACCATGCACATGTCGACGCCGGCATTCACCGCCATGCGCACGGCATCCCGGTGGTTCTCCGCCACGCGATGCACCGTGACCAGCCGGACGATGTCTTCCCAGTCGGAATCCGCGATGCCGGTGAAGCCGAGCTCCGTGCGCAGCAGCCCGGTGAGCAGCGCGCGGTCCGCGTGGACCGGGACGCCGTTGATGTCGCTCGTGTTGATCATCACCGTGCGGATGCCGGCGTTGATCGCGGCGCGAAAGCTCGGCAAGAACACCTCGCGCAACTCGCGTTCGGGGATCCATGCCGTCGTGCGGTCCTTGCCGCTGAGCGGCATCGAGTATCCGATGAAGCTCTTCGCCGTGGCCGCGACGAAAATGGAGCCAGCCATCTTCGGCCGAGCGGCGCCGGCACCGAGGAGCGGCTGGAGCAATGGCCACGGATCGCGCTGGTTGCCGAGCACCGACGCGACGCCGAACTCCGAGGCGAGATAGGGGTCTTCGCCGAACGTCTCATAGAAGCGCGGCCAGAGCGGCTGGCGCCCGAGGTCGAGCACGGGCGCGAAGTTCCACGGGATGCCGCCGGCGCGCGTCTCGTACGCGGTGATGGCGCTCGCCTGGCGCATCAGCGCGGGGTCGAACGTCGCCGCCATCGCGATATTGTGCGGGAAGATCGTGCTCCCCGTCTGGTAGACCTGACCGTGCACCGCATCGATGCCGTACATCACCGGGATCTTCACGCGCGCGCGCATGGCGAAGCGCTGGATCGTCGTGATCGCGTCGCCCCATTCCTCCGCGCTCATCGCCGCACCGTACACGTTGAGCAGCGCGCCGATGTGCTTGTCGACGACCGCGTGTTCGAGCTTCGCCGAGTCGAGCTGCAACGGCGCGGTGGGTGACTTCGGCCGGCTCGAGACCGACTGCAGCGTGAGCTGCGTCATCTGGCCGACCTTCTCCTCCAGCGTCATCCGTCGCAGCATCGCGTCCACTCGGCGCCCGACCGGATCGACCGACTGGCCTGTGGCGAGCGATGCGGTCGCGAGGAGGAGCGCGCTGGCGACGACGACGACCGACAGGAACGCTACCCGTCCCGCATCTCGCATCCGATATGGTGGCTGCATCATGTGCCAATCTCACCTGCTCGTCGCGCGGGCGCGAGATTCGCAATCCCGCGTCCGTAGATGACAGACCCCACGAAGCCCATCACCGATTCGCCGGCGGCCGAGCAGAAGGCGGAGAGCGTCGAGACCGCGCGGGATGCGGCGCGCGTCATGGCCCAGCCAGGCCCTTTCGCGACCATCCGCGGCTTCGGCTCACTGCTCGGCGGTACCATCATGGCCTTCTTCAGCGACGACTGCCCATCGCACGCCGCCGCGCTGGCCTTCTATGCCTTCTTCTCGCTGCCCGCGCTCCTCACGCTCCTGCTGACGGTACTCGGCCGCCTGACCGATCCGGCGCGGCTCCAGCAGGGAATCGTCCGCCAGGTGGGCGGGCTGATTGGCAACAGCGGCGCTGACCAGGTAGCGACCATCATCGGCAATGCGCATCTCGCCGCCGGTTCGCAGATCCTCGCGACGACCATCTCGATTGCGGCGCTCGCATTCGGCGCGACCACGTCATTCGCTCAGCTGCAGACCGCGCTCAACAAGGTCTGGGGAGTGAAGCCCGATCCGCGGCGCAATCAGCTCCACGTCTTCCTGATGAAGCGGATCTTCTCCTTCGGCGTGGTCATCACGGTCGCGTTCCTGCTGCTCGTCTCGCTCGCACTCAACACGATGCTGTCGGCGATCGGCGACCGCATCTCCGCCGGAGTGGCGCCCACGCTGGCCTACCAGGTGCTGACGTCGCTCATCGGCTTCGCGATCGTCGCGGGCCTCTTCTCGGTCATGTATCGCTTCCTGCCCGACGCGCGCATCGCGTGGGCCGATGTACGAGCCGGCGCAGTGATGTCCGCGATTCTCTTCACCCTTGGCAAGCTGGTGATCGGCCTCTACCTCGGCCGCACGAATCCGGGCAGCGTGTACGGTGTGGCCGGTTCACTCGCGGTCGTGCTGATCTGGGTCTACTACACGTCGATGGTCGTGCTGCTCGGCGCAGAGTTCACGCGACTGTGGGCGCAGCGCTACGGCCGCGGCATCACTCCGGAGAAGGGCGCCGTGGCGTACGTCGAGGAGGAGCGGCAGGTGAAGAAGGGTTGAGCGCAGAACCACCAGCGGAATTGGTGGCGGCGGCCGTGAGGCTGAGGTTAGAATCTGCTCATGGCGATCACACTGTCCGACGTCTCCAATCGCATCATGTCCGCGTCAGCCACGATCATTGCGCTGGTGGCGTTGGGCACTGGGCTGTATCAGGCGAAACTCAGCCGCGAGCAGGCGAAGGCGGCGGTCTGGCCGTATCTGATCTCTGGTAACTCCGGAGAGAACGGATACTCGCGCATCGTGCAGAACGTCGGGCTCGGGCCCGCGATCATCCGCGCGTTCGAAGTGCATGTCGACAGCGTCCCCGTGCACAGCTGGAAGGAGGCGGCCGAGTCGCTTCATGTTCCAATCACATTTGCCGGTTCGCGGAGTACGACGTTTCGGCGCGGCCTGGTGGTGCCGGTAAGCTCGAACATCCATCTCGTCGAGCTACCGGACAGCGCGGACATCCGTCTGGTGCGGTCTCGGGTGAGTCACCTGAGTACCTATATCTGCTATTGCTCCCTGTATGGAGACTGCTGGGCGCTGAGCAGCGACGTCGCCGAGCCGAGCAAGGTGAAGGTGTGCACAGATGACCGTGCGCGGGCATTTCTCCAATAGCGTCTGCGTGTGACAGACCCCACGAAGCCCATAACCAATTTCGCCGGCGGCGGAACAGAAAGCAGAAAGCGTCGACACCGCGCAGGACGCGGCACGCGTCATCGGCCGCGGCATCACTCCCGAAAAGGGCGCCGTGGCGTACGTCGAGGAAGAGCGGCAGGTGAAGAAGGGTTGAGCTGCGATCCACCGCGTGAGCCGATTCATGCCCACAATGCGCGTTACTGGTGAGAGAGAAGCCAGTCGCACCGCTTGGGAGGGCAGGATGAAGATCGCGAACATCGTCATACAGTGCAGCCTCGCAGCCGCCGTTGTTCTCGCACCGCCGCTAGGCGCGCAGGTCATCCGGCCCGGGACAGTACTGGAGATCGTCACGCCGCAAAGAACGATTCACGGAAGCGCGCGTGCGACCACCCCGACAGCCCTCATCCTCGGCGACGTCGACGCCGTCTCATTCG
>JBDSML010000145.1:0-13505 GCA_039915865.1 Gemmatimonadaceae bacterium | reverse complement strand
ATGCGCAGCCGAGCAGCAGTGTCGCGAGGATGACTACTCCGATGTCATAGCGACCCACCCGCATCACTGTTTCACCTTCGACGCCACGTCGGTGCGCGCCACCGTATGCATCTCGTCGACGACCAGCTGCAGGCTCTGCATCGCGTTCAGACGCAGCACGAGAAAGCGATAGCCCGCCAACCGCCCACTCGGCAGCCCCTTCGGCGCAGCCCCGGCGAATCGCAGCAATCCGCTCGTCGCGTTCGTCGCGCGCAACGCGTCATCGGCGATGACGAGCTCCTGCTGATAGCGAAGTGCGGTGGTGTCGTAGCGAAGTCGCGCGGTATAGCTGCCGACGATCTCCGGAGTCGCGGCGGTGATCTGCGCAAAGACATCCACCGTTTGCCCCGCGGCAGCTGCAGAGTCCGAGAGGATCAGGTGCGCCTCCATCGTCTTGCGCGGCGTCGTGAGTGGCTTGTTCGCCACCGGCTCGGTGCACGCCGACAGTACGAACAGCACCGCGCCGAGTAGAGCGAAGTTCCCAACCGACCGCATGACTCGAGGCATGATCATTGGACGATGATCGGAATTCTGGTCGACGTCGTCACCGGCAACAGGTCGGTGCCATCGGGCGCGACGATCTCGGTGACCGTGAGCGTGATGCTGCCGCTCGAACTCTGGAACGCCGTGCTGACGCGCAGTCGCAGCATCGCGACGTGCCCGGTGAGCGGCGTCGCCGACGCCACCGACACGCGATACACGCCGCCGAGCGGCGATGAGACGACAGGCACGGGCGGTCCGGTGGGAACGGTGATGCTCACACTGTTGAAGGCAGACACCGCAGTGGTGTACCCAACGGCAATCGTCGCTGCACCGACTTGCATCGACCTCGTGTCGACATAGACATCAATGGTCATGACGTCACCGGCCTTCGCCCGGAACGTCGTGAGGTCAGAGCGAAGGACCGGCCCGCCAGGCGACCGCGTCACCGTCACGAACACCGAATCGGCGCTGGTGATGCCGAGTGCGGCAACGTACGTCTGTCCTTCACCACGCGCCGTGATTTTCCCCTGGGCGTCCACCGTGGCCACCGTCGTCGCTCGGCTCACATATGACACGGCGCCGGACGGCGTCGGCTGGCCCACACCGTCGACCGCCGAAAAGGTGGGTGTGTATGTCTCGCCGACGTCGAGGATGCGGAGCTTCTCCGTGTTCGTGCCGTACGCGATGAACGGGCCCTCCGACACTGTGAGCATGACCACGACCGATACGGGGCTGTTCGACGCGCCGGCGCCGTTCACCTCGACGACGGCGCGATAGACGCCTGGCGGTATCGTCGCATTCGCCTGGAGCGCCAGCGAATATGGCGCAGCGCTGCCGACGATGCTCGCGACGAGCCAGCCCGTCCGTTGGCCGGCGTTGTACACCGGCGTGTCCGCCGAGACGCCGACGAGTGGCGCGAGGCCGCCATTGCGAATTCGGACCGACACTGATTGCGACGTGCCGCTGAACGCGGCGATCGAAACGGCCGTCGTATCGAGGACGAGCAATGCGGCGGGTGACGCCGCGATGACGACGTCGGTGCTGGTGACCGGCGTCAACGCGGCGGTCGTGGTGAAGGCGAGTGTCCGCGTCCCGGCGACTCCCGTGATGGCGAGATCCGTGAACCGCGCCACGCCGCCGACGGTCATGATCGTCGTCGTGCCCGAGAGCGTCCCGTCGCCCGCCGCAATCGACGCCGACACGATGTACTGGTGCGCGTCGATGAGGTTACCGCCCTTGTCGCGCACCTCGATCACGGGCTGCACCGGCAGTGGGCTTCCAGCAGTGCCGCCCACCGGCTGCACGCTGACGCCGAGTGCGGAGGAGGTGCCAGGGAACACCGTCACGGGCAGCGTGACGGAGACGGTGCCGCTCGTCGCGGTGATCGATGCCGTACCCGCCTTTCCCGCCGTGACGACGCTGCCCGCTACGCTGACGATGGCCCCATCGCTGGTCGTGTAGGTCACCGCCGCGTTGGTGACATGCCCGTCTCTCGCTCGAACCGTTGCGGCCAAAGTGAGCGATGTGCCCGCCACCATCGCGACGGGCGACGACGGTATGAGGCTGATGCTCGCCGGCGTCTCGTCGGGGATGACTGTGATGACCGCGATGCCGTTGAAGCCGCCCGCCGACGCAGAAATCGCCGCCCTGCCCGTAGCGATTCCGGTGACGACACCCGTCGTCGACACCGTCGCGATGCCAGGCGCCGAGCTGTTCCATTCGAAGGTCGCGCCACTGACGAGCAAGCCGTTGAGGGTGCGCGCCGACGCCGCGTACGCCGTCGTCGCACCCACGGCGACGGTGTTGGCGCCGCCGGCGCTGACCGAGACGGAGGCGATACCCAGGGCACCTGTCGGTCCGCGGTCATCGCACGCGAGCAACCCGCCAACGACGAGGCACAGCGCGATCGCTGGCCGGATGACTCGACCACGGGACACGAAGCACGGGAGCAGGGCTCCGCGCGGCGGAGCTTGGGAGGGAAACTGCGCCCGGGCGCAATGTGCGGGCGGTGCGCCAAGCTATCGACGTTCCGCTCATCGGTCGAGTACGGCGCAGCTCGCCTCCCCGCGCCACGGTGCGAAAAAAAACGTTTGCGTGCCCGTGGCTCGGTCCATGCCAATACAGGTGTTTCAGATTGGCGATGTCCCACTGATGATCCTCATGACTAATTCGCAAAAAGTTCTGGCACTGGCGCTCGCAGCACTCGGACTCACTGGCGCCGCCCTCCTGTTCGACGGCACGTCCGGCCCGCAGGTTCTCAGAAGCGAGGCAGTTGCGGCGGGGGATGTGATGATCGCGCCGGATACGGGCATCTCTTCGGCGATTTCGAAGGCCGCGGCGCCGACGACGGGCGTTCCCGCCAGAAAACGGGCTACGGCAGCCAAGCCGCGCGGGCGCATCGCCGCATCGAAGATCCACCGCGGAGCGGGAGTCGCGTACAGCAGCATTCGCATCAAGACCCGCGGCAAGGACTACGAGGCGAAGCCTCCGCGTCCCGCGCCTGCGGCGAAGCGGGTGGTCGTCGTACCACCTCCGGAGCGGCTAGCGGATGTGGGCATCGTCGCGGGACCGGGCGCGCCGCTCATCGTCGCGGGAATTCCTCCGGTCGTTGGTGGTGGCATCGGGCCATTTCCAGTGCTGTTCGCCGCTCTGCTCTCGGGAGTCGCCCTCGAGGCGGCGCTCAATCGCGGCTCTGGCGACTTGCCGGTCGGTTTCGACACCGTAGGCACGTCGACGCCGGCACCTTCGCCCGAGACGCCACCGGTTCCGCCGACGGTTCCGCCGACCACGCCACCGACGACTCCGCCTCCGACGACTCCGCCGACCACGCCACCGACGACTCCGCCGACCACGCCACCGACCACGCCACCGACCACGCCACCCATCGGGCCTGAGGTTCCTCCGGTGCCGCCCGCGGTTCCGCAGGTCCCGGTAACGACGACCCCGGAACCATCGACGCTCGTCCTGCTTGCGTCTGGCCTTGCGGTATGCGGCGCGGTGGGCTCACGCAAGCGGCGCGTGTCGGGAACCAAGTAGGCGCATCGCGAAAACCCGCACGGGTGCTGTTGAGCCGAGGGGAATGTCAACGCGGCGACAATCGGCTATCTTTCCGCAATTCACCCCCCGTGCGGAGACGCCGTTGAAGACAGCCACATTCGAAACCAATCGCGGCACCATCACCGCGGAGCTCTACGACACCGACGCGCCCAAGACCGTCGAGAACTTCGAGAAGCTCGCCAACTCCGGATTCTACGATGGCGTGAAGTTCCATCGCGTCATCCCGGACTTCGTGGTGCAGGGCGGCGATCCGCTCTCCCGCGACCTGCCCGACGGCGACGCGCGCGTCGGCACCGGCGGTCCAGGTTGGAAGATCAAGTGCGAGACCGCCGGCAACCCGCGCAAGCACGAAATCGGCTCCCTCTCGATGGCCCACGCCGGCAAGGACACCGGTGGAAGCCAGTTCTTCATGGTGCTCTCCGAAGGCAATACGCGGCACCTCAACGGTGTGCACACCGTGTTCGGCAAGATCACCGGAGGCATCGACATCATGCAGCAGATCAAGAAGAACGATGTCATGAACAAGGTGACCGTCGCATGAGCGCTCCCCAGCAGAGCGACAAGTCGGCCGGCTTCACGGGCCTGATCCTCGGCGCCATCGCGATCTTCGTGCTGATGTTCGGTATCGTACGCCTGACGAACTCGCACTACAACAACGAGAAGGCCGAGGCCGGCGCTCACTCCGAGGCGCCGAAGTAGTCTCCTGTCGAGTCAACGGCAGAAAAACAGCAAACTGCCTGACTTGAATCATGTGAATTTTGGAATTGCATCTCTGCGCCACGAAAGGTCATCACGCCCGGGGCCTCATTGTGTCTCGATGCCGCAGCGCCTCTCGATCGCTCGTGGAGCAAATTCCTGAAATTCACATGATTCAAGTCACGGAAGTCCACGCAGAAATCCTCACTCTGCGCGCCTGAGTGCCCGCAGATACCGCTCTGGCGCATTGAGAAAATTCCGCGTCAGAACGACATGCTCCAGCTCATCGTACGGCACCTGCGCCGCAGGCACCGAGTCGAAGCTGTAGATCGTCGCTCCGGGAAACGCCAACAGAATCGGCGAATGCGTGGCGATGATGAACTGCGCGTCCTGCTGCAGCATGTCCTGGATCATCACCATCAGCGCCAACTGGCTCTGTGGACTGAGCGGCGCCTCCGGCTCGTCGAGCAGGTAAAGCCCGCCCGGCACGAAACGCGACTGGAACAGCCGCAGGAAGCTCTGGCCATGCGAGTTGGCGTCCAGGTCAGCTCCATACCTCCGCTCCATGTCCGCCAGCGACGCCCGCGCTGGCCCCATGGCCAATCCCTTTGCCCAGGCCGACCTGTCCTCGTACTCGACCTCCAAGTCGGCGATTCGCTGGTTGAACTCCACCCGCATTGCGGACAGCCGCTTCGCGAAGCCGAAGAAGTCCTCCGCCCGGAGGAAGAACCCGCGACCCGTGTGCCGGTTCCAGGTCAGTTGGAGCGCGCGACCGAGGCGGCGCTGCGCGTCCAGCGTCCCGTCGGCTTCCAGGTCGGCCGACCCCACGGCAGGCAGTCCCGCGGCTGAGGCGATGCCCTCGAGCAGCGTCGACTTGCCGGAACCGTTTTCGCCCACGAAAAACGTGACCGGCGCCGGAAAGGCCAGATCCGACAGCTCTCGGATCACGGGCACGGAAAACGGGAAGGCTCCATCATCGCCGGACCGGCGGCGACTCACCGATCGCAGGTAGGGTGAACCATCCGCAAGCGTTTCGTCCCCTTTCGGGGTATTCTTTGTGGAAGCATTTCGCCGCGGCATTCCCAATGCTGCTTGCGGGGTCGTCGCTCCCGCAATCGCCCACCGTCCTCCGCCCCGCCGCATGCTCCCTTCCCGCGACGACGCACTCGCTCTCGTCCACGAGTACACCGCCAGCGACTCCCTTCGGAAACACATGCTCGCCGTCGAGGCGGCGATGCGCGCTTACGCCGAGCGCAATGGCGAGGACGTCGAACGCTGGGGCCTTGCCGGCTTGGTCCACGACTTCGACTACGAGCGCTTTCCCAACGACGCACATTCCGCCTCCGAAGAACATCCTGCGGAGGGCGTGCGCATCCTGCGCGAGCGCGGCTGGCCCGAGGATATCCTCGAGGCAATGCTCGGCCACGCACAATACTCGGGTGTACCGCGCGTCACACCGATGGCGAAGACACTGTTCGCCGTCGACGAGCTCACCGGCCTCATTACGGCCACGGCGCTCGTGCGGCCATCCCGCAGCGTGCATGAAGTGGAAGCGCGCTCCGTGCGGAAGAAGATGAAAGACAAGGCATTTGCGCGTGGTGTTAGCCGCGAGGATGTCATCCAGGGCGCGGAAGCATTGGGCGTCGATCTGGACGAGCACATCGCGTTCGTCATCGGCGCAATGCAGCGCTCGGCCGACGCACTCGGCCTCGTCGGAATCCAGGCCACGACATGACCCCTGCCCCAACGCTCCAACCCTGATGTCCGTAGAAGGGATGACGTCACCCCTCCGCTGGAACCATGCTCGCGACTACCGCGCAACCTTCGTCGTACACCGTGCCTTCGCCAGCTGAAGGACTGTCGACGGAGCGTGCGATCGTAATCGCGGCGCAACAAGGTTCGGATGATGCGTTCTCGGCGCTCGTTCGTATCCATCAGCGGAGGGCATACGCCATCGTCCGTGCGATCGTGCTATCTCACGAGGACGCGGAGGACGCAGTGCAGGAGGGGTTTCTCCATGCGCACCGCGCGCTCGACCGGTTTCGTCCTGACCAGCCATTCGGGGCGTGGTTGTATCGGATCATGGCTAACGCCGCATTGGATCTCGTGCGTCGCCGGAAGGTGCGAGTGGCGGAGGAACTGCCGGAGACCATCCCGATGCCGTTCCGAGATCCGGCGGAGTCGGGAGAGTTGCGTGAACGGCTGCAGGAGGCGCTCACGCACCTCACGGACCGGCAGCGGGCGGTGATCGTGATGCACGACGTGGAAGGATTCACCCATGGGGAGATCGGCCGGACACTCGGCATCCCCGAAGGAACAGCTCGATCTGATCTTCACCATGCCCGCGCGGCATTGCGCAGGCTTCTGCAGAATCTTCGGAGTAACTCATGACGGATGAACGCTGGACCTCCGGCGACGCCGAGTTGACGAATGCGCTCCGCGCGCTCTATGCCGCGCCCACCGAGGAGCGCTACTGGGATGCGCTCGAGTCGCGCATCCTGGCCCATGTCGCACGGCGCGACGATGCCGTGTCGTGGTGGTCCGAGCTGGCCGAGATGGCGCGGCCGGGACTCGCTGCGGCGGCTGCGCTCATCTTCGCCGCCAGCCTGGCGCTGGCGCACTCTCGGCGGCTCGAGGTCAGCAGCGCGTATGCGTCGGTGATTTCGCCCGCTCCCGCGACGATCGAGCCGGCCACTCGCGCCGCCGCGATCGGTGATGGCGACGCGGCAATCCACGTTCTCATCTCGCGCTAGGCTCCCGCAATGCAGCGTCCCAAACAGCAAGCGCTCGCGTTCCTTCTTGGCGCACTTCTCGTCGGTGGCGTCGTCGGCTTCTCGGCCGATCGCGTCTTTCGCGTCAACGACAACTCCATCGCGGCTCGCCGTCAGGCGCTCTACGACGATCTCGACCTCAAGGACGCGCAGCGCGTCGCGCTGGACTCTGTGTTCGACGATTCCAACTGCCAGCTCGAAATCCTCTTCAAGCCGCTGCAGCCGGCGCTCGACTCCATCAAGGCCGCGCGGCGGGCGCAGATGAACGCCATCCTCACCCCCGACCAGCGCACTCGCCTGGAAGCTCGCCGCAAGGACGAAGACGCCAAGCGCGACGCCGAGCGCAAGCACATCAAGGCGGCCTGCAACAAGTGATGTCACCCACCTCGACTTTTCGCGCGGTCATCGCGCTTTTCGCGCTGCCTATTGCCGTCCATGCGCAGACCACTTCCGATTCCCTCGCCGCGCGGCCCATCGCGCTGCGTGACGCCGTAGCGCTCGCCGAGCAGAACGGCCTTGCCGCCATCCAGGCGCGCGGCCAGATCCGCTCCGCCGAGTCTGGCGTCCGCACCGCCAGGGCCGCGCTGCTGCCGAGCCTCAACATCTCGCTCGGCCAGGTGAACCAGTCCGGCGAGCGTCTCGATGCGCAGGGCCGCCTCGTGCCCTATCTGGCCACGCAGCCGTGGACCTACAGTACTGGCCTCAATTCGTCGGTCAACCTCTTCGACGGCGGACGGCGCTGGAATGAAGTGAAGCGCGCCAGGTACGACGTCGGCGCCGCGGAGGCGAACGAGGTCACGCAGAAGTACAACGCCGCGCTGCAGGTGAAGACACAGTACTACACGATTCTCGCGGCCCGCGAGGCGGAGGCGGCCGCGCAGGCCCAGCTGCAGCAGGCGCAGGAACAGCTCAAGACGTCGATCGTGCGCACGAATGCCGGCGTCGTCACGCTGTCCGATTCGCTGCGCTCGGTCATCGCCGTCGGTAACGGCCAGCTCGCGCTCATCACCGCACGCAACAACGTTCGCGTGAGCAGCGCAGTGCTGACGCGCCTCATCGGTTCGGAGACACCAGTCACCGCGCAGCCGTCCGACACGCTCGACGGCGCCATGCAGCCCGTGGACAGCGCATTCCTCGCGTCACTGCTCGATCAGGGGCCCGTCGTCCGTCAGACGGAAGCGCAGCTCGAGTCGGCGAAGTCCGCGGTGCGCTCGGCCAGGACGCCGTACCTGCCGAGCGTGGATCTCACCTACTCCCGTTCGGGGAATGGCTTCGACAGGGCGTATGGGCTCACCGGCAATCAGCTCGCATACACGAATCAGTTCAGGCTGAACCTGTCGTACGCGCTGTTCAACAACTTCACGCGCGAGGACGCGCTCACGCGCGCCGATGTGCAGGCCAATCTCGTCGAGGCGCAGCTGCGCGACGTGAAGCTCGGGACGCAGCAGACCCTGGTGCAGCAGCTCGCGGCCGTGCGCACGGCGCAGCAGCGCATCCTGCTCCAGCAGGCAACGATCGACGCGGCGAAGGAAGATCTTCGCGTGCAGCAGCAGCGGTATGCGCTCGGCGCCTCCACGCTGCTCGATGTGCTCACCTCGCAGACCACGCTCGATGCAGCGCGCTCGGCGCTCATTCAGGCACGGCAGGACGTTCGCATCGCGCGCGCGCAGCTCGAAGCGCTCATCGGCCGCGACCTTCCATGATCTCCGCATTTTCGTCACGCGCTCGGTGTATGGCGCGCCATTCCTCGCAATGCCAACTCGGCGCTGATCGACTTCACCTCGCCTCCCTCAACGTGCGCAAGTTCACCATCGCCGCCACGCTGCTCCTCAGCGCCGCGTGCAGCTCGAAGAAAGAGAAGTCCGTTCCCATCTCCACTGCCGCGGTCCAGCGTCGCGACATCGTCATCGATGCGCAGGCAACGGGCGTCGTCGAGCCGATCTTCGTCGTCGAGGTGAAGTCGAAGGCGGGTGGACAGATCGTGAAGCTTCCCGTCGAGACAGGCTCGATCGTGAAGCCCGGCGACCTGCTCGTGCAGATCGAGACGCGCGACGTGCAGAACCAGTACGATCAGGTGGCGGCGCAGCTCGCAGCCGCCAGGTCGAAGCTCGACGTCTCGACGGCGCAGAAGAAGCGCGCCGACGACCTGTTCAAGAGCCGCATCATCACGGCGACCGAGCATGAAGCCGCGCAGATCGACTTCGCGAATGCGCAGTCCGCGCTGGTGTCGGCACGCACGAGCCTCGACCTGCGCAAGCAGAGTCTCGAGGATGCGACGGTCAGGGCACCTGTTGGCGGCACCATCATCGAGCGCACAGTCGCCCTCGGGACGGTCATCACCTCGGCGACGGGCGCCTTCGGTGGCGGTACGACGCTGCTCAAGATGGCGGACCTGAGCCAGGTGCGCGTTCGTGCGCTGTTCAACGAGACGGACATCGGCCAGGTAAAGCCGGGCCAGAGCGCGACGGTCACCGTCGACGCATACCCGGATCGTCGCTTCACCGGTGTCGTCGAGAAGATCGAGCCGTCGGCCGTCATCCAGCAGAACGTGACGATGTTCCCGGTGCTCGTGAATCTCCAGAATTCCGAAGGGCTGCTCAAGCCGGGCATGAATGGGGAGACGAGCGTGCTCGTCGAGCAGAAGACGAATGTGCTGTCCGTGCCGAACGACGCCGTGCGCAACCCGCGTGAAGCGGCGGCGACGGCGCCGATCCTCGGCCTCAATCCTGATACCGTCCGCGCGCAGATCGCCGCGCAGATGGCGCAGCGTGGCGGTGGGAATGGCGGGGGTCGTCCCGGCGGTAACGGCGGCGGCGGCGCCACTGCCACGGCCCGTGGCGACGTCGCACTCGATCCACAGCAGGGCCAGGGCGGACAGGGTGGCTTCCAGCAGGTGGAAGTCACCGATGCGGACTGCAAGGCTGTGGCCGCGGCCTTCGCGAAGAAGCCGGCGGAGAAGGCAAAGCTCGATGGGCTGCGTGCGAGGATGCAGAGTGGCGAGCTCGATCGCGAAGGGATGCGCGCCGAGTCGACACGCATCTACGCGGCAGTGGGCGTCGATGCTCCCAAGGCCGGTGCGTGCCGCCGCAAGGAGATGCAGGCTGGCGGCGCCGCTGGGGCGATGCCGGGCGGTGCGGGTCGTGGAGCACAGGCTGGTGGTGCTGCGGCTGGTGGCGCTGGTGCGGCTGGTGCCGCTGGCGGTACGCAGCGTCGTGGTGCCGGGGCACAGGGTGCCGGTGCGGGCCTGACGATCGGTGGCGGCGCCGAGGTGGCGAGCAATGGCTCGCGTCGGTCGCGCGCCGGCCTCGTGTTCGTGAAGAAGGGCGAGACGTTCGAGCCGCGCCTGGTACAGCTTGGCGCCGCGAACTTCGACTACACGGAAGTCGTGAGTGGTCTCAAGGAAGGCGAACAGGTCGCGTTGCTTGCGGCTGCTGCGCTCCAGGCGGCGCGACAGCAGCAGAACGACCGGATGCGCCAGCAGAGCGGCGTGCCCGGCATGACGCAGACGCCTGCCGCTGGCGCCGGCGGTGCGGGTGGCGCTGGACGAGCGGGCGGCGGTGGTGGTGGTGGTGGCCGTCCCGGCGGCGGCTGATCTCCATCGATAGCTGACCCAACGAGAGACTCAGATGCTCATCGGCGAGATCATCAGCGTGGCGCTCGGCGCGCTGCGCGCAAACAAGCTCCGTTCCCTGCTCACGATGCTCGGCATCGTGATCGGGGTGGCGGCTGTCATCGCCGTCGTCGCGCTTGGCGCTGGTGCGCAGAACGCGGTGAAGGACCGCATCAGCTCACTCGGCACCACGCTGCTGACGGTGATGCCGGGCCAGCAGCGCGGCATGGGTGTGTCGTTCGACCAGTCGGTGAAGCTCACGATGGCCGACGCCAAGGCCGTCGAGGAAAAGACGACGACGCTCAATGCCGTGCAGCCCGAGATCAACTCGCGCGCGCAGGTGCAGTACCAGAACCAGAACACCAGCACGTCGATCGTGGGCACGACGGCCAACTACCTCGAGGTCCGCAAGTACACGCTCGATGCCGGCCGCATGTTCACGCGGGCCGAGGACGACGGAAAGCAGCGGCTGGTGGTGATCGGACAGACGGTGATGACGAACCTCGGCATCCGGTCGCCCGACGCGATTCTCGGCGAGGCGGTCCGCATCAAGGGACTGCAGTTCACCGTCATCGGCGTGCTCAAGGCGAAGGGTCAGACGTCGCCGTTCGGCGATCCGGATGATCAGGTGCTCATCCCGATCACGACGGGCCGGTTCCGCGTGTTCGGCACCGATCGTCTTCGTTCGATCAGCGTGCTCGCGCAGTCGGAGGACAAGATTCCGGACGCGATGGCCGACGTGCAGCGCGTGTTGCGTCGTGAGCACCGGTTGGTGCGCGGAAAGCCGGACGATTTCCAGATTCGTAGTCAGGCGGACTTCCTGAACACGCTCGGCGAGACGACGGCGGTGTTCACATACCTGTTGAGTGGTATCGCCGCTGTGTCGCTGCTCGTCGGCGGCATCGGCATCATGAACATCATGCTCGTCTCTGTCACGGAGCGCACGCGCGAGATCGGGATTCGCAAGGCGCTCGGCGCGACGAAGTTGAACATCCTGCTGCAGTTCCTGACGGAGGCGGTGGTGCTGTGCGTGCTGGGCGGCATCATCGGCGCGTTGGTCGGCAGCGGTGGCGCGATGGCGATGAGTGCGTTCGCGCAGTGGAACACGCAGATTTCGCCATCGTCCATTGTGATGGCGTTCGTGTTCTCCGCCGTGGTGGGTGTGTTGTTCGGCGTGTGGCCGGCGAGACGCGCCGCGAGCCTTGATCCGATCGTGGCGCTTCGCTACGAGTAGGCTCGATTGATCGAAGGAGGCAAGAAGGACCCGCGGCTCTGCCGCGGGTCCTTTTGCTATTACCACGATCTACATCCCGGCGGCGACTACCATGACTCGTATCATGCGAATTTTCTGGAATTTACTCCGTGAAGAAGGCGACAGGCGTCTCCCATCGCCTGCAACGACAACGAAAGAACTCCATGCTGGTGCGGGGAGGCGATTCGGACAAATCCACATGATTCAAGTCGGGCAGTTGCTGCTTTTCGCTATTTGGTGAGCGAGAACGTAAATGGGATCTGCACCATCGTCCGCACCTTGTGCCCGCCGACTTCGCCTGGGCTGAAGCGATAGAAGAGCAGTGCGTTCTTCACCGCCTCGGCGAACAGTGGGTGCGACGTCTCGACGATCGTGACGCCCTCCATCTCGGCGCGGCCGAGCGTGTCGACGACGAAGCGGACGGAGACGTTGCCGGCGATGTTGCTCTGCCGGAGGGCGTCGGGGTAGCGCGGCGCGCGTGCGTTGCCGAGCAGGCTGGGAACGCGCTCGACGGCGTCGGAGTTGACGACGGAACCGGGTGCGATCGAATTCCCCTGACCCGGGGCGTACGGTGTGGAACCACCGCCCGCGGCAACGATGCGGAACGCGTCGGCAGGAACTTCCGGTGCGGTGAAGTCGATCGGCGGAAGCGTGGTTGGAGTGATCGTGGGGACGACGATCGTGCGAAACTGCGTGGTTGGCGCCGCTGGCTGGTGCTGGAGCGGAGTGACGGTCGGTTCGATCGTGGGCGGCTTGGGGTGGATCGGCATGTAGATGAGATCGGGGCCCTTCGGCTCCTTGATCGTCGCACCGCCAGGCGTGGTCATGGTGAGGGAAACAGCAGCGGCGATGACCATGCCGTGCAGCACGACGCTCATCATCGTGCTCTTGGTGCTGCGGGTGCGTGTCGCACGGGACTCCACCAGAGTGTTGAACATGCCCAGCTCCGCGTGTCAGGGTGTGGTGAGTTGCTGCTCACCCCGACGATACGACGCGCACCTTAGGCCCTCATGACGCGCCCATTAGCGATCGATCGGGTCTTGATGACGTCTCGCTGAACGGCGCATGACGACAACCTGATCGGCACATTATGAAATGATGAACGGGAGCGCCGGCGATGCCGGCGCTCCCGTTCTCACCCGCACGACCGATCAGGTGTTGCGATCGATCTTCGACTCGGCTTCGCCGACCTTGCGCTGTGCCTTGCCTTCCATTTCCTTCGCGGCGCCCTTGATCTCTTCGCTGTGATTGTCGGTGATGTCGCCGACGTTCTTGCGAATCTTGCCGCCGACTTCCTTCGCCGCGCCCTTGACCTGGTTCTCGAAGCCGTCCGTGCCGAGATCTTTAGCCATTGTAGTGCCCTCAGGAGTGAGAGTTGGTAGTTTCGTCGTTCGAATGACTTCTCCTAGGGCAAGCGATGTGCCTGCAGTTTTTCAGCGAGCACATCGGGTTGTGCGTAGCAATCGTACTGTTAATCCGTCAAGCGTCACACGAGGAGCGCGTGGATCCAATCGAGCTGTCGAACTATGCGGGACTCGGCGCCATCGGGCTGTTGACGCTCAACATCCTGATCGGGCTGTTGCTGTCGGTGAAGTAC
>JBDSML010000130.1:0-6921 GCA_039915865.1 Gemmatimonadaceae bacterium | reverse complement strand
CGGGAGCACTTCCGTGACGGCGCCCTCGAGCTGAATTGCGTCTTCTTTCGCCATCCGTGACTCGCGCTGGTTAGCGCGAGCGCTCGGTGCGGCTGCGACGACGGGCCGCAGCGGCCTTGAGCTGCCGAGCCTCGCTCGGCTTCACATAGTAGCGCTTCTTCCGCAGATCCTTGAGGATGCCGGCCTTGGCGATCTTGCGCTTGAACGCCTTGAGCGCCCAATCCAGTCGATCGCTTTCTTCGAGATGAATCTCGACCATCAGTACGTCCTTCCTGAGTGTTTCCGCGCATCGCGCGGTGTGATGCTGCCCATGGAGACAAAAAGACACCTGCGCGCGATGAAGCAGCGTAGGCGACTCAGCCCCTCATATTAGCCCTGAGGGGCGGGACTGTCAACGAGAAGAGGAACGCCGCCAACCCTGTGGGCTGGCGGCGTTCCGATCACGCAGCGCGTAAACCGCAGCGCTTATGGGACCTTCTTCTTCTTGATGTCGACGTTGTTACCGATCACGCCGCCGAGGATACCGCCAGCAGCCGCGCCGATGATGCCACCCTTCACCTTGTCGCGGCTCGTGGTCGCGCCGATGATCGCACCCGCCGCGGCGCCGATGGCGGCGTCACGCTTGGTATTCTTCTCGGTGACCGTGCGCGGCTCGGCCGCGACCACCGTGCCGCCGCTGCTGCTCGTGCTCCGGCCCGCCGAGGACGTGCTACGACGTGTCGTCGTCGTCCGCGCTGGTGCCGTGGATCCCGAGCGAAGCGCAACCGGCGCGGGCGCCGCCGCGCGGGCACGCTCCGCGGCCGAGATGGAATCGAGCGTCGCCGTCTGGCGCGCCTGCGCGGCCAGCGTGAGATCGTTGCTCAGCGTTGCGTCGGCCGGCTTGTCCTTGCTGCATGCCGCCGCGACGACGAGTGCGGGGGCGAAAAAGAGAACTTTGAGTGACGAGCGCATCGAGCCTCCATGTATGAACACGAATACCTGCTGTTTTTCACACTCTCATAAGGCAGGTGGCGTGCCAAACTCCAGTTGAGCGCGCCAGCACGCACCGAGGGAAAATGCGGTGCGCAATGTCACATAATCGACGCCTTGCCGACACTGGCGCGGTGAACGAGCGAGCGCCACTGTTCCTCACCGAAGGGCCCCCCCGTTCCCTTTGCAGGAGCACGCGATGAGCCTCCTCTCCCGGCGCTCCAGCGCCCCAACACAATCACCCGGCAGTGGATATTCGCTACTCGACAGCCAGCTCACCGTGGATGGCGACATCGAAACGGACGGCTCACTGCGCATCGATGGCCGTCTCAACGGCAATATCCTCCGCTGCGACACGGTGGTGCTTGGAGCGGGCGCGTCCATGAACGGGGACGTTCGCGCCCGCGAAGTCATCGTGGGGGGGACACTCACGGGAAACGTGTACGCCAGCGAGCGCGTGGAGCTCCAGCCCACCGCGGTCGTCACGGGCGACATCACGGCGCAATTGGTCCTTGTCCAGGAGGGCGGCGTGGTGAATGGGCGAGTCCAGATGCAGCCGCCGAGCGCGAACGGAGCATCCAGTCCGCACAGCGGTGAGCTGAGCATTCCGCAGGGCCGGCACTAGGTGTCCCGGATGAGACCAACCCCGCGGACCAATCCGTCCATACCGCAGGCGGAGGACTCCGATGGCGTGATCCCGATTCGAGGAATGACACCCGTCGCTCAGCCGACGGGCGAGCCTGCACGCGTCTCGGCGCCAACCAACCGACCGAAGACCGTGCCCGTGGAGGCTCGGCCGTGGCGCATCCTGCTCGTACCGCCGACGCCCGGCGCGGAAACGCGCGCCATCAACCTGGCGCGATGGCAGCGGCGGACGGTGGTCTGGGGACTGGGCGCGTTGGTCGTGATCGCCGCGGCGGCGGTGACGATGGTCGTCGTGGGCATGAGTGACGACGAGCTCTTCGCGCCGAGCGCGGACCTGGCCGCGATTCGCGGGCGTCTCGTGGCGGTCGAGGATTCGCTGTCGCAGGCGCGCGCGGCACTCGCCACGGCGGAGGACCTGATCCACGGGCCGAAGTCCATCCGCGATTTGACGCCGGACGTGCGGCAGCGACTGATCTACGGAGCCACGCCGTCGATGGCGGGACTCAGCGGCGATGGGCTCCCCGTGAACGGCACGATCACGAGCGACTTCTCGACGTGGCGCCGTCACCCGTTGCTGGGCATCAGCCGTCCGCATCTCGGCGTCGACATCACGGCACCGCGTGGTTCGCGCATCTCTGCGCCGGCAGCGGGGCGCGTCAGCTTCGTGGGATGGAAGTTCCAACTCGGCCTGCTGGTCGAGATCGAGCATCCGAATGGCATCGTGACGCGCTACGCCCATTGTCGCATGGCGCTGGTGAAGAACGGCGACCGGGTGCTGCGCGGCGCGATGATCGCGACGGTGGGTTCGAGCGGGCTCACGACGGGCCCGCACCTGCACTACGAGGTGTGGCGACAGGGCAGGGCGATCGATCCGTTGCGCTTCCGATTCGCACTGCCGGTGGACAGCCTGGCGGCGCCGGGAGGCTGAGACGGCGGCAGTTTTCGGTACGGCTCCTGCACTTCCACCAGAAAACGACGACCTGGAGCGTATCGAGATGAGCAAGCTGCTACGCGGACTCGCCGCGGGATATGGTGCCAAGAAGATGGGTGGTGGCTGTTTCAGCACGGTGCTCATCTTCCTCGTGTTGTGGTGGCTCCTGGGCCACTTCGGCATCATGAAGTAGTCGGCTCATGCCAGCGGAGGACATCGTGGCGGATCGCAGAGAGAAGAGCGACCGCCGCGAGCGCAGTGACGGCAGCGAGCGGCGTGGCGGCAAGAAGGCGACGTCTCCATTCGCCTACGTCCTTCGATCGCTCGGACTGATCGTCATCCTCGTGCTGGTGATCGTGTATACGGTCGTCAACACGAGGCCGATCTATTCGACGAGCGGCACGCTGGGTGAGGAGCTGCGCAAGCACGCGCCCGGCGTAGCCGCGGTGCTCTCACCCAAGGACAGCGCACACAGCGCGAATGTCGATGCGCTGATGGCGACGCCCAAGTTCCAGGAAGAGAAGCGCAACTTCTACGAGGACGTGATGCGCCTCAAGCAGGTCGATTCGGCACGCGCCGATTCGATCGCGGAGTATGCCGTGCGCGAGGCGTACATTCGCGGTATCTCACCAGCGATCGTCTTCGGCGTGATGCTGACGGAGAATGCGAAGTTCGTCTCGAAGGCGACGTCGAACGTTGGGGCGGTGGGATTGATGCAGGTCTATCCGAAGATCTGGCTCAACAAGGAGATGACGGCGCTGTTCGGAAAGGACATCGCGACGGATTCGACGAACGTGAAGTACGGCGTGTTCATCCTCAGCCAATATTTCCGGCCGAAGACGAAATCCGGACGAACGCGTGAGCGAGATTGGCAGACGGCGCTGCTGCGCTACAACGGCTGCGTGAAGGGGACGAATACGCCGCGGTGTCACACGTATCCGAACAAGGTGCAGAAATTCGTCGAAGGGTCGGCGAAGTCGATCTGCGACGGGCGGGGGTTCTACGAGTGCATCGCGAAGCCGTTCGTGGCGGGGCTCTTCGGGGCGACGAATGGGGATTCGTCGCAGGTCACGAAGTAGTGTCCGAAAAACCGGTCTTCTGGTAATCAGCAGAAGGGCTGGTCCGCCGAAATAACGGAAAGCGGGCAAGGGACACGGCAGAAACCAACAGAAACGGCAGGATAAGGCTTTGGTCTGATCCTGCTCTTTCAGATTTCTTCGGCAGTTTCCTTGTCTCGCTGTTCAACAATCCGTAGCGCGGCTCCGCCCGTCGTTTCCCGGGTCAGGCGTGAAGCGCCTCGCTCGCCGCACACTCGCTCTCGAGCTGCAGCGTGACGTGGGTGATGCCGAAGCTCTCGCGCAGCGTGAGGCACAGGGCGGGTAGCACGTCGCGATCGGGGCGCGAACCATCGACCGCGATGTGGGCGGACATCGAGATGCGGCCACTCGTGATCGACCAGATGTGCAGGTCGTGCACCGCTTGCACGCCGGTCACCATCACCAGCGCGTCGCGCACCTTGGCGGGATCGATGCCGCTCGGCGTGCCCTCCATCAGGACGTCGAGGCTTTCTTTCAGCAGCGCCCACGCCGACCAGCACACCAGTGCGGCAATGATCACCGAGGCCGCCGGATCGGCCCACATCCAGCCCAGGTAGGCGACCGCGGCCCCGGCGATGACGGTGCCGATGCTGCCGAGAGCGTCCGTGGCAACGTGAAGCCAGGCGCCGTGCACATTGAGGTTGGAACTCCTCCCGCCGCTCAGGACCCACATGCCGGCGAGGTTGATGACGAGTCCACCCGTGGCGACGAGCATGACCATGCGGCCGGCGACCTCGGGCGGCTCATTCAACCGGCGGTATGCCTCGAAGCACACCCAGGCCGAGATGCCGATCAGGGTCGCGGCATTGGCGAGTGCGGCGAGGATCTCGGTGCGATGATAGCCGTAGGAGCGCGCTGGAGTCGGTGGGCGGCGCGACATGAAGACGGCGAAGACGCTGAGACCCAGCGCGGCGACGTCGGAAAGCATGTGGCCGGCGTCGGCGATGAGGGCGAGTGAGTGCGACAGCAACCCCCCAACCACCTCGGCGACCATGTAGATGGCCGTGAGGACGAGCACGACGACGAGGCGGCGCGCGTTGGCGCCGTCGTCGTGCGTGTGCGCATGGCCGTGGTCGTGGCCGTGGTGATGTTGATGACCCATCGCGGTCGGCTCAGCCTTCGCGCAAGGCGCGTAGCTGGCGCGCGAGCTCGGCGCGCGGGACGGTGCCCAGCCGGGCGTCGAGGGAGCGCTCGTGATCCGCGAGGAGGGCGCTCGCGCGCTCATACGCGGCGTGCCCGGAGGTCGTGACGGTCGCCCGGATGGTGCGACGATCGTCCGGGTCGGCGACGCGGGCGACGAATCCGTCGGTCTCGAGGCGATCCACCAACTGCGTCACGTTGGACTTGCCGCAACAATGTCGTTCAGCGAGCTGCGACAGGGTGAGTGGCTCGGCAGCGATGACGAGGTGCCTGAGCGCACCAAGCTTGGCCAGCGACAGCCCGGTTTCGGCAAGCGCGCCCTCGGCACGGGCCTCGACCGCCCGGGCGGCGTCGAGGAGCAGCAGGGTCAAAGTGCATCCCGTCGTATTTGTACGGCAATCGGACATATCGAAGGCTAGGGTGAATTGCGTAGGCGCGTCAACGGGGACCGTGAATCAGGCCATTGGGTAGAATCAACTGAGGCTTGGCGCTTGCACAGAGGGCGCTAAGCGCCCTCAGCCTCCCGATCTGGTGCAGGCATCCTTCAATCCATCAATTTCTTGATCATGTTCCGTTCTAGAGCAGCCCTGCGCGCCCTGCCGGCGACGGGCATGGCAGCCGCGCTCATCGTGAGTATCGGCTGCGCCGACAAGAATGTTCCTTCCTCCGATGCAACGCCCGGCGGACGACGCACGGCGTCGGGTGAGGTAACGACCGATTCCGGACCGGTGAATGCGCCAATCGCCGGAACGACGGTGGTTCCCGTGACCGCGGCGTCCGCGCCGAACGTGAAGGATACGGCGGCCATTGTCGGCGAGATGCCGAAGCGGTCGCGTCGCGACAGCGTGGCCCTGGCGAGCATGACGAAGCCGGACAGCGTGCTCGATGCGAAATGGCCGGTGAAGGGTCCGGCGTCGGCACCTGGTGCACTGCTGCCGGCGAACCGGATCGTCGCGTTCTACGGCAATCCGCTCGAGAAGCGCATGGGCGCGCTGGGCGAGTACCCCAAGGAGACGATGCTTCAGATGCTCGACAAGGAGGTGCAGCGCTGGGCGAAGGCGGACCCGTCACATCCCGTGATTCCGGCGCTTCACATGGTGGTGACGACAGCGCAGGGAGCGCCGGGCAAGAACGGGCTGTACCGGCTGCGCATGCGCGATTCGCTGGTCGATGCGATCTATGGATGGGCGAAGGAGAAGAAGGGAATCTTCTTCGTGGATATACAGCTCGGAAAGGACAACGTCGAAAACGAAGTCCCGCGCCTGCGCCGCTGGCTGGAGAACCCCGACGTACACATGGCCGTGGATCCTGAGTTCGCGATGGCTGCGTCGGGTGCAGTCCCGGGCACGAAGATCGGCACGATGGACGCGAAGGCGATCAACTGGGTGATCAACTTCATGGACGGGATCGTGAAGGAAAAAAATCTGCCGCCGAAGATCCTCGTGGTGCACCGCTTCACACGGAAGATGGTCAGCAACTCGAAGGACATCCGCCCGACGGCGAACGTCCAGGTGGTGATGGACATGGACGGGTGGGGCCCGCCCTGGCTGAAGTTCGATTCCTATCACGACTACGTGAAGGCGGAGCCGGTGCAGTACACGGGCTTCAAGCTCTTCTTCCACAACGACACCAAGAAGGGCGACGCGCTGCTCACTCCGGCCGAAGTGCTGCGGCTGCATCCGCGCCCGCTTTACATCCAGTACCAGTAGGGACATCAGCGACACTGGCGCGGCAGGCGTGGGCAACTAGTTTCCCGCGTTGTCGCCCAGTGTGTTCCCTTCCCCCGTTCACCAATGTCGGACATCGTCCATCTGCGAACGTTCGTGGACTCCGTGGGTGTGGAGTGGAACGTGCGCGAAATCGCGAGTCCCTCCCTCGAGGGCGCGCTCGCGAAGCTGCTCGAGAACGATCGGCGCCGCGGCGGTTGGCTCGTCTTCGAGTCAACGGAGGGGGAGAAGCGGCGGCTCACACCGTACCCGCCTGACTGGCGGACGATGACCGCGTTCGAGATCGAGCGCTGGTGCATGCGCGCGACCATGGTGCCGCCCGCCCCCGCGCGGCGCGCGGAGGATTAGACGTCAGGCCTGCTCCTGTCGCAGGTCCGCGTACTCGGGATGCTGGTTCATGTACGAGAGCACG
>JBDSML010000115.1:0-4560 GCA_039915865.1 Gemmatimonadaceae bacterium | reverse complement strand
TGCGTCGCGCCGTGGTGAAGGAGCCGAGAGGTTTCGACGCGATCGTCGGCGCGCTGCTGACGCCGCCGGTGAACGAAGGCTCCACCGCGGGCATCGTCTTCTTCAACAACGGCACGTACCTCGGCATGTGCGGACACGGGCTCATTGGCGTCGTGCGGACGCTGGAGTTCCTCGGTCGCCTGAAGCCGGGCAAGGCGTACTTCGACACGCCGGTGGGAACGGTGAGCGCAGAGCTCGGCGAGGATGGTTCGGTGTCGATCGACAGTGTCGCGGCCACGATGCACGCGCGCGACGTCGCGGTCGACGTCAAAGGCTACGGGCCCGTCGTCGGTGATGTGGCGTGGGGCGGC
Organism: Gemmatimonadaceae bacterium; assembly: GCA_039915865.1. Classification (GTDB taxonomy): domain Bacteria; phylum Gemmatimonadota; class Gemmatimonadetes; order Gemmatimonadales; family Gemmatimonadaceae; genus AG11. The sequence continues at coordinate 4,210 of JBDSML010000115.1, read as the reverse complement.
AACTGGTTCTTCATCACGCACGCCGACCAGGTGCCGGTCGACATGGCCCATGTCGGCGAGCTGACGCGGTTCACCCAGGCCATTCAGGATGCGATCAATGCGCAGGGCATCACCGGCGCCGACGGTGGCGAGATCGATCACATCGAGATCTCGGCGCCATCGGAACGCGACGGCGCGGACTGCCGCAACTTCGTGCTCTGCTCCGGTGGCGAATACGATCGCTCGCCATGCGGCACCGGGACGTCGGCGAAGATGGCGGCGCTGCATGCACGCGGCGAGCTTCGCATCGGCGAGAAGTGGCGGCAGGAGGGAATCGCGGGCGGCCTGTTCACCGGGTGGCTCACCCAAGGCGACGACGGTGCGCTCATGCCACACGTGCGCGGCTCGGCGTTCGTCACGGCCGATGCGACGCTGCGCTTCGACCCGCGCGATCCGTTCCGCTACGGCATTCCCGACACTGCGCACGCCAGCGCGTGAGCCCTGCACAGCGGGTGGATGCGATCGTCATCGGCGCCGGCATCGTGGGCGCCGCGTGCGCGCGTGCGCTGGCGAGCGATGGACGGTCGGTGCTGGTGCTCGATGCGAACTTCGCGGGGAGCGGCACGACGGCCGCGGGGATGGGGCATCTCGTCGTGATGGATGATTCGCAGGAACAGCTCGCACTTACTGCGCTCTCGTGTGAGTTGTGGCGCGACCTCGCGCCGACGATTGGTACGAGCGTCGAGTTCGACGCATGCGGGACGATCTGGGTTGCCGAGGACGATGCGCAGATGGACGCCGTGCTCGGCAAGCAGCGCGTCTATCGCGAGCATGGCATCGACACGGAGATCGTGAGCGCGCGGAAGTTGGCCTCGCTCGAGCCGAATCTGCGCGCGGGGCTCGCTGGCGGGTTGCTCGTGAGCGGCGATGCTGTCGTCTATCCACCGCGCGCCGCCCTTGCGCTGCTGGAAAACGCGATGGCGCATGGCGCAACGATTCGTGAGCTCTGCCGAGTGGACGAGATTCTCGAGGGCGCCGTGCGGTGTGGGACGGAAGTGATCGAGGCGCCAATCATCGTGAATGCCGCCGGCGCGGAGGCGGCGCGTCTCACACCCGAACTGCCGATCGTTCCGCGCAAGGGACATCTCGCCATCACGGATCGCTATCCCGGGTTCTGTCGACATCAGCTCGTGGAGCTCGGCTATCTTACGAGCGCGCACGTGATGACCACCGAGTCGGTCGCATTCAACGTGCAGCCGCGCGCCACGTCACAGGTGCTCATCGGCTCGTCGCGCGAGTTGGTGGGATGGGATAGCTCGACGAATCATCGCGTCCTGCGCCAGATGCTCGACCGGGCATTGCACTTCATGCCCGCACTGGCCGACGTCTCCATCGTGCGCACGTGGACCGGCTTCCGTCCGGCGACGACCGACAAGTTGCCACTCATCGGGCCGTGGACATCGACGAAAGGACTCTGGATCGCGGCGGGGCACGAGGGACTCGGCATCACGAGCTCACTCGGCACGGCGCGACTGCTCGCCGATCTCATCGCTGGTCGCACACCTCCGATCGACGCGACGCCGTACTCGCCGATGCGCCTGGCGAATCACAGCGGACTGGCGTCGTGAGCGAACTCAGTCCGGCTCGGCGCGTGACGATCGTCATCGACGGTCGGGCGCTCGACGTGGCGGAAGGAATCAGCGTGGCCGCCGCGCTGTGGGAGAACGGCGTGCGCGCATTTCGGCGGTCGGTCGGTGGCGGCGCGCGCGCGCCGCTCTGCGGCATGGGCGTCTGCTTTGAATGTCGCGTGACCATCGCGGGGATGCCGCATCGCCGCGCGTGTCTCATTCCCGTGACGAACGGTCTCGAGATATCGACGGCCGAGGGCGACGCATGATCGCGACGGTGGTAGAGGCGGATGTTCTCGTCATTGGCGGCGGACCGGCGGGAATCGCGGCGGCGGTTCGTGCGGCGGAGACAACACGCAATGTCGTGCTGCTCGACGAGAGTCCGGAGCCGGGCGGGCAGATCTGGCGGCATCGTTCGCGAAGTACGCTGCCGGCGATCGCGCGCGCCTGGCTCGAGCGGCTCGATGCATCGCGTGCCAGAATTATTCGCGGAACATCGGTGGTCGACGTACGTGACGAGAGTGACGGTCTCGTCGTGACGGCCGAGCGCAATGGAGTTCCAGTGATCGTGCACGCCAAGGCGATCGTACTCGCGACCGGTGCGCGCGAGCGATTCCTTCCGTTTCCTGGATGGACGCTGCCGGGAGTGATCGGCGTCGGCGCTGCGCAGGCGCTGCTCAAGTCGGGGGTCTCGTTCTCCAGCAAGCGCATCGTGATTGCAGGCAGCGGGCCGCTATTGCTGCCGGTGGCCGCCTCGCTGAAAGCGTCGGGGGCGTCGGTGGTGTTGGTCGCCGAGCAGGCGTCGCGTCGCGCGGTGATGCGTTTCGGGATGGGGTTGGTGGCTCGTCCGGCGACGTTGCTTCAGGCGGCGCGCTATCGCGTCGGGTTTGTCGGTACGCCGTATGTGTTTGGCCAGTGGGTTTCGGCGGCTCGGGGCGACGACGCCGTCCGCGAGGTGGACATCACGAATGGTGCGACGACACGAACGATCGCGTGCGATGTGCTTTGCGCAGCGTTTGGCCTCGTGCCGAACTTCGAGTTGGCGCAATTGCTCGGCTGCGCGATCAGGGGAGGCGCGGTCGTCGTCGACGAGCGTCAGGAGACGACTCGATCGCGCGTCTACTGTGCGGGCGAGCCGACGGGCGTCGGTGGAATGGAGCTCGCGGTCGCCGAAGGGCAGATCGCGGGGTTGTCCGCGTCTGGCGGCGCTGCCGACGCCCGCCTCATCACGCAGAGAGATGGATTGCGGAAGACGGCGGAACGAATGGAACGGGCGTTCGCGCCACGCGCGGAACTGCGTGCGCTGGCCACGCCGGATACGATTGTGTGTCGCTGCGAGGACGTCGCGTTCGGCGCGATCGATTGCAGTTGGTCGATGCGCAAGGCGAAGCTCTACACACGAGCGGGAATGGGTCCGTGTCAGGGCCGCGTGTGCGGGACAGCATTGGAATTTCTGTATGGCTGGCCGGCGGATACGGTGCGACTACCGTCCGAGCCGGCACTCTTGTCGACACTCACCGCGGAATCCGCGAACCAGGGAGCGTAAGCGACGCATGGACAAGCGCAATTGGGCAGGAGTCTTTCCGGCGATCACCACGCCATTCAAGAGCGATCTCTCGGTGGATCACGACGCACTCGCCGCACATGTGCGGTGGATGATCGACAGCGGCTGCCGCGGGATCGTCGCATTGGGGTCACTCGGCGAATCGCAGACGCTCACGCTGGACGAGAAGCTGGAGATCCTCGCGACGTGCCGCGGCGCGCTGTCGTCGGAGACGCCATTGATCGCGGGTATCGCGAGCCTGAGCACACTGGAGGCGGTGACGCTGACGACGCGCGCCGCGGACGCGGGCTGCGACGGCATCATGGCACTGCCGTCGTATGTCTACAAGGGCGATTGGCGCGAGACGAAAGCACACTACAGCGCGGTCATCGGCGCGACGTCGCTCTCGTGCATGCTCTACAACAACCCGATCGCGTATGGCACCGACGTCACGCCTGATCAGCTGTCGGAGCTGTGCGATGCGCACGCGAACCTGCATGCAGTGAAGGAGTCGAGTGGCGACGTCCGACGCGTGACGGCCGTGCGCGAACGACTGCAGGACCGGCTGGCGATCTTCGCAGGTATGGACGACATGATCCTCGAGAGCATCCCGATGGGCGCCGTGGGCTGGATCGCCGGTCTGGTGAATGCGTTCCCGGTAGAGTCGGTGCGAGTGTTCGAGCTTGGTCGAGACGGTCGGTTCGACGAGGCGCGCGCACTATACGAGTGGTTCCTGCCACTACTCCGCCTGGACACAGTGCCCAAGTTCGTACAGCTGATCAAGCTCGTACAGGAGGTGGTGGGGCGCGGATCGGCCCGAGTTCGTCCGCCTCGGTTGGAACTGACGGGTGACGAATTGTCGTCGGTGCGAGCGCAGATTGATCGCTCATTGAGCAGTAAGGTTGCAAACTAACAGCCGTTCCAACGGCGTGCTCCAACGGCGTGCTCCAACGGCGTGCTCCAACGGCGTGCTCCAACGGCGTGCTCCAACGGCGTGCTCCAACGGCGTGCTCCAACGGCGTGCTCCAACGATCTACTCGGAAGGCGCTCCAAGAGCACG
>JBDSML010000104.1:0-25270 GCA_039915865.1 Gemmatimonadaceae bacterium | reverse complement strand
CGCGTGCGGCGAGTTACCATTGGCGCGCGCTGTGTGTGTGCGACTGGTATCGCGCATGCCTTGAGGTGATGCGCCGCGAGATTCCTCGTGGCGCACCTTCGAGGAGACTCTCATGCGCATCGCGTCGTTCGCTCTCGCTGGCCTGGCGGCCGGCGCCGCACTGTCATTCACTCCTGCCGCTTCGTTCGCGCAGTCGCGCGGTACTCGTGCTCCCATGGCCAGCACGCCGCTGTTCGATGTCACGCCGTACGCGGGCTACATCGTGTTCGGTGACTTTCTCTCCGGGCCGCTCGGCACGTCGCTGAGCAATGCTCCTGCGCCGATCTACGGTGCGCAGCTCGGGATGAAGATCGCGCCGAACATCTCGATGATCGGCAACCTGGCCGCGGCGAGCAGCGACATCAAGCTCGGTGTGCCGATTCTCGGTGGGCTGTCGGTGGCGCACAGCTCCATGGTGTTCTACGATGCAGGGCTGCAGCTCGACATCCCGGTGACGTCGGCATATGGTGCGACTTTCTCGCCGTTCGTGCAGGCGGGCATCGGTGGCATGCACTACGACATCAGCCAGTCGCTCGTCTCGACGACGGCGACGAACCTGGCGGGCAACATCGGCGCGGGCGCTGACATCGCGATGGGCCGCAATGTGGGGCTGCGCGTGATGGCGAAGGACTACATCGGGAAGTTCGACTTTCAGGAGGCGACGTCGTTTGACGTCAATGCGGGGACGACGCACAATGTGGCTTTGAGCGCCGGGGTTCGGTTTTCATTCTGAATTGGACGCAAGCGCAACTGCCCTACTACGGATCGCGGAAAAAGGCGCAGGCTGCGCGCGAAGCGCGCACTGCGTTCCGTAGTTGCGTTCTGTAGTTTTGTGATTCTGCAGCTTTTGTGGTTTGCAGTGTCGCGGTTTCGTAGTTTTCTACCGCCCGGAAACCAATAGCTGATTTCCATCCACGTCCTTGAACATCAGGGAGCTACCCCACTCGGCCTTCTTGGGAGGGCCGAGTGTTTCGACGCCCTTCGCCTGAAATTCGGCGTACGTGGCGTCGATGTCGTCGGTGGTGAAGGCGAAGTTGAAAAAGGAGCCGATGCGCTCCTCCCACCCATCGGCCGTGAAGAGCACGAGCTCCGTGTCCGCACCAGGAATGCGGAGCTCGATCCATCGCTGCGTCTCGTCGAAGGGCTGGTCGGTGTGAATGACGAAGCCGAGCTTCTTCGTGTAGAACTCGAGTGCCTTGTCCTGGTTGCGCGTGGGCAACGAGACGAACTTGATGGCCTTGATCATTGCGGCGGGTCGGTGAGCGGGTGAGTGAGTTCCGGCGCGCAATGTGGCGTCGACAGGCCGATCGTGACAAGGCGGGCATCGATGGCTATAGTAGTAGTTACTATAGCAAGGGATATCCATGGAGCAGGTCGTCAAGTTCGACCGCTACGTCATCGACACGCTGTTGCCGGATCTCGTCGGGCACGACAGGCGGCCGGCGGCGTTTCTCGTCTATCTCGCGCTCTGGGCGCGAGCCACTGACAATCGAGCGCGCACGGTTTCGATCAGCCTGCGCGACCTGGCCGAAGCGACGGGACTGTCGAAGCGAGCGGTGCAGGGTGCGGTGGGGCGCCTGGCGAAGCGCAGGTTGATCGACGTCGCGCGGATCAGTGCGACGGCGGTTCCGGAGTACACCGTGCTTCGGCCGTGGAAGCGACGCGCCGCGTAAAGCCCGGAAGTTGGAGCCAGTCGCGCGGTCAGTGACCCGTGCGCTCCACCGTCGCCCCCGTGAAGTTCTCCGTCGTCACGTCCTTGCCCTTCGACAGCGAGCGTACGTAGGTGACGAGCAGCCAGACCTGATCCTGCGAGATGAGGCTGCCCCACGCGGGCATGCCCTCGGGGCGACCCTGATAGATCGACTCGAACACTTCCGCGGACTCGCCGCCGAAATGCCAACGACCGTCGGCGAGGCTTGGGCCCATCGCGCCGCTGCCGTCCGCGCCATGACAGTCGATGCAGTTGTAGGCGAGGTACAGCTTCGCGCCCGTGGCGGCGGCGTTGGCGTCGCCCTCGTGCGGGTTGACGAGACGCATGCCGGCGAACGGCTTCACCATGCCCGGCTGAATGTGCTCGGGATGCGAGACGAATCGTCCGGCAAGGTCGCCTGTCGCCTGCGCGGACGACGTCGCCGGCGCCTGCTGCACGATGTGTGACGGCTCCTCGGCGAGGGAGTCGCGGCAGCCTTGCAGCTGCAGGCTGGCGATGGCGAGAATCGTTGCGTGTGTCAGGCGAGACATGACGTTCTCCTTGCTGCGGAAGCGCAGGCCCCTCGACTTCGCTCGGGGCGACAGCTGAGACAGCGGGGAAGTGCGATCAGAGCGAGAACACGAACAGCATTCCACCCCAGCTCGTCCATCGTGCGAGATCGGGCAACGTCGATCCGCGCTCGCGAACGTCGTAGGGAAGATTCGCCGCGACGTCGCCGGCGATGAGGATACCCATGTCGCCACCGATGCCCGAGTAGACCGCGACATACTGCTTTCCGTCGGGGCCGGTGTACGTCATCGGATTGCCGACCACGCCCGAGCCGACCTTGAACTTCCACAGCACCTCGCCCGTGCGCGCATTCGCTGCCTTGAACCATCCGTCGAGTGTGCCGTAGAAGACGACGTCGCCCTTGGTCGCAAGCGCGCCGCCCCACACCGGATACGGCTCCTTGATGCCCCATACCTTCTTGCCGGTGGTCGCATCCCATGCAATGAACTCGCCGCGATAGCCGCCGGGTCCGGCAACTTCTGGCGCATTGCCGCCGATGTACGGCGTGCCGGGGATGTAGGCGACTTCGCGCGCCTCGAAGTCCATGCAGAGATTATTCGTCGGCACGTAGAACAGGCCGGTGGCAGGAGAGAACGCCGCGGGCTGCTGATTCTTTCCGCCCTCGAGGCTCGGGCAGATGAACGTGACCTTCTTCCCCTGAAAGGGCACCTTCTCCGGATTCAGGACAGGGCGGCCGGTGACCAAGTCGACGCCGGTGGACCAGTTCATCGGGACGTACGCCTTGGCGAGGATCACCTCGCCTGTGGCGCGGTCCATCGTGTAGGCGAAGCCGTTACGATCGAAGTGCACGAGCGCCTTGCGTGTCGTGCCGGCGATGGGGAGGTCGACGAGGATGTTCTCGTTGACGGCGTCATAGTCCCAGACGTCGTGCGGCGTGGGCTGGAAGGCCCAGATCATGTCGCCGGTGTCGGCATCACGCGCGATGATCGCGGCGCTCCACTTGTTGTCGCCAGGCCGCTGCTTGCCGTTCCATGGGCCAGGATTGGACGTGCCGTGGTAGACGAGATTGAGCTCGGGATCATACGAGAGCCAACCCCACACCGTCGCGCCGCCCTGCTGCCATGTGTTCGTGGGCCAGCTCGTGGCGCCCTGATTGGCGCTCGTGTCGGCCTTGCCGTAAAACGGCTTGAAGCGTGGACCGACCTTGATGTCCGCATCGGGGCCGATGTTGTAAGCTCTCCACACCTCTTTACCTGACACCTGATCAATGGCGGCGATCCATCCTCTCACGCCCATCTCACCGCCGCTCGAGCCGACGATGACTTTTCCTTTCACGGCAATGGGCGCCATCGTCATCGTCTCGCCCTTGCCGAGATTGCCCATCCTGGTGCTCCAGAGCAGCTTGCCCGTCGCGACGTCGACCGCGACGGTGTGTCCGTCGAGGAGGTTGTAGAAGATCTTTCCGTCGGCATACGCAGCGCCGCGATTCACCACATCGCAGCACGCGAGACCAACGGCCGTCTGCGCGTTCTCGGGGCGGACCTTCCACTTGAGCGGGTGTCCTTCCGTGCTGAGATCGAGCGCGTAGGAGACGTTCGGATACGGCGTGACCACGTACATCGTGTTGTTGATGACGAGCGGCTGCCCTTCGTGTCCTCGCAGCACGCCGGTGGAAAATGTCCACGCGGCGTGGAGGTTCTTCGCGTTGGCGACCGTGATCTGATCGAGCTCGCTGTAGCGCGACGCCGAGTTGTCGCCGGCGGGGGTGTTCCATTCGCCGACGGGTCCACTGCGTGGTGCGGCGATCCTCGTGCCGGCGACGGTGACGGCGGTGGAGTCGTGTGGCGTTCCGGCCGTGTCGCGGGAACAGGATGCGCTCAGCAGGAGCGCGGGCAGGATGAGGCGAACGCGGCGCACTCTACCTCCGACTTCGAAAGGGACGACGAGCGAGATGCGCGATAGTACGCGGCCACCACACCGTGCGCCAGATTGCGCGGCGACGGCTCAGGCGTCTATCGAGCTCGGCGTTCTGCTCGTGAGCTTGTCCGCTGCGTAGCATGCGACGAGACCGCATGCATAGGCGAGAATGTCGAGCGGATCGAATCGTCCGCGGAAGATCCCGGTCGGCCAGAAGTACTGGCTGACCTCCGTCAGTGCGCTGGCCACGAACAGGGTCACCGCGGCGATCTCGGGCGTTGCCCCGATCGTACGTTGCACGAGGGTGGTCCGCCCGTGCGACGAGTACAGGCCGCGAGCGGCCACGTAGAGCCATGCCGGGACGACGAGGTCGGCGGTGTGGTTCGTCAGGAACCCGCCGCGCACGCGAAGCATGTTGAGCGCGGCCGTGCCGATGAACGCCACGAGCAACGCGTAGTACGCGACCAGCCATGCTCGTCTCGCTGTCATGCCGGTGTGCATTGCCGGCGAATCCCTAGCTTCCACGCCGGAGATCCTCCAGCAGCGAGTAGCCGGCGGGCCATTCTCCGAGGGTGCTCGCGGCGTTGATGTGACCGGCCATGCCGATGTCGACGAACGTGCTGCCCCACGCTGTCGCATACGACCGCGCCTGCTCGAGATCGACATAGCGATCGTCCGCGCTCGCGACGACCGTGCTCCGGAAGGGCAGTCGCTTGTGCGGCATGGGCGCAAAGCCGGTTGGTCCGGCGGGATAGTTCGGCCCTTCGGGATCGGACGGCCCAACGAGAAGCGCACCGCGCACGCGCGCAATGCTGTCGGGCTCAGCGTGCGAGGCCCAATGTGCCACCAGCGCGCACGCGGAGCTGTGCCCCACGAGGACGATGGGTCCGTCCGTGCGTCGCACGGCGTAATCGAGCGTCGCGACCCAATCGGCGCACACCGGGTCGTCCCACTCTGCCTGCATGATGCGCTGGCAGGTGGGATCGATGCGCTCCCACAGGCTCTGCCAATGCCCTGGTCCGGAGTTGGAGAGGCCGGGCAAGATGAAAGTGATCACGGTACGATTTCGCTCGGGACGACAGCTACTTGCCGCGCGATGGAGAGGGGATGACGAAAGATGTCCCCCGGATCCCACTGCGCCTTGACGCGTTGCAGCGGCGGATAGCTGGCGGTGAAGTACAGCGTGGACCACGGCACGCCGAGTTGTCGGGGCCGCTCCTGTCAGATTCCGATGCGATAGTGCTCACGCAAATGGCCGAGGTGGTAGTTCACGTGTCCGGCGAGGATGCAGATGCAGGAAAGCACGTTGATCTCGTTGCCGCTCGCAACACCGCGGCGCTCGAGCGCGTCGACGGGCATCGAACGCACCAATGCGAGCGACGATCGCCGTGTGTCGGTCCATTCGTCGAGCAGGTCGGCAAGCGAGCGATCGTTGTACTGGCCGAACGGATTCCACGCCGCTTGATCGAAGCTCGGCAGCGGGTTCGGGTCGCCTCGCGAGAACGATATCGCCCGATAGGAGAAGACGCGCTCCGTGTCCGTGAGGTGCCCAACGACCTCACGCACGGTCCACTTGCCAGGCGCGTAAGTGCTAGCTGCGCCCTCATCGCCGATCGGTTCGAGCAATGCATGCAGCGTGGGGATCTGCGTTCTCATGATGTCGAGCAGATCTCCGTCCGGCACGAGGCGGATGTAGTTGCTGTAATACTCCGCGTAGTCGCCAGCAGCCGGACGAATGAGGACAGTTTGTGGCATGCGCGATTCCTGTTGTCAGAAGGTCAGGTGTTTCACAACAACTCGACGATGGCTACCACGCCGCTACGGATTTCCGATTCGGTCGCAGCACCGAAGCTCGACGGAAGCGCGACCCCCGCTGCGATTGTGCCAGTGAGGATGTGCTCGCGCAGCTGGCGATACCGCTGCGTGCACAGCGGAGCGAAGTCTCGCTCCTGTTCAATGGGCACGAAGATGGCCGGTGCGCGGACGTCAGCGCGCATCTGATGTCCCATCAATTGGTGAGGCCCTTCGCGCGCAGATGAACATCGTTCGAGCGGCTCCCATCCATCGAGAAGCGTGCGACGCTGAGACTTCCAAATAAGGCAGGAGATTGGCCCCGCCACCAGCGCCATTTCCCGATTATCTGATGGTACCAATCCTCAGCGTCCCGGAATACAACTACGAAACGACAACGGATCCTTTGCGACGAAGACGGACTCGACGGAGAACTGCACGAACACTGCGTTTTCGAGTCGATGTCGTCGGTGATGTATGACTCGCGAAGAGTCAAAGTCCCATCTTCCTTCCTGCTGACCTGTCCAGCAGTGGCAGCCTCCCAAGGATTCAGTTGTCGTTTCGCCGTTCGGCATCGTGGTATGTGAGTCCGGGCCTGGACGACATCTGAAACTCCCCAGTTTCCATCAATCGCAACTCACACACTGCGATGAGCAAGTCCTCCGACGTGCACGCGACGACGAGCTAGCCAGCTCTCGCTGAAAGCAGTAGCATGGGCCATCCGCTCCCAATGGACTGGTCTGCATGCGACGTCATACTGCCTTCGTCTTTGCGCTTCTCGTCGGCTTCAGCCAGTCAGTATCGGCACAGGCCGGAACGGCGCGGACGACTGATTGGCGCGTCACAGGCAGCACGCCTGGCAACGATCGCTATTCCACGCTCGACCAGATCGATCGCAGCAACGTGCAGCAGCTCGAGGTTGCCTGGACGTTTCATTCGGGCGATTCCCTTCGGCCGCGCTCCGAGATTCAAGCGACGCCGATCGTCGTCGATGGCGTGATGTACACCACGACGCCAGCACTGTCCGTCGTCGCGCTTCGCGCAGAAGACGGCGTACAGCTGTGGCGCTTCGATCCATTCGCCAAGGGGCCGACCGAGTCGCATGCCAATCGCGGCGTGGTGTTCTGGGGCGAGGGTGGCGAGCGTCGCATCTTCTTCAGCGGTGGGCGCCGACTCTACGCACTCGATGCCGCGACTGGGCGCCTCGTGTCGACGTTCGGCGATTCGGGGTGGGTCGATCTCTCCGTTGGATTGGACCGAGTGGTCGGTGATGCGTACATCCTCGCCACGAGTCCCGGTGTGATCTATCGCGACCTCCTGATTCAGGGAACGCGCGTCGGCGAAGGAGAGGGTTCGGCGCCTGGTCACGTGCGCGCCTACGACGTGCGCAGCGGACGGATTCGCTGGACATTTCGCACCATTCCGCAGCCCGGAGAAGAGGGCTATCGCACATGGCCGGCGAACGCGTGGAAGTGGGCGGGAGGCGCGAACTCGTGGGCCGGAATGGCTGTCGACGTCGCGCGCGGCATCGTGTATGTCCCCACGGGGTCCGCGACTCCCGACTTCTATGGTGGCGCGCGCGTCGGGCAGAATCTCTTCGCGAACTCGTTGCTCGCACTCGATGCCGCAACGGGAAAGCGGCGTTGGCATTTTCAGACGGTGCATCACGACAATCTCGACCGCGACCTGCCCGCGGCACCGAACCTCGTCACGGTGAAGCGTGGCGGCCGCGATGTCGACGCCGTCGCGCAGATCACGAAGTCGGGATTCGTCTTCGTATTCGATCGCGTCACGGGCACGCCGCTCTTTCCAATCGAAGAGAGGAGAGTCCCCGCATCCGACTTGATCGGCGAACGCGCGTGGCCAACGCAGCCGTTTCCGACGAAGCCGGCTCCCTTCGCACGACAGGCGCTGACAGAGGCGGATCTCACGGACCGCACTCCCGGGGTACGCGCCGCGGTGTTGGAGCGCTTCCGCACGTTGCGCAACGGCATGCTCTTCACGCCGCCGAGTCGAGAGGGCACCATCGTGATGCCTGGCTTCGATGGCGGTGGCGAGTGGGGTGGCGCCGCGGTTGATCGTCCGGCCGGCGTCCTCTACGTGAACGCGAACGATGTCCCGTGGATCGCGGCGATGCGCGACACTCCGGCGTCGAGCGTTGCATCCGGCGTCTCGCGCAGTGGCTCCGTCGTCTTCGCTGAAACGTGCGCCAGTTGTCATCGGGCCGACCGTAAGGGCGACGGCGACCGCGTGCCATCACTCGTCGGCATCGCGGCGCGACGCTCGGCCACCGAGATCAGGCAAGTGATCGAACACGGCAAGGGCTTCATGCCAGCGTTCTCGTCGTTGCCAGAGGACGAGAGGCAGGCAGTGACGGCGTACCTGCGCGGTGAGACGTCGACGGCGAGAGCAGTCGCGAAGAAGCAGCAGGACGACTCACCACACGCCGCAGAGCTCGCGGCGTCGCTGTTACGGCCGGCGAAATCGCCGTACGAGTTCGCCGGCTATGAGCGGTGGAGAGATCCCGATGGCTATCCCGCGGTGAAGCCACCGTGGGGCACGCTCAACGCGATCGACCTCAACACCGGCTCGTACCTCTGGAAGATCCCGCTCGGCGACCACGCCGAACTGTCGAAGAGTGGCGCGCCACCGACGGGCACCGAGCAATATGGTGGTCCGATCGTGACCGCTGGCGGTCTGGTGTTCATCGCTGCGACGCAGGACGCGAAGATTCACGCCTTCGACAAGACGACTGGTGCGCTGCTGTGGGAGGCGCCGCTTCCTGCCGCCGGATTCGCGACGCCGAGTACGTATTCGGTGAACGGGCGGCAGTACGTCGTCGTGGCGGCTGGAGGTGGGAAGCTCGGCGAGAAGTCGGGCGACTCGTACGTCGCATTCGCGTTGCCGAAGTGAGCTACGACCCGCAGAGGTGACGCGGCGTCCAATCGGGAGCAGGTGTCGATCGCGGCCTGGTCGCATCCTGGAGGATGAGAACGACTGAACGCCGCGGTCCGCTTCCCGTACCGGTGAGCATCATCGGAATACCGTCGCGCACGATGACGCCCGCTCCACCGGCGCGTTGCTTCATGATGCCGTCGGGAGTCTCGAGGCACATCTCGCCCTCGAGCGTGAACCACGCTTCGGCGCCCGGATGACGATGCACCATCGTGTTCATTCCCGGCTGGAAGACTCCTTCCATGTAGACGGCGGCAAGCGAGTCGGCGTCGACGAGCGGCAGCGGCCCGATGCGAGCGACGCGCTCACCGCCGGTCGGTCGCCATTCCGTGGGAGCAATGGTGAACAGCCAGACGCGACCCAACGATTCCACCACAGTCGATCGCGATGCTTTCGCGCGCTCGGCGGCGTCTCGTGTCGCGTACGTATCGAGATGCCAGTACAGGTCGGGCTTGGCGGGCAGGTGACCAAGCTCCTGACGTGCGGTGATGAAGCATCCGAAGGCTCGGCCGGCACGCTCGGCGACTGGCACGCAGGTGCCGTCTGTCTGCGCGCCGGCTGCCGCAGGCGGGACAATCGACGCGACGAGCGCGATGAGCAGTGCAGCGGTGCACTTGGTTCGCGAGGCCGAGGACGATCGGTGCAGGAGTTTGAGGTGCATGCGTCATAGGCTACCGGTTATCTCGACGATGTCCAGAGGTGATGCGATACCCAGCAGCGCAACACTCCGCTCGACCACACTGAGCCCTCGCGATACTTCACCGTCCGCGCTTCGTCCACAGCAGGATGACTCGCACGCCGACGCGTTGCCTGCTGCCTTGTAGCGCAAGGGTACGCTCGCGATGCTCACGTAGACCCCGATGCCGGCATCGTGAGTTGCCGATGCGCTCCCGATTGGCGAGGTGCCGATTCAATCCCCGGCGGCCGCCTGCTCGAGCGCCGCGATGTCGATCTTCGCCATACGCAGCATCGCTTTCATCGCCCGCTTTGCCTTCTCCCGATCGGCATCCTGGAGGAGCTTCGGCAGGATCGACGGAATGATCTGCCACGAGAGGCCAAATCGGTCGATGAGCCAGCCACACTTGCTCTCCCTTCCGCCCTCGACGAGCTGGGCCCAGAGACGGTCGACCTCTTCCTGCGATTCGCAGTTCACATAGAGCGACGCGGCCGGCGACAGCGGGTATGTCGGACCGCCGTTGAAGAGGATCAATCGCTGTCCCTCGATCTCGAGTGTCGCGCTCATCAGCGCACCGCCAGGTCCGGGTGACGTGCCGATCACCTTCAAGTGGGGAAAGGCCGAGGTGTAGAGCGCGACGGCTTCCTTGACCTGACCATTGTACCACAGGAACGGCGTGATCTTGTGCATGGTATTCCTCGTCGATGGATGTGAGTGTGTGATTGAAGTCGAGGCGGATCGCTATCGGACGGACGCGTGCCGGGCGCGATAGAGCGCGCCGCCAGTCCACGCCAACGGCAGTGCGGTGATGGCCAGCGCAATCGGGTACCATGCGGGGCCGAGGTCCATCGGGATGGTGGCGACGGCAGCGGCGGCGGCGACGACTGTCCCGATCGCACCACCGATCAGCGCATGACGCATCGGTGCGTTCGGCGCGAGTGTCGCGGTGAGGTACATGCCTGCCACCGTGAAGATGGACCGGTAGGAGAATGCCAGCAGGTTGAGGCTGGGCTCGCGCAACGGCTGACCCCAGGGCGGATAGACGGCGAGGAGGTGCAGAATTTCGTCCATCGCGAGCGACAGTGCGGCGACGACGAGGAAGCCTATGGCAATCGCCGCCGCGCTCCGGCCGCGGCGGCGAGGGGTCGTGCCGATGGAAGTGGTGCGCGTCTGGTAGTGCGGGGATGTGGTCGTCATAGCTCGTTCTCCCGTGGTTTCGGCGCCGCAGTAGCGCCTGTACACTGAAGTCGGAGCCGGTCGGAGATTCTCTACATCGCCGAATTCAGCGGGCCTTGGCGGGCCGGACGATCTCCATGTGCCGCTCCGGTGCCGCGAGCGGGGCGAACCCGACCTGCCGATAGAGATCGTGCGCGTCGCGCGTGACGAGAGCAAACCGGCGCAGCGACTGAAGGTCCGGGTGCTGCATGATCACGTCGACGAGCCAGCGTCCGAGGCCCTGCCCTCGGTACGCTTCGAGGACATAGACGTCGGCGAGGTAGCCGTACGTCGCACGATCGGTGATTACACGCGCGAATCCGATCTGCGTCGAACCGTGAAAGAGGCTGAACGGTATCGATCCGGCAATAGCACGAGCGACAAGTGCGGCGGGAATCCCCTCGGACCAATATGCGCGAGTCAGGAACGCGTGAACCGCGTCGAGGTCCACCGCGTCTGAATCCCACGTAATCGAGAACTCGCCTCGTTCGGCCTGTGTGTCCACGTGTTCGTGCCCTCGTGTTGAATCGATCGCCCAATCGTCGCATCGCCGTCGCCGGAGCGGAACGGCGAAACTCGTGACTATCGAGGGGTCACACTGATTTGGCGGATCCGTGGATTGAGCGTTCGCATAGGCGGTGAGGCCGACGAGTATTCATGGTCACCGATGACTTTGCTCGTCAGTGCGGGATCAGCTGGTTCGTCGACGGCAAACTGTACCCACACACTCTTTTGCCCCGATGCTCTCGTGCCCCAGAGCGAATCGAGATGCCCATCACGCCAGTTGATGACGGCGCCAGCGTAGTCCCACTCGAACCCCGACATGTCGAATGGCCGCCCATTCAGTCGTTCAATCGCGGCCAATCGCGTTCCAGCGCTGACATTGGGATAGACGACCCAGCGAGACTGCCCTTCCGCGATCTCCGCCCTGGCGGGATGGCGGCGTCCTTCGACATCCGACCACCGCACCTCGATTCGACGCGTCGAATCATCAGGAAATATCGTGGTGCCTTTTACCGAATCACCCTCCGCCTCATAGAGCCACGCCTGTATGACGTTCGCTGCACCAAAGCGCAGACGCAGCGAATCCTCGGTGTCGGATGCGCGGATACCGTCATCCGCGCTGTCAGCGGCGCGCAACCAGAGAGTATCGGTAAGGGACGTGTGCGCGGAATCCGACGCAGCCGGTATGCAGCCCAGGCAGCACATCACGAGCACAAGGCAGATGCGACGCATGCGCATGGCTGCTGTCGTCCCTACACTCACCCAGCACGCTTGAAGGACTGCACCGCCTTCGTGCTTCTCGCCCGCCTCCCGAACGGGTCCTTCCCCACGACACTCAGCAACTGTGGTGCCGGCAGACCGCCGCTGAACGAGACAAATCCGACCGCTAATCGACGCCCACGCGACCTTTCGCCGCCCGACGAAGACGTTCTGAATCGAAGCCGATGCCATCCTGGAACACCGTCACGACATCATAGATGGCAGTTGGTGACGCAACAGGATCGCCGCGCACGACCATCAAGTCGGCACTCTTGCCAACCGCAATCGAGCCCGTTCGTGCATCGATGCCAAGGATGCGCGCGCCATTGAGCGTCATGATGCGCACCGCCATCTCCGGGGCAAATCCGGCCTGCACGAGTAGCTCGTAGTTGCGAAGGTTGCCGATGCCAGGAAGGAAGCCCGTGCCCCACGGATCGCAGCCGGCGCCGAGCAACCCGCCGGCGGCGACGAAGTCGCGCTCCCACTTCATCATCTTCTGAAGGAGGCGCGGCGGCACGAGGAGGCCCGCTTTCGCCAGATCGGCGTGCGTCGCCTCGACCTCGAGCCGCGTGTCGGGAGCGAGAAAGTCGAGCGCGCGCGTCTCGAGTGGCTGCTCGGGCATGAACGTCTCGTACACGCCGAGTGTGGAGACCACTGCGCTCCCGCTCGCGACGATGGTGCGAATGCTCGATTGCACCGCCGCCGAGTTGACGTCGACGTCCGCCTGAATGCGCATGTTCTCCGCAGGGCAGACATCCGGCTTCTTTCCGGCGACGTAATCGCTGTTGGTGATGAAGCCATGCTGCAGGAGGTCGATACCGAGTGCGGCCGCTTCGGTGAACGTCACAGAACAGAGATGTGCCGTGACCTTGAGTCCGCGCACGTGCGCCTCCTTGATTCCCGCTCCCAGCACTTCGCGAGACTCGGCGCCGAGGAACTTGATCCATGTCGCGCCTTCGGTGGCCCAGTAGTCGATGACGCGTCGCGTGTCGTCCGCGGAGGAGACGTTGCGTGACATGCCGTTGCGCGGCGGCCCGCCGTTGAGATACGGGCCAGTGATGAAGAAGTGTGGGCCAGGAAGGACGCCTGCGTCGACCGCGGCCTTCATGTTGAGCTCGTGGTACGGGAGTTGGCTTCCGGCAGTCATCGCGGTGGTGATGCCGTACGCGAGGTACAGCAGCGGGCCGCTGACGCTCATCTGCGTGAGTCGCTTCACGCCGCCGAAGTATGTGTGCTCGTGGAGTGCGACCTGGCCGGGTAGAACGGTCTGTCCCGTGAGATCGACGACCTGTGCACCCGCAGGACTCTTCACGGTGGCGGATGGGCCAACCTCGATGATGCGAGGTCCCCGGATGATGATCGTCTGGTCAGTGCGCGCCGGCGCGCCTGTTCCGTCGACGACGCGCGCGTGCGTCAGAGCCACGATCGGACTGTTGACGCTGACGAATGGCGCCATGCCCGTCGTGACTGTTTGTGTCTGTGCGTTTGCCATGCTGGCACTGAGCATCGTCGCAGCGACCACACCCGAGGCAATACAGCGACGCATCACAGAATGCTCCCGCAGAGTTCGACCATGCTGTCTCCTTTGAGGCGAATGCCGAGCGTGTGTTCCTCGTCCCCTTTTGCTGTCGTCCCGAGCGAAGTTGTTGTCGTCCCGAGCAAAGTCGAAGTGCCTGCACTTCTGGCTACGCAGATGGCAGCCTATACCGGACAGCGTAGCATCTCCTCAATCGAACATCGATGTAGCCACCGTCACAAGATCGTGCCGTCGCAAAGGCGCCGCACAATGTTTGCGAGTTTGTCTGCTGCTTCATCGACGCTGAGCGACGATGTGTCGATCACGGGTACTTGAAGTGCGTCTGCCTGCGCACGGAGATAGGCGGCCCAGGCGTCCATTTGCGCGGTGGCGAGTTCTGGTTGCCCTCGCGGCCCACGGAGGCGCGTCGCCCGCGTCTCGGGATCGCAATCGAGCAGCACCACGTGCACCGCGCGACGACTCGCCGTTGCCGCCGCGAACACAAAGCTCGGCCGCGTCTGCCCGTCCAGTATCGCGACGCGAGTCTCCTCGGGCAACTCGCCGAGGCGCCGCACCCACTCAGTCGTTGCGACGGCCTGCCACTTCTCTCCGCCGCCAAATTCAGCCTGCATCACCTCGGCACTTGGCACTCCGATCGAATCGAAATGAAAGCATTGCATGCGCGGGAGCGCGCGAGCAGCAAGCTCGCCTACGATTGCGGTCTTTCCGGCGCCGGATGCACCGGTCACGACGACAATGTGAGACGCTGATGACATCGTACCGGAGCGGATGAGTCTCTAGAGCGATTTCCTGAGCAAGTACGTTCGTGTCCCGGCAGGATAGCCATCGAGCTTGCCGTAGACCACGTAGCCATGTCGTTCGTAGAACGGCCGTGCCTGAAACTCGTACGTGTCCAGCCGCACGGCGTTGCATCCCAGCTCGCGCGCCGCGGCTTCCGCCTGCGCGAGCAATGCCGATCCATACCCCTGTCCGCGCAGAGACTCCTCGACCCAGAGCAAATCGACCGACAACCACTCCCACGCGCAGAAGCCGACCAGGCCGCCGCGGATCGTCTGCTCCGCGTCGCGCACGTAGAGTGCGATCCGCGTGACCGACGCTGGTCCGACGGCGGCGGCATTGTAGGCCATGAGCCCGGCCCGAACCTGATCGACGTCTTCAGCGCGCGGCGCCAGGTCGAGTATGATGGGCAAGCGATCGGTCATGAGTTTACGGACTTCTCGACACGCTATACGACAGCGGCTGCTCCGTCAAAGCCATCACTGGCTTACCTGCTACAGTCGCAGGAAAATAGCGCAACTGCAGCGCTACCAGACATCCCCACGAGCTGAGGCGCGCGTCATCCGACTCCTCGATCGAGACGCTCCCCGGTTCCACACGTCCCGCTGTATCGATCACCATCGACAGCACGATGCGCCCACTGTACCCGTCCCTCGTGCGGAGGTGCATGGGAAAGAACGGCAGCGTCGCGGGCACGACGCGCGCCGGCCTGTCCACTCGGCTCGCCACCTCGTCCCATTTCACAAGCTCCGCCGTCTTTATCTGGCACGGACCAATCTTGAACACAGTGTCCTTCGCGACATCCTGCGAACTCGCCGCAAAAGGCATTGCCAGACAGAGTAGAGCGATGCGTGCCAGTTTCATCTGATCTCGGTGCGCCTGTTCTTGTTGAACGATGATTTCGGGCGGCGGCGGCGTGTCGACCGACGATGTGCTGCGCATCGAGGGCCGGCGGTGCGATCTTCTCCCTGCAGCGCTACGGCGATCAATGTGTAAGAGTCTCGCGACGAACGGGATAGCGGTTGCGCAATTACACCATTCCCCTCAGTATCAAGCTCCATCTTCTGCCATCTCCATGGAGAACGTATGAAGACCCTGCATGCCGCCCTGCTCGCGCTGACGCTGCCGATGGCCCTCGCCGCCCAGCAGACCCCCACAGGCCCACCGGTCAATCCGATCACGACGGTGTTCCGGAATCGGACGATGGCCCTCCAACGGAATCTCGCTCAGGCATTCGATTCCATTCCCGAGGCCAAGTTCAGCTATCGACCGACGCCTGCGCAGCTCACCATCGGCTACATCGCGCAACATCTGGCGAGCGACAACTATCTCTTCTGCAACAACTTCGGTGCGATGAAGGCCGCGCTGTCGCCAAAGGATAGCACGGCGGCGGACTCGATCAAGGCGATGTGGCCGAAGGACACGCTCGTCGCCAAGCTCAAGGCGTCGCTGGCCTTTTGCGAAAGTGCCTTCGCGCAACTCGATGACGCGAAGCTCGCCGATCAGGTGGCGATGACCTTCAACGGCACCACGCGCAACACCACGCGCGTCGCCATGGTGCTCGGCCACGCACTCGACATGGCGGATCACTACAGTCAGCTGGCGAACTACATGCGCCTGAACAACATCATTCCGCCGACAGCGCTGCCGCGTCCGCGCCCCGGTGGTGACTGAAGGGGTCAACCGAGGCCGTTGTAGATGTTCGGTCGGACCCGCGAGCCACCATGCCGGTTGCCGAACCGGCATGGCCCCAGTGAACACGCGGGTGCTCCATGCCATGGCGAGCGCTATCACGATGCCGCCGAGGAACCACACGCCAAGGCGCGCAGCGACCTGACTCGCTCGCGCGCCTGGTATGCGTGGCCGCACCGAGTTGAGGAAAAGCATTTCGACGAAGTGGCCACCCAACGTCGGCCACAGCGCCAGCAGCGTTGCCAGCGGCCAGTAGACTCGGCCTCGCGAGCCGAGGGTGATCGCCGTGCCGGCGAGCACTGCGATGACGCCGTTTCGCAGCAGCGTAGCGCGAATTGGTTCGCGATGTGGCTGCCACGATACGGTCGTCGCGTTTGGCATGCAGTCGCTATTTGACCACGATCTTGGTCCACTCGATCGTGCGGATCGGGATGACTGCATTCGCCGCATCTCGGCCCGTCGCCGTCAACTGCACGGTCTTGGACGAACGATCGGCATCACGACATACCGAGCATCACGGTGCGAGGCTGCGAATCATCACGTTCTTGTAGTGCACTTCACTCCCCGGATCGTGCCCCTGCAGGGCGATCGTCCCACCGGTGAGACGCGTCGCCGACCCAGCTGGTTCGGTGTAGTCGACCACCTGCTTGCCGTCGATAGTGACTTGCACGCTGCGATCGCGCACTGTCACCTGAATGGTGAACCATTCGTTATCGCGACCCGCTTCGCGGACGTCCTGCACGGCATACAGGCTGCCCGTGCGTCGCCAATCGGCGTGCGAGTTGTTGATCTGCACCTCGTAGCCCTTCGATGGCCAGTCCGTATCCTGGAACGTCGTGCGAATGAAGATGCCCGAGTTCGCGCTTGGCTTCGTCATCACGTCGGCCTTGAACTCGAAGTCCTTGAACTCGTGATTCATCACAGGCCCGTCGTAGAACAGATGCGCCCTCGGCCCGTGCACGACGATCTCGCCATTCGCCACGCTGAAGGTCGCGGGGTTCTCGCTCGCTCGCCAACCATTCAGCGTCTTTCCGTCGAAGAGTGAGATCCACTCGCCAGATCGACTCGCACCCTGCGCTGGAGCGTAGGCGGCAATTCCGACAATCATGACGGCTACCTGGGTGATCATCTTCATGCGGTGGATCTCCTGGTCATGTGGTCGCCTGCGATGTCCTTGTATTTGCGACAATTGTCGCTGCGCGTCCAGAGGAGAAGTCAAGTGACGTACTCCATGAGTCGTGCTCGGAGCACCGCGATGTCGGCTCCGCAACGATTGAGAAGCTCGGCGAAAAACGCATCGTCGGCCTCGCTCAGGGCACGAAGCACATGCAGCGTTGTCACCACATCTCCTCCCCGCTGCCGCACGATCGCCGTCGCCGCGCGCATGACCTCCTCCGCGGCGGCGTCGAGCAGCGGCGTGTCGTCCTGCAGGCGCTCATTCGACGGCAGGACGCGCGCGCCGAACTCCGCGCGCAATCTCTCGACGTCGACACCGGCCCAGCGCATCACATCCATGTGACCTGTCCGCAGTACCCCAATCAGCAGATTCTCCGGCGACACGCATGCTCGTCCCTGGCGCAAGGCATCGTCACCTGCCAGCTCGAGCGCCAATTGCAGAGTCTCGAATAGCATTGGCTCGGGCGCCGGCCGAGCCTCGGACTCGGCGAGCAGCTGATCCGGATTGCCCGCGTCGCAGACTGTGAGGATCCGACGCGCTGTCGGGTCGGTTGGCGCGTTCTCGAACCTCTCGCGCGCTATGTCGCGCGCCGACGCGTCGGGGTGTCGTCCGCGCGTGTCGAGATCTGCACCTCGCCTCACCAGGCACTCCACCACGCGCAGAAGCTGATTGCCCGCGGCGAAGCTCACGAACGACATCTCCCAGCCGAGATAGTCGATCGGGAATCCGCGATCGAGCATGTAGTCGAGCACCGCGACGCGGTCGTTGACGATCGCCACAATGAACGCCTCGGCAAGAACTTCCACGTCGTCCGCGACGGGAGCGGACAGCATCGTCATCATTCCGCCGATCGCCGCGAAGTCCGGCCGGTGACGATGAGCCGCCGCGGTTGGCTGCCCATCGCGATCCAGGAAGCGACTGACGCCATCGACGTCCCCCAGCCCGGCAGCAGTCCACAGCGCATCCTTCGGCGTCGCGCGTCGAGCGATGAGATCGACAATCTGTCCGTTCCAGTAGCGCAACAGCGCGTGCTCGAGGACCGAGATGCCGTTCGGTTCAAGCGCATTCGGGTCGGCGCCGCGCGCGAGCAAGAAGCGCACATTCTCCGCCTTCAGGTCCCCGCGCCCGCAGAGCTGTTTGTTGAGTGTCAGACTCACATCGAGACCTTGTGATGCGAGCCAATCAGTGATCTCGCGCGCTCCCGCGACGCCGCGCTGCTCGGCAAACAGTGCGCTGTCGACGACGGTTTGCCATTCGCGCTGCTCTTCCTCCGATGGACGCAAACACTCGGGATGCTCGGCAACCACAATCTTCAGTGCCGCGAGATCGCCGACTTTGATCGCCGTCCGCGCGGCGGTCAGCGACGTCTGCTGCCTCCGCCATGGATCTGTGCGACGTGCGAGCTCCGCGTCGGCCTCGTCCATCAGCACTTCCCAGCTTGCGCAGCCATACTGACGTGCAACCGTCAGCCGCGCGTCGTTCTCATTCACGCTCGACGCAAACACGTCGGCGACGGACTTACCGTAGAAGCGAGGTACGCTCGCTGCCAACGAGCGGCCAGCGTACGCGCGATGGTTTCGGTGCTGGGCGATCAACGATCGTACGCTGTCGTCATAGAATTCGCGATCGCGCGATCGGTCGGAACGTCGTGTCATGGCCTGGCGCTCGACGTCGCCGAAGTACTGTACGAGTCGAGGCCAACTCGCGAATCCGTACTCGCGTGCGATTACCAACTGCGCGTCGACAAGCGAGAGGTCGGCGCCGAGCGACGAATGTCGTACCCCAGCGCGTGTCAGCGCATCGGGGTCGCCGGCACGCAGACGACGCAGCAGCGCCTTCGCCTGCTTGCGCTCGTACTCGAGGCTCGGCCTCGGCGGCAGTGGACGCGTGGTGGGGTTGGACTCACCGGCGGACGCGTTAGGGATACGACGGCACATGCGACCTCCTTTCGTTACGACCCGTGTCCGCCTGATGGGTCCGAAAAGAGGATGACGATCAGTTGTCACTGCGATTGCGTCGGATGGGACGATCCCTGTCCGCGGACCGGATGCGCTCCGATGGCGCGTCGGTATGTTGTCGACCGCGCGCCCTCTCGTCAAGCGCGCCGCTTGGCGACTCGCGGTTCAGCAGAAAGGTTTGCATGGCACGAACGACGTCGGCTTGATGCTGCTCAAAGATGTAGTGATGCCCCGAGAGCTCGATCGTCGTCGCATGCGGGACAGTCCTTCGAAATCGCTCGCATTCGGCGTGCTGAAAGGGCCGGCGCTCGCGCTCGATGTACCGACGTGCGACGTCGTATGCGGAATCTCGCGTCGTGAGCCACGGAAACTCCGACGACACCTCCGCCAGCGCGCAGATCGCCAGCACGGGAGCGTTGATGTCGGCCCAGTGGTCCGGGCCGCGCCGAGCTTCGTCGAAGAGCGGCTGTAGCACCGCTGCACGCGCTGGCTCATCGGCACTACGGCCGCGATACTCCGCCTCGAGCGACGGCGTCCACATGCCGAAGAAGTCGTGGTGCAACCACGCAATCACGTCTGCCTGCGATCGCACGTTGGTGAGCGGCGGGCGCTTCACGGGCCGGCGCGCGACGAGACTGTCCGATGCGTTCGCGTCGAACGCCGCGTCGAGATAAACGAGCTTGTTCACCCGATCCGGGTAGCGCGTCGCGAGACGAGTGAGCACCCAGCCGCCGAAGGAATGCCCGGCGAACGATGCGCGCGCGATCGAGAGACTGTCCATGAGGCCGATCACGGCGTCCGCGACATCGTTGAGTCCATAGCCGGACTTTGGTGCGTCCGATGCGCCAAACGCTGGAAGGCTGACGGCGACGACGTGAAACCGATCGGTCAGTCGAGGCGCCAGGTCGTCGAACACGTGCGCATTCGAGTTCCATCCGTGCAGGAGGATGAGCGGCGCGCCTGTCCCTCCCCAATCCAGATACTGGACGCGGCCGACGGGCAGTCGAATCGTGGCGACGCGGTGAGGCGATGGATCGTGCCACTCCTGCGCCGAGCAACCCGACGAGCGGGAAAGCAGCAGCACGAGCGCGAAACGCGCCAGCGCTGTCCTATTGCGCGGCAAGCATCGCAGTCGTCCAGTGGTCGCGTGCGGACAGGCGTCCCGTCAGTGCGCCAAGGACTCCGCCGCCGAGCGCCACGACAGGTGTGAAGATGACGCCGGCTCCGCATGGTCCGTCGCACGTGGAACTTCGCAGGTAGCCCAGCCACAGCCCACCCGCGAGCACACCGCCGACCACGACGCCGACTGCCGTGCGCTTGTTGACGTCCGCGACGTCATGCACCTCGACTCGCGTGATCTCCTGCCGGCTCACTGCTGTCCGTTCGTATTTCTGTGTGCCGGCGAGGAACCACACGCTGTCAGCGGTGAGTGCCAGCAGGTCGACGACGACTGGTTCAGCGCGCCCAGCGATCGTGAGTCGCACGCGATCTCCGACACCGACAGTCTGCGACTGTGACGCAGCCGGCTGGTTCGCAAACATGACGAGCAGTGCCACGAAGAGCATCGCGACCCTTGGCATCACGTCATCTGCATTGTGTGTCCTTCTCGAGTGCCCTTGTTGCGTGCGTCCTGCTCGCCCTCATCGGCATCCTTGGCGGGACCGGTGTCCTCGGCTCATTCCACATCGGCTGGTCGCGCGTGCGCGGCGCCGCGCCGCGCGGCCACGTAGAGCGTGTGCATCGGACCAGTCGTGTCGTGTGCCCGGACGCGGAGTGTGCTCACTTCGAGTCCCGAGCCGCGTAGTGCGCGCTCGAACTTCGGATCGTCACCGACGGACCAGTACACGATCGACCCCCCAGCGCGCAGTGCGGCCACAGTGGCTCTGATACCGAGATTCGCGTAGAGTCGTCCGTTCTCCGACATCAGCATGCCATCGGGACCGTTGTCGGTGTCGAGCATGATCGCATCGAAGCCGCCCGGGTTCGCGTGGAGCACGTTGCTCACGTCGTCGTTCAGTACATGGACGCGCCGATCGCCCATCGCTTCGACGGAGATGCCGAATTGCGGATCGGCATTCCACGCGACCACCTCGGGCACGAGCTCCGCCACCACGACCTCTGCGTCGTCGCGCAGTTCCCGAAGCGCGGCGCGCAGCGTGAACCCCAGTCCCAGCCCGCCAATGAGCACTCGCGCCTCTGCGACCTCCTTGAGCGGCGCGCAGGCGACCTCCGCGAGGCGCTCCTCGGAGAGGTGTCGGCGTGTGGACATCAGCTCCACGCCGTCGGCGCGGATGAGGTATGCACCGTCGTGCCGATACAGTGCGATCAGCGTCCCATTCGGCGTTCGTGCCTCGCCGAGTCGCTCGTAAGGCTTCATTGCGCTACGGCTTTCTCTTCGTCGCCTTCTTCGCAACCAGCTTCTTCGCCGATGCCTTGTTCGCCGATACGTTCTTCGCCGCTCGACGCTGCCCGTCCTTCGTCTGCAGTCGCGACTTCTCGTACATCGCGATGTAGTCGTCGACAGGCATCGACGCGATCGTGTCACCGATTGCTGTCAACTCGAGGTCATCCACCGACGTGAAGCGGACGCATGACTTCCCCATGTCGAGCTTCTTGCCCGCCTTTTCGAACGCCGCCTTGAACTTCTTCGCGTTCGTGCCGTCGCCGTAGACGCCCATCAGATAGACGGCGTTGTAGTTCTTCTGCGCGGCGAGGCCGGCATAGCACAGCGGATGATCGTTGTACGTCTCGGAAAAGCGACTGAGCGGCACGCAGTAGCAGATCATCCCGAAGTCCATCTGCTCGACGTACCCCTTCGGCAGGTGCTTCCGCACCACGTTCCGAACGATGCCGATCGCCTGTCGTCGATCTTCTGGGAGGGAGTCGAGATATGCGTCGGCGGTTTTGGCCGCGCTGCTGACCATGATTACTCCACGTTGATGTTCAGCGCTTCTTCTCGGGCATGAGGTAGTCCTGCGACGCCACGCACTGCCACCGTCCGTCGAGCAGCACCCACGTATCGGTGTAACGATACCGGCGCGTGAACGGACCGCTCGGTCCCCTGCCCTTCAGCTGCAGGATCCCGATGACGACGGCCGTGCCGGGATAGACGAGCGCGCGCATGTCGGCATTCGACGCACTTGTCACGGTGTCGCTGCCACTCGTGAACGCCTTGATGCCCTCGTCGCGTTGCATGACGCCGGACTCGTCGCTGTAGACCCACTTCGGCGCGACGATTTTGCCAAGCGCCTTCGCGTCGCGCTTGACGACAGCAGCGGTGAAGTCGTCTTCGAGCTTGAAGAGGGCCTTCTCGACGGCGCGATCCTGTTGCGCGTGGATTGGCGGAACGAAGGAGACCAAGAACAGGAACAAGAAGCCACTTACCCTACTCACCGAACACGGGCTCATACGTCCCCTCCGAATCCTCCTGCAACCCCAGCCGATCGATCGTCCGCGCACAGGTGTTCCATCGCAACAGCGCGTCGTCGTTGCCCGCCTTCCTCAGCGCGGCTGCCTGCTCATACGCACTCATCGCCGTCCGAAACGAACGATACGCAATCGCGTCCGCGTGCATCGCGCCGTGCAACAACTTCGCATGCCCGAGCCGCTCGTCGATGATCCCCGCGTAGTAGAACTGCTGATACGGATCGGTGAGACGCGTCAGGATTCCCTGTGCACGACGCGTGAGCTCACCCGGCTCCGCACCGAATTGGTCGGTGAGCGACAACAGCAGCATCACGAGTACCTGCTGATTGCCGGGATCCACCTCGAGGATGTCGAGGCAGATACTCTCTGTCGCCCACGACTGATTCAACAGCCGATACCGCTCGGCCTTCGCCACCGCGCGCGTGATCGCCTCGGGCGAGATGGTCTTCAGGTGATGTGTGGTTCGCTCCATGATGCTCCCTCCTTTGCTGATCAGTTCTTCTTCTTGCCACGCACGAGCCGCACGAGCGCCCCGAGCGGATCGAAGTACTGATCGACGACCCGCTCCTTGAGCGGGATGATGGCATTGTCGGTGATCGTGATGTGCTCGGGGCACACCTTGGTGCAGCATTTTGTGATGTTGCAGTAGCCGATGCCGAAGTCTTCCTTGAGCGCGGTGACACGGTCTTCGACGTCGAGCGGATGCATCTCGAGTGCAGCCGCATAGACGAGAAAACGAGGGCCGATGAATTCCTCGTGCTTGTGATGGTCGCGAATGACGTGGCAGACGTCCTGGCAGAGGAAGCACTCGATGCACTTCCTGAATTCCTGCACGCGGTCGACGTCCTCCTGCGCGATGCGCCACGTACCGTCGGGTGCGTCTGGCTTGCGCGGCGTGAAGCGCTTGATGCGCGGCTTGACGCGGAAATTCCACGAGACGTCCGTCACCAGGTCGCGCACATGCGGGAACGCCTTCATCGGCTCGACGGTCACGGGCTCATCGGCCGGCAATTCCTCGAGACGCGTCATGCACATCAGCTTCGGCTTGCCGTTGATCTCCGCCGAGCACGATCCGCACTTGCCGGCCTTGCAGTTCCATCGCACGGCGAGGTCGTTCGCCTGCTCGGCCTGGATTTTATGCACGGCGTCGAGGACGACCATTCCATCATTGGTCTCGGTCGTGTAGTCGTGAAATGCGCCAATGCCATCGGCGCCGCGCCACACGCGGAAGCTTCGCGTCTGATGTCCGACGGCCGCGTCCTGCGCGGTCTGTGCTGCCGTGTACGCATCCACGGCGCGAGCCGGCGCGTTGCCACCCGAAAGAGGTGCGGTCACGATGCCATCTCCTTGACGATCGCCTCGAGCTCAGTTGGCATGGCGGGAATCGGCGCGCGTTCGAGTTGCATCTTCCCGTCGGCGCCAAGTTGCACGGTGTGGTTGAATGTCCCGAATGCGGCGTCCTTCTCGGGATAGTCGTCGCGGAAATGACCGCCTCGGCTCTCCTTCCGCTCGAGGGCCGAGATGGTGATCGCTTCGGAGACGATGAGGAGGTGGCGCAGGTCGAGTGCGGTGTGCCACCCGGGATTGTACTCCCGGTTGCCCGGCACGCCGACACGCTCGGCGCGCTGCTTCAATACTTCGAGCTCGCTGAGCGCGCGCTCCATCTCGTCCTGGACGCGCACGATGCCGACGTAATTCTGCATGGTCGTCTGCAGCGACTCCTGCACCTGATACGGTCCTTCCGCATTGCTGCCGCGCTCGAATGGGGCGAGTGCACGCCGCGCCGACTCCTCGACCTCATCGTTGTTCACCGACGCGCCGCCGTTCCCGCGCGCGTACTCCGCGGCGTACTGGCCAGCGCGCTTGCCAAAGACGAGCAGATCAGAAAGTGAATTGCCACCGAGTCGGTTGGCGCCATGCAGTCCGGCGGCGCATTCGCCGCAGGCGAACAGTCCGGGGAGCGTCGACATCTGCGTATCACCATCGACGCGAATGCCGCCCATGACGTAGTGCGTCGTCGGGCCGATCTCCATCGGCTCCTTCGTGATGTCGATGCCGGCGAGCTGCATGAACTGATGATACATGCTCGGCAATTTCTTCTTGATGTGCTCCGCCGCGTTCGGAATGCGGTCCTTGATCCACGAGATGTCGAGGTAGACGCCACCGTGCGGTGAACCGCGTCCTTCCTTCACCTCTCGCACGATCATGCGAGCGACGTGATCGCGCGTGAGCAGCTCAGGCGGGCGACGCGAATTCTTGTCGCCCTGCGTGTAACGCCACCCCTCTTCCTCGTTGTCGGCGGTCTGCGGCTTGTAGTTGTCGGGAATGTTGTCGAACATGAATCGCTTGCCGTCGCGATTCCTCAAGACACCACCTTCGCCGCGCACACCCTCCGTCACGAGGATGCCACGCACGCTCGGCGGCCAGATCATGCCGGTCGGATGGAACTGGATGAACTCCATGTCCTGAAGCGCGGCGCCGGCGAGGTAGGCGAGCGCGTGTCCGTCGCCGGTGTATTCCCAGCTGTTGCTCGTGATGTTGTAGGCACGTCCGACGCCGCCAGTCGCCATGACGATCGCTTTCGCGCGGAAGATCTTGAAGCGTCCGCGCTCGCGATCGTACGCGA
>JBDSML010000097.1:0-5676 GCA_039915865.1 Gemmatimonadaceae bacterium | reverse complement strand
GCGGCGCGCTGGTCCCCGCCCTTCCATCGCGTGATGAGGTCGAGGTCAGTCGGTTCTTCGGCTCCCTCGGCGGCGTCTCTCATGCGATCCGGCTAGTTGGACGAACGATCGGAAGCATCGTTAAGGTATACGGACGTTCAATTTCATTGCCTTGTCCGCCAAGGGATCAATGACCGACACTCCGCTCCGCATTGCGCATCGCGGCATGCCGCGCCGAGCCCGGGAAAATACGCTCGCCAGCTTCGCGCTTGCTCTGGCCGTGGGAGCAGGCGGCATCGAGCTCGACGTCCACGCGACTTCCGACGGCGTGGTTGTCGTCCATCATGATGCCGAGCTGGCGACCGGGGCGGTGATCGCGTTCACGACCCACGGCGAGCTCCGGGCGCAGTCGGCGGACGGTGCGCAGATCCCGACACTCGCCGATGTATGCGCCCTGGTGAAGGATCGCGCGGAGTTGTTCGTCGAGATCAAGGGTGCGGGTATCGAGGCGCTGGTCGTGGCGGCGCTCGCCGCATACGACGGCCGCGCCGCCATCCATAGCTTCGATCACGCGCTCATCCGGCGGCTGGCCGATGCGGGATGCTCGTACCGGCTCGGCGCCCTGTTCGAGGACGCGCTGGATGTGCGTGCGCTGATGGAGCGCACCGGAGCCCTCGACGTCTGGCCGCATCATCCGCTTGTGACCCGCACGCTCGTCGACGACGTCCACGCGCTCGGCGGCCGAATCATTCCCTGGACGGTCAACAACGCCGCCGATGTGCGACGCGTGACGTTGCTCGGCGTCGATGGCATTTGCACTGATGACGTGTCGGCTATTTGACGTCGAGAGTGCGACGGCAGACAGCTGTTGGCGTCCCTGTTCGCGATTCAGTGTGTCTCGTCTGGCAGCGGACTGCTTCGCCCCGTAAGCTTCCGCATCGCACGCCACCCCTTTCACAGGACCGCACGCCTGATGCGTCATTCTGCATTTGCGCTCGCCGTCGGATTCGTTGCCGTTGTCGGCCAATCGAGTCGGGCGCAAGGAACGCCCGCGCCCGGCACGCGCACCGCTGCCGCCGATAGCACGAAGCCGCTGCCCGGCTCCCTCTCGACGCCCAACGCCGACCCGTATCCGAGCACGTACGCGCCGTTCCTCTCGCGCGCGACGGTCATCCGCAACGTGACCATCATGACCGCCGCGGGACCGACGATTCGGAATGGCAGCGTCCTGCTGCGCGATGGGAAGATTGCCGAGGTCGGGGCGAATGTCAGCGCTCCGGCCGACGCACTCGTGATCGACGGCGCGGGCAAGTACGTCACGCCCGGGATCATCGACACGCATTCGCACATCGGTGGCGGCGGTGTTCCTGGCGACGACGGGACGCAGACGAACGACATCAACGAGGCGACGGCGCCTGTCACCGCGCATGTGTGGGTGGAGCATTCGGTATGGCCGCAGGACGCCCAGTTTCCACGCACCCTCGCCGGGGGCGTGACGACGATCCAGGTGCTGCCCGGCTCGGCGAACCTGATCGGCGGACGGAGCGTGGTGCTCAAGGTCGTGCCATCGCGCACCGTGCAGGGCATGAAGTTTCCCGGCGCCAAGTACGGGCTCAAGATGGCCTGCGGTGAAAATCCGAAGCGCGTGTATGCCTCGCGGGGACCATCGACGCGCATGGGAAACGTGGCGGGCTATCGTGCAGCATGGATTCAGGCCGCCGGTTATCGCGCGCGCTGGGACAAGTGGAATGCCAACCATCAAGGCGATCAACCGACGCGTGACCTCGGCCTCGAGACGCTGGCTGAAGTACTGCGCGGCAACATCCTCGTGCACAATCATTGCTACCGCGCCGATGAGATGGCGCAGATGATGGACATCGCGAAGGAGTTCGGTTACAAGATCCGTTCGTTCCATCACGGCGTGGAGGCGTACAAGATTGCCGACATGCTGGCGCGCGATTCCATCGGTGCGTCGGTGTGGGCGGATTGGGGCGCGTTCAAGCTCGAGGCGGCGGACGCCGTTCGCGGCAACATGGCCATGCTCAATCGCGCCGGTGTGCGCACCATCATGCACTCCGACGACGCATCGGGTGAGCAGCGCCTTAACCAGGAAGCCGCCAAGGCGATGGCCGAGGGCAATCGCATCGGCGTTCCAGTCACCGAGGACGAAGCGATCAAGTGGATGACGATCAATCCTGCGTGGGCACTCGGCATCGATGGCACGACGGGTTCCCTCCAGGCGGGCAAGAGCGCGGACGTCGTGCTGTGGTCGGGCAATCCATTCAGCGTGTACAGCAGGGCGGAGAAAGTGTGGGTGGACGGAGCGATGTTGTTCGATCGCCTTGATCCATCGTCGCAATGGCGCACGGATTTCGAGCTCGGCTTCGTGCCCGCCAACCGTGGAGGCGCCCGCTGATGCGTCGCCTCATCTGCAGTGCGTCGCTTGCGACACTGATCGCATCGACGCTCTCCGCGCAGACCATCGCCATCACGGGCGGCAAGGTCTATCCGGTGAGCGGTCCCGTCATCGACAACGGCACGGTCCTCATTCGCAACGGCGTGATCGTCGCTGTTGGCTCGAACGTCGCGATTCCGGCCGACGCGCAGCGTATCGATGCAATCGGAAAAGTCGTGACGCCAGGCATCGTGAATGCCGCTACGCAACTCGGTCTCGTCGAAGTGGGCGCGGTCGCGAGCACACGCGAGGGGTCAGCGCGCGGCCGCGACGGCATCGCGGCGGCGTTCATGCCATGGGAAGGATTGAATCCGTCGTCGGTGATGCTCGGACCAGCACGCGATGCCGGGGTCACGAGCGCCGTCGTGTATCCGCAAGGCGGATTGATCTCGGGCCAGGCTGCCGTCATTCATCTCGTCACCGGCACGGCTGACGACATGATCCTCCGTGCTCCGGTGGCCATGGTCGCGTCGCTCGGCCACACAGGCAACAACGTACCGCGCGCCGAGACGATCATGCGCCTCCGCGAGATCCTGACGGACGCGCGCGTGTATCGTACACGTCGCGCGGACTTCGAGCGTGCGCAGACGCGCCCGTTCGCCGCGAGCCGTCTCGACCTCGAAGCGCTGCTGCCGGTGCTCGATGGCAAGGTTCCGATGCTCATCAACGCCGACAAGGCGAGCGACATCGAGGCCGCGATCAAGTTGGCGAACGAATTCAAGTTCAAGCTCATCATCGGCGGCGGCGCCGAGGCATGGGAAGTCGCGGCGAAGCTGGCGGCGGCGAAGGTTCCGGTGCTCACGGGCGCAATGAACAACATTCCCGACAGCTTTGCGTCGCTCGGACAGCGGCAGGAGAACGCCGGCCTGTTGGCGCGCGCGGGTGTCGCTGTCGCGCTCGTCGGCAATGCGGGTGGCGGCGACGAGGAGGCGTTCAACGTCCGCAACGTGCGCTACGAGGCGGGCAACGCGGTGGCGTATGGCATGGAGTGGAATGCGGCGCTGCGTGCGATCACCCTCGCGCCGGCAGAGATCTTCGGCGTGGCCGATCGCGTCGGTTCACTCGCGGCGGGCAAGATGGCGGACGTCGTGATCTGGAGCGGCGATCCGTTCGAGTTCGCGACGCAGCCGGAGAAGGTGTTCGTGCGCGGCGTGCAGATCGTGTCGCCCTCGCGGCAGGATTTGCTCGAACAGCGGTACAAGACGCTTCCGCCTAGCTACAGGGCGCCGTAGGGGCGCCGTGCGGTTTGTGCCAACGTTGCGCGCACGGAAATGGGCGACGAGGCACTGCCTCGTCGCCCATTTGCCGCTGCCTCACTCCTGCGGCGGTACAGGAGATGTGGGAGGCTCGGGAGGCTCGGGAGGTTCGGCGGGTTTCTCCGATGACGGATCGGCCTTGATGCCCTTGATCTCCAATTCGATGCGCTCGATCTCCGACTCGGCTGCGGCAAGGAGTGCCGCGAGCACGCTGTAGCGTTCCGGTTCGAGCTCGCCGCCGGCGGCGCGGGCGCGATAGACGGCGAATCCGAGCGAGGCGGCCGCCGCTTCAGCCTTCTGCTTCGCGCGGTGCGACTCCAGTCGCAGCTTACCCTCGTCGAGCGCGTCATGTGCCGCACGTCCTGCCTTATCGAGTTCGTCCTTGAGCGTGTTCCAGATCGCCACGGTGTCCTCCTTGAGATACGTCAGCCAGTACGCATCGGTCTGTGCAAAGGTTGCGACAACAGCAACAAAAGCGCCCTCCTGAACCAGGAGGGCGCTTGAACAGCAGGATCGAGCGGCGTGCTACGCTGCCGTTTCGGTTTCTGCAGCGGCCGTGACCGGATAGACGCTGACCTTCTGGCGCGTCTTGCTCTTGTGCTCGAACTTCACGACGCCAGCGACGAGCGCGTAGATCGTGAAGTCGGTACCGAGCCCGACGTTCTTGCCCGGATGCCACACGGTGCCGCACTGGCGCAGGATGATGTTGCCGGCGATGACCTTCTCACCACCGAACTTCTTGATCCCGCGATATTTCGGGTTGCTGTCGCGGCCGTTGCGCGACGAGCCGACGCCTTTCTTATGAGCCATTGTATCCTCGCGTCAGCCGAGTGTGATGTCGTTGATCTGGACTTCGGTGAAGCCCTGCCGATGTCCCTGCTTCTTCGCGTAATTTTTCCGGCGCTTCATCTTGAAGACGATGATCTTGTCGGACAGACCATGCTTGATGATCTCGCCGGTGACCTTGGCGCCCGACAGCGTCGGGATGCCGGTCTTGATGTTCTGGCCATCGCTGCCGAGAAGGACGTCGTTGAACTCGATCGAACCGCCCGCCTCACCCACGACAGAGGGGATGCGATACTTCTTTCCCGACTCGACGCGGAACTGCTTGCCGCCGGTGCGGATGATTGCGTAGGACATGAATGAGGCTCGTGAACGTGTGACGTAGAGCCTAAGAAGTTAAGCGGCGCGGGGTTAGGTGTCAACGGCACGCAATGCCACCACGAAACGACGACGTCCATGGATGTGACCGCGAGGACAGCGTGTGGGTTGAGCGGCGTGAACCCTTACTATCCAAAGCTATGTCGCTCACCGCTCGCCTGTCGCGCTCCTTCCTTTCGCTCGCCTTGACGCTTGCGGCTTCCGGCTGCGCTGCATCCGAGGTCCTCACCTCGGCCCCCGAGGTCAAGTCGTACGAGACTGGTTCGCAGGGCATTCAGGCCGGCTACGTCGGCGTCACGCCCACGGCCAGCGGGCTCAGAATCGTGAACCAGACCGAGCGCCCGGTGCACCTCATGGCGGTCAACGCCGACACGCTCGCGTTGCTCGACTGGGCACCCTGCACCGGCGGAACCAACTGCCCCGCGCTCGCGCAGGGTGCGGTGCGCGACATCGCCTGGGCAGCTGTCATGGCCTATTCCGCGGAGACAAAGCAGTTCACGGTGATGTGGTGGAACGTCGTCTATCCGCCGAGCGGCACACCGCGCGCCGAGAACCTGCACAACATCACCGTCACCCGATGAACGGGCCGCACCGCCTACGCCTGCTGAACGCGCACGACGCGGCTCCGCCGTCATCCACGGACGCGTCGACGGCGGCGACGCGCAGCGTGCTCGTGCACGCGGCGCGTGGCGGCGACGTCCGGGCCTTCGCCGCGCTGGTCGATGCCTATTACGCGCGATGCCTGCGCTTCGCGCTCCACATGCTCTCGAGCCGGAGCGACGCGGAAGAGGCCGTGCAGGACACGTTCGTGCGCGTCTACCGCGC
>JBDSML010000086.1:0-39935 GCA_039915865.1 Gemmatimonadaceae bacterium | reverse complement strand
GAAGACGTGAAGGCCGGCCGCAGCCCAGCGATCTCCCTCCGCGCTGCCGTCGAGACTTCCGGCGCGCCAAGGGGACGAGTCGATCCGATGAAGGTCGAGGCGATGCTGGCGGAGCCGTACGACAAGGGGGCGTTCACCCGCGACGGCTGGGTGTTCGAGCTGAAGCTCGACGGCTATCGCCTCATCGCGAGCAAGCGGAACAACGAGGTGTTGTTGTTGACGCGCAACGGCAACGACTATACGGCGGTGTTTCCGGAAGTCGCGCGCGCGGTACGTGCGCTGCCCTTCGCGGAGTGTATCATCGACGGCGAAGTGGTGGTCCTGGATGACCAGGGGCGTCCGAGCTTCTCTCGGCTCCAGCGACGCGGGCGATTGTCGTCGCCGCTCGATGTGAAGCGCGCGTCGGTCGAACTGTCGGCGACGTACTTCGCGTTCGACCTGCTCGCGTTCGAGGACTTCGATCTCCGCCCGCTCACGGTCGTGCAACGGAAGGCGCTGTTGCTGAGCGCATTTCCCAAGCTCGGCATCATCCGCGCGCTCGACCACATCGAACGCGAGGGGGAGCGGTTTCTCGCGCAGGTCGAGAAGATGGGTCTCGAGGGAATCATCGCGAAGAAGGCCGATGCGCCCTATCGTGGCGGCCGGAGCGACAAGTGGTTGAAGATGAAGACCGATCGCACCGCGGACTTCGTCATCGTCGGATTCACGGCGCCGAAGAGGAACCGCGGTCACTTCGGCGCGCTGCAGCTGGCCGACATGGTCGACGGAACACTCGTCTACGCGGGACGAGCGGGCACCGGCTTCGACGAGAAGAAGCTCGCCGAGGTCCACGCGATGCTCGAGCCGCTGATCAGGAGCACGCCGGCGTGCGAGGGCGTG
Organism: Gemmatimonadaceae bacterium; assembly: GCA_039915865.1. Taxonomy (GTDB): domain Bacteria; phylum Gemmatimonadota; class Gemmatimonadetes; order Gemmatimonadales; family Gemmatimonadaceae; genus AG11. The sequence goes on along the minus strand of JBDSML010000086.1, from coordinate 39,056 downwards.
GTGCCGGCGCCGGGCGCGGAGCCAATGCCGTCGAGCAGCATTCCGGAGACGAAGACGACGACGTGGGTCGATGCGGTGTTCGTCTGCGAGGTGCGCTTTCGCGAGTGGACGCCCGATGGGTTGCTGCGTCATCCGACGTTCATGCGTCTTCGCCCGGACAAGAGTCCCCGCGACTGCGATCGGCAGGGGTGGGGCACGCACATCTCCGCGCAGGAGGATGTGGATGTCGTCCCGAGCGACGCTGATGTCGTCCCGAGCGAAGTGGGCCCCCTGCTCGTTGACGTACCACAGCAGAAGAAGGAAGACAAGGCCGTCACCTTCTCCAACCTCAGGAAGCTCTACTGGCCCGCCGACGGATATACCAAGGGCGACCTCATCGACTACTATCGCGCCATCTCGAAGTGGATGCTGCCATATCTCCGCGAGCGGCCGATGGTCCTGACCCGCTACCCCGACGGCATCGACGGCAAGTCGTTCTACCAGAAGGACGCGCCGGAGTTCGCGCCACAATGGATTCGCACGGTACCCATCTGGAGCGAGGATACGCAGCGCGAGATCAACTACTTCGTCTGCGACGACCTCGAGTCCCTGCTCTACGTCGCGAACCTCGGCTCCATCCCGCTGCACATGTGGGCGAGCAGCGTCGGCTCGCTCGAGCTGCCCGATTGGTGCGTGATCGACCTCGATCCGAAAGAGGCGCCGTTCTCTGATGTCATTCGAACGGCGATCGTACTGCGCAAACTGTGCGAGTCGATCGAGCTGCCACACTACGTGAAAACGACGGGCAAGACAGGACTGCACATCCTCCTGCCGCTCGGTCGCCAGTGCACGTATGCGCAATCCCGCACACTCGGCGAGCTGCTCGCGCGTGTCGTGCTCCGCGAGCTTGGCGACATCGGCACGATCACGCGCCATGTGACGAAGCGTGGTGACAAGGTGTATCTCGACTACCTGCAGAACCGCACGGGACAGACGATCGTCGCGCCGTTCAGCGTGCGTCCGCTGCCGGGTGCGACGGTGTCGATGCCGCTCGTGTGGGACGAGGTGGATTCGTCGCTCGATCCGAGAGACTATACGATCAAGACGGCGGTCGATCGGATGGAGAAGATGGGTGTGGATCCGAACGCACCTGTGCTAACGGACATGCCTGATCTTTCGGCGGTGCTGCAACGGTTGGCTGCTGTGTTGGCGACGGGAGGCTGACTCAGCGTGAGCGTGAAGCCTCGAGCATTGAGCCTATCAGAGCTCGGGCTTCAGCTCGAGCCAGAGCTCGCGCTCTGACTGGCTCATTGCTGGAAGCTCACGCTCAGGCTCGTGCTCCCGCTGATGGCTCACCTTCGAGCTTGCGCAATTTCCCTACAACTCGTCTCACAAGCATGTCCCGACGCACGTCGCCGAAGTTTTCGCCCGTCGACACCTCGCCACCGCTGCTTCCTCTCCTGCTGCTCCTCTTCGTCGGCAGCGGTGCGTGCGCCCTCATCTATGAAGTGGTGTGGTTCCAGCTGCTCGAGTTGGTGGTCGGCTCGTCCGCCATCTCCATCGGCGTCCTTTTGGCGACGTACATGGGCGGGATGTGCATCGGCAGTCTCGCGCTGCCGCGGTTCATTCCGAAGACGCCACATCCCCTCCGCATCTACGCTGCGCTCGAGCTGACGATCGGCGTCATCGGCGTGCTGGAGCTGTTCGCCATTCCACTCATCGGCAAAGGGTACTCGCCCGTCATCGGACACGGGCTCGGCGCGGTGATCGTGCGCGGTGTCGTCGCGGCGATCTGCCTTCTCCCGCCGACGATCCTCATGGGCGCGACGTTGCCGGCCATCGCGCGATGGGTCGAGTCGTCGCGACACGGCGTCTCGTGGCTCGGGTTCTTTTACGGCGGCAACATCATCGGCGCCGTGATCGGAAGCGTCTCTGCCGGCTTCTACCTCCTGCGCGTCCACGATCAGGCCTATGCGACGTACGTCGCCGCGCTCCTGAACGTGATCGTGGCGGTGGTGGCGTGGCTCATCGCGTGGCTGTCGCCAGTGCATGCGACGGTGAACACTGTCGCGAGCGATGATGCCGAGGTCACGACCGGTGCGAGAGCAGTGTACATCGCCATCGGCATCTCCGGCGCGTGCGCGCTCGCGGCGGAAGTCGTGTGGACGCGTTTGTTGTCGCTCACCTTCGGCGCGTCGACGTACACCTTCTCGATGATCCTCGCCGTCTTCCTCGCGGGGCTTGGTGTCGGCAGCTCGGTCGGCGCGTGGCTGGCGCGCGTCGTGGAGTCACCGAGGGCGGCGTTCGCGTGGTGTCAGTTGCTATTGATGCTGGCGATCGCGTGGGGCGCAGCGGTGATCTTCGTCGCGCTGCCGAACTGGCCGATCAACCCGTCGCTGGCGCCAAGTGCGTGGTATGCGCTGCAGCTCGACCTGGTGCGGTGTGCGTTGGCGGTGTTGCCCGCGGCGTGTCTCTGGGGCGCGAGCTTTCCGCTGGCATTGGTGGCGCTCGTCGAGCCGGGCCAGGATACGTCGCGTTTGGTCGGACGGCTCTATGCCGCGAACACCGTCGGGGCGATTCTCGGCGCGGTGATCTGCAGCCTTGTGCTCATCCCGGTCATCGGCACGCGCGATGCGCAGCGCGTGTTGATCGCGCTGTCGGCACTCGGCGGCGTGCTGCTCTTGCTGTCGCAGCGACGCGACGCGGGCAGGACGCTTTCGGCGGGCGTGCTCGGCCCAGCGGCCGCGGCGGTGCTGGCGCTGTTGCTCATCGTCACGATGCCTGCGTTGCCAGGCGTGCTCGTCGCGCATGGGCGGTGGGCGGTGACGTGGCTGGGCCGCACCGACATGCTCTACATCGGCGAGGGGATGAACAGCTCGATCGCGGTGACCAAGGTGCACTCGAGCGGTGCGACGCAGTTCCACGTGAGCGGCAAGGTCGAGGCGTCGAGCTTGCCGGAGGACATGCGGCTCCAGCGCATGCTTGCGCATCTTCCCGCGCTCGTGCATCCGAACCCGAAGTCGGTGCTCGTCGTCGGCTTCGGCGCCGGCGTCACGGCGGGATCGTTTCTTCCCTATCCGGGGGTCGAGCGGCTGGTCATCTGCGAGATCGAGCACCTCATTCCCGAGGTGGTGTCGACGTGGTTCGTGAAGGAGAACAACAACGTCAAGAACGATCCACGCACGCAGATCTACTACGACGACGCGCGCAGCTATGTGCTGACGTCGGATGAGACGTTCGACATCATCACGTCGGATCCGATCAACCCATGGGTGAAGGGCGCGGCGTCGCTCTATACGCGGGAGTACTTCGAGTCGGTGAAGCGGCACCTGAAGCCAGGCGGCGTTGTGACGCAGTGGGTGCCGCTGTACGAGAGCACGCTCGACGCCGTCCGCAGCGAGTTGAAGACGTTCTTCGAGGTGTTCCCCAATGGCACGGTCTGGGCGAACAACGTCGAAGGTCATGGCTACGATCTCGTGTTGCTGGCGCAGGTGGAGCCGACGAGGATCGACGTCGGCGTCTTGCAGCAGCGGTTCGCGAATCCGGCGTACCAGGGAGTGGCGACGTCGCTCACCACGGTGGGCTTCAATTCACCGATCGCGCTGTTCGCGACGTATGCCGGCCAGGGGAGCGACATGGCGGTGTGGCTGCGCGACGCAGCGGTGAACACGGATCGCAACCTGCGGCTGCAGTATCTCGCCGGCGTCGGGCTGAATCAGTACACCGAGGCGGCGATCTATGAGCAGATCGCACAGTTCAGGAAGTCGCCGGATGTGTTGTTCGTAGCGGATGAGCAGTTCAAGCGACAGCTGCGCGAGGCTATCCGGTAGGGAGATCCTGGGCGACATTGCAGCGGTGTGGTTATGGCAGGACTACTGCGCTGCCTAACTGCCTGACGACGGAACGCGGTGCGCGCTGCGCGCGCGACGCAGGCTTCGCAATACTGAAGGACGCAGTAACTGCGGATCTGCGTGATCTGTGATGCGCAGCCTGCGTGCTTCTGCGTTGCGTAGTTGAGCTTTCTGTAGAGAGCGTACGAATCATTCTGGAGCACCCTGACGGCTCAATGACAATGAAGACCACTCTCGCACTCCTGATGATCCTCTCGGCATCAGCAAGTGCCCAGAAGGTGCACCAACTGCCCGCCACACCGAGCACGGTTGCCTACGGCTACTACTGGTTCGAGGCCAAACCCGCCATTCGCATCAACTCCGGCGACATCGTCGACGTCGAGACGATGCTGACCAACACGCCGACAGGGCTCGAGCGCATCGGCGTCAAGCCGGAGGACGTCCCGCAGAACCTTCGCGACATCGTCACACAGGATACCGGCGCTGCGCTCAAGGGACCGGGTGGGCACATTCTCACCGGGCCGATCTACGTCGAAGGCGCCGACTCGGGCGACGTCCTCGAAGTCCGCATTCAATCCATCACGCTGCCGCTCGCCTACGGCTACAATGGATGCAGCGGCTTCATGCGCGAGCTGTGTGAAGTGCGCGGCAGCAAGCTCATTGCCATGGATCGGCAGAAGATGACCGCTGAGGTCGCGCCGGGCATCGTCGTTCCGCTGCGACCGTTCTTCGGCTCGATGGGCGTCGCGCCCGCGCCGGCATTCGGGCGCGTGAGCAGCAATCCGCCGAGCAGGCATGCGGGCAATCTCGACAACAAGGAGCTCGTCGCGGGGACGACACTCTACATCCCGGTGTTCGTGAAGGGTGCCCTGCTCGAGGTCGGCGACGGACACGCCGCGCAGGGTGATGGTGAAGTCGACCAGACGGCCATCGAGACGAACCTCCGCGGACGACTGCAGATCGTCGTGCGCAAGGACATGAAGCTCGAGTGGCCGCGCGGCGAAACACCGACCCACTGGATCACGATGGGCACCGACACGTCGCTCGTCGTCGCGACGAAGACCGCCATCAAGGAGATGGTCACCTTCCTGCAGCAGACGAAGGGCATCACGCAGACGCAGGCGTACCAGGCTGCCTCGATGGCCGCCGATCTGCGCATCACGCAGTTGGTCGACGGCAACGTCGGCGTGCACATGATGATCGCGAAGAGCTACCTCACGCAGAAGTAGAGCAGCAGCAGATCCCTCGCTCGCTTCGCTCCAGTCGGGACGACACACATGCATAAGCGCGACTTCATTCGCACACTTGGCGGCGCGTCACTCGGCCTCCTGCTCGGCGACAAGCTATGGGCGCAGTACGCCGGCCAGTCCGTCGAGGCCCTCGCGCAGGACGAGGCGTTCTGGACGCTCATTCGCGGCAAGTACCGACTCAAGCCCGACTACGTCAATCTCGAGAACGGCTACTTCAGCATGCAGTCCGAGCCCGTGCTCGATGTGTTCATCGCCAAGGTGCGCGACATCAATTACGAAGCATCGTACTACATGCGCACCACGCAGTACGACGACAAGCTCGCCGTGCGCAAGCGACTCGCCGCGATGGGCGGATGCTCGCACGAAGAGCTGATCATCACGCGCAACACCACTGAGTCGCTGGACACGGTGATCGCGGGGATCGACTGGAAGGCGGGCGACGAGGCGGTGATGGCGGCGCAGGACTACGGCGCGATGCTCGACATGTTCGCGCTCCAGGCGCGGCGCCGCGGCATCGTGAACAGGATCGTCTCGTTGCCGCTCGACCCGAAGTCCGACGACGAGATCGTCCAGCTCTATGCCAACGCCATCACGCCGAAGACGCGGCTGCTCATGGTGTGCCAGATGGTCAACATCACCGGACAGATCCTGCCGGTGCGCGCCATTGCGGACATGGCGCATGGTCGCGGCGTCGAGGTCATGATCGACGGCGCGCATGCCTTCGCACAGCTCGATTTCAGGATTCCCGACCTCGGTGGCGACTACTACGGCGCCAGCCTGCACAAGTGGCTCGGGACGCCGTTGGGCGCAGGCATTCTCTACGTGAAGGCCGAGAAGATCGCCGGGCTGTGGCCCGTCTTCGCCGACTCGAGTGTGCCGGACACCGACATCCGCAAGTTGAATCACACGGGCACGCATCCGGTCCACACCGACCTCACCATCGAGGCGGCGATCGCCTTTCACGAGATGATCGGCATCCAGCGCAAGGAGGCGCGGCTGCGGTATCTGCAGAACTATTGGACGAGTCGGGTGCGCGGCGTGTCTCGCATCATGCTGAACACGCCGACTGATCCGAGGCGGTCGTGTGCGATCGCGAATGTCGGTGTCGCCGGCGTCGCGCCGGCCGCGCTCGCGAAGACGCTGCTCGACAAATACAAGGTATGGACTGTCGCGATCGACACGGCGAACGTGCATGGCGTGCGCATCACGCCGCAGGTGTTCACGACGACGGCCGAGCTGGACACGTTCGTGAGCGCCCTCAAGGCGATCGCGGCGTGAGAGCTGCCGTCGCGCGCGGAACGCCCTGGACGCCCCGGCACTACCCAGCGGTACTCGGCGGTAGCTCCAGCGTCTGGCGTCGTTCGGCATCGATGAACCATGGCTCAATTGGAAGGCCGATGCTACGTCGCCGCCGCAGCCTTGACTTGCGCATTGTGCTGCGTCGGGGATATCAAATCGACACTGTCTTACACTCAATCCCATTGGAGTCGGCAAAGGTGACTGCATTCCCCCGCACGCTCTCCTTCGCCGCGACTCTGACACTCGTCGTCACCAGTACCGCAGCCGCACAGGCGACGTCGACATTCGCCGTTCCAGCGTGGGCTTTTCCGAACATCGCACCGGAGCTCGTCGCCAAGCCACCGTTCGACTCGGTCGCACCGATTCACGTCCCGCGCAGCGCGAAGACGTACACGCTGGCGCAGGTGAAGAACACCTTCGGCCCGCCGGACTGGCACGCATCCTCGCACCCGCCCGCGCCTGACGTCGTTACGCTCGGCAAACGGCCGGCACAGTGGGCATGCGGATACTGCCATCTCCCAGATGGTCAGGGCCGCTCCGAGAACGCGACACTCGCTGGTCTCTCCGTCGAGTACTTCACGCAGCAGATGCAGGACATTCGCTCCGGAGAGCGGCAGAGCGCGCTGAAGGGCTGGGGCCCGTCGCAGAACATGACCAACACCGTTCGGAACATCACGGACGAGGAGATCGCCACGGCCGCGCGGTACTTCGCCGGCCTGCGCGCGACGCCGCGGTACAAGGTGGTCGAGCGCGCGCGCGTGCCACGCACGCTCGAAGCGGGCGGACTGTACGCACCCAATCCCGCCGGCGGAACCGAGCCGCTCGGCGCACGAATCATCGACGTCACGACTGACCTGCGCCGACACGAGATGCGCGACGCGGCGGAAACGTTCGTCGTGTATGTGCCGGTTGGCAGCATCGCGCGCGGCCGAAAGCTCGCGACGTCCACGACGACCCCGCAGACGTCGTGCATCGCATGCCATGGTCCCACACTGCGCGGACTCGCCGCTGCGCCGCCATTGGCTGGACGATCGCCTGCCTACCTCCTGCGGCAGCTCATCGGATTTCGCACGGGCGCACGCGCCGGCGCAACGAGCGATCTGATGGTGGGCGTCGTCGCGAATCTCGAGCTCGACGACATGATCGCCGTCTCGGCATACGCCGGTTCGCTCAAGCCGTGACGTCATTGGGTCGCAGTCTGATCCGCGCGGCCAACGTCAGGAGTACATTCATCGACGAGTATGTCTTCGCGCTTTCGACGGAGGAGCCGGTGAAAGGAGGAAAAGGCGGTCGCGGACGCAAGAGCTCCAATGCGCGCTTTCATGGCAAGGCCACATCGCGCGGAGCGGCGAAGAAGGCTGTCGCGAAGCGCGATGGCGGCGCGGCCGCACGGAAGATCGCCAGGAAGACGACCAAACTCGGCGCCCACCGCGTGCCCGACGACGACTAGGCCGTCCGACTTGTGACTTGGCGGGGTCGGCGTGGGTTCAGTCGACGTAGGCCCTGACTCGAGGAGTGGCGTCGTGCGTCAGAAGACCATCAGCATGACAATCGCGTCCAATGGACACGGCGCGGCGCTCGGAGCGACGGTCATCGTCTATCGCGGCACGGACTCGACGACGACGACGGGCACCGACACACTGCACGTTCGTGCCGGCTTCATGGACGCTGGCAACTTCAAGGTGCGCGTGCGTCGCCCGTTCTATCAGGATGCAGTGTTGGCGAGTGTGACCGTGGTCGCCGGCCAATGCAATGTCGTGGTGACGCCAGTGACAGTGACACTCGACCTGGCGCCAGGCGCGCCGCCGATTCGATCGCTTGCAGTGTTCGGAGCGGAATTTCTCTCGGCGCCTGGTGCACAGCGTCAATTGAGCGCGCGCTTCGATGCCGACCCGAGTGTCCCGACGACAGTCACGTGGCGGCTCTCGGACACGACGTTGGCGCGGATCGACGCGACGGGGCTCGTCACGGCCAAGTGCACCACGGTGGGCGGCGCCGACACGGTCACGGCGATTGCACTGGCGGACACCACCCGGAAGGCAAATGCGGTGTTCAGCGTGGCGCGGGTCGCGGCCTGCCCATAAAATCGCGGTGAACTGACGGCACATCGGAACCGGACGAGGGTACCCCCTGCACTCTCCACCCCGCCGATGCGACCGAACCCATTGATCGCCCGCGCATACCTGACACGCGGAGCGTGGCTCTGGATTGGAGCGCGCCTGCTCGCCAGCGCCGTGATTGCGCTTTCGAATACGAATCCGCTGGACTTCTCCTTGACGGCTTCGCTGCTGATCGTCGCGATCTCCACCGCGCTCGGCATCGTCGACGTGGCGCGACGTCACGAGCGCGCGTTGCTGGAGAACCTTGGCGTCTCACGCCTGATGCTCCTGGCATTTTTCGCCGGACCGGCGTTGCTCGGCGAGCTGGGGATCGCGCTCGCAGCCGTCGCTCGCCGATGACGCCATTCCTTGTCGCGGATTGTGTGTCGAAGACGTTTCGCGGACGTCGCGTTCTCTCGGCTGGTTCGCTCCGTGCCGTTGCCGGTGAACTGCGAGCGCTCCTCGGTCGCAATGGAGCCGGCAAGTCCACGCTTCTCAAGATCGCAGCGGGCTGGATGCAACCCGATGGCGGCATCGTGACCCTCGGAGGACGATCGTATCGGCGGCCAAGACTGCCCGCGTTCGCCGAGCAGGGCGTCTTCTACCTGCCCGATCACGATCTCTTCTCGCACGCGTACAGCCTGCGGGTACAACTCGAGATGCTCCGTCGCCAGTTCGATGGCGACAGCGTGGATAGCGCGGCAGAGCTTGCGGGAATCGCTGGCTGCCTCGAGGCAAGACCATTCGACTTATCTGGCGGCGAGCGGCGACGCGCGGAGATCGCGGCGATTCTCGTGCGTCGTCCGACGTGCCTCCTTGCCGACGAGCCGTATCGCGGCATCGCACCGAAAGACGCCGAGGACATGAGTCGACTGTTCCGGACACTTGCGTCGCGCGGTACGGCGGTCGTCATTACCGGCCACGAAGTGCCGACGCTCCTCGCGGCCGTGGACCACGTGACGTGGTGCACGTCGGGGACGACGCACGAGCTTGGCCCACCAGCGACGGCAGTGACCAACGACGCATTTCGTCGCGAGTATCTGGGGATCGCGAACACTTGATGACTCCAGCGAACACGCCGTCGTCGAGCCAGGTACCTTCCGCTGCCGACGTCGAGCTGATCGAAGCGGAGGCGTGGGCCGAGCTGCAGCTGAACCTCCCTGCCGATTTCCAGACACGGATGGGCATCAGCGTTCAGCGTCGCAACGGCGCTGTCCTCCTCATCGCCAGCAACTCGCCCACCCTGTCAATCAACCGAGTGATCGGACTCGGCCTCGTCGGTGCGCTCACCGAGAAGGAACTCGATGAAGTCGTCGACGCCTACTCGAGCTGCGGCGTCGAGCGGTTCATCGTGCAATGGAGTCCTGCAGCCGAACCGGCTATCGCTCGCGAATGGCTCTTCGCGCGCGGCTTCAACGTGCTCCCGAGAGCGATCACCAAGGTCTATCGGCGCGCCGGTCCGACGCATGCGCTCGTCGCTGATCCGCTGCTGAGGGTGACGGAGATTGGACGGGACGACGCACAGGTATTCGAGGACGTCGTGGCCGCGCCGCTTGGCGTGCCGGACGGGCTCGGTGTTGGCATTCGGTCGACGATCGGACTCCCGGGCTGGCGCTTCTACCTCGTGTATGACGGCCAACGTCCGATCGCCGGTTCAGCGCTCTATGTGCGAGGGCGAATGGCGTGGTGCGGACTGGGCGCGACCATCGAGACCGATCGGCGCCGTGGCGCGCAAGCGGCACTCCTCGCGCGCCGGCTGCACGACGCCGCACTCGACGATTGCGAATGGGTCACCGCCGACACTCTGGCAGAGACCACCGAGCGCGCCAGCCAATCGTACCGGAACATGACGCGTGCCGGCTTCACGACACTTTACGACCGACCGAACTACCTGCTCGACCTGCGGACCCGGTGAGCGGCCGCGACGAATATCCCTGAGCCGCGATCCGAGCTGGCTGAAGCCGGTTGCCCGGGGCGCGCGCCGCATCCTATCTTCGTCCGCCGCGCACGACCTACCTGTTGCCGAAGCACCGAGGGCATTCTGGCCACCGACCTCCTCTCAGAACTGCAAGCCGCCCTCGGCACGAGCTTCACGATCGTACGTGAGCTCGGCGGGGGTGGCATGTCGCGCGTCTTTCTCGCCGACGATCTCGCGCTGAAGCGCGCCGTCGTCATCAAGGTCCTGCATCCCGAGCTCGCCGCCGGCGTCAACGCCGAGCGATTCAATCGCGAAGTGCTGCTCTCGGCGCGGCTGCAGCATCCGCACATCGTGCCCGTGCTCACCGCGGGCGAGATCAGGGGGCTGCCCTACTACGTCATGCCGTTCGTGAAGGGCGACACGCTCCGCGTGCGCATCGCCCAGGGAGTGATGCCCATCGGCGACATCATCGGCATCATCGGCGACGTCGCGAAGGCGCTCGGCTTCGCGCACGAGGAAGGGGTCGTCCATCGCGACATCAAGCCTGACAACATTCTTCTCTCGGGCGGCGCGGCGACCGTCGCAGACTTCGGGATCGCAAAGGCGCTCTCGTCGTCGCGACACGAGACAGGAAGTGGCGGCGGCCTGACGACGCTTGGCATGTCGCTCGGCACACCCGAGTACATGGCGCCCGAGCAAGTCGCCGGCGATCCGGACGTCGACCACCGCGCCGACATCTATTCGCTCGGCTGCGTCGCGTACGAGATGCTCACCGGCAAGTCGCCGTTCTCCGGCAAGTCGCCGCAGCAGATGCTGGCGGCGCAGGTGATGGAAAAGCCAGTGCCGATCGAGCAGCGGAGACCCGGTGTTCCGTCGGCGCTCGCAGCCGTCGTGATGAAGTGTCTGGAGAAGGAGCCGTCGATGCGGCCGCAGACAGCGGCCGAGATCCTGAATCCGCTCGATTCGACAGATGTCTTTGCTGTCGTTCCGCAACCAGCACGGAAGTCGCGACGTGGATTCCTCATCGCCGCTGGCGCTGCTTTCGTCGCCGCGGCGATTGCCGTTCCCGTCTATCGCTCGATGCGCGCGGCGCCCGCGGCTGCAAATGGCGCGCTCAATCTCGCCGTCGCTCCATTCGAGGTGCTCGACCCGCAGCTGATGCTGTGGAAGGAAGGCATCGTCGACGTCCTCGCGCGCAACCTCGACGGCGCCGGTCCGATCCGGGCGCTGTCGCCGAGTGTGACGATCAAGCGGTGGGAGGGGCATGCGGAGCGCAGTGCGGCGGTCGCATTCGGCAAGCGCGTCGGCGCACAGATTGTGATGTACGGACAGCTGCAGCCCGCGGGCGCTGGTCTCGTCAGCGCGAAGCTCTGGATCGTCGACGCCGAGCGTGATACGCCGCCGGTGGAGATCGAGGTGCGCGATTCGGTAGCGCGCATGGATCGTGTCACCGATTCGCTGAGCATTCGTTCGCTCGCCGCCATCGGACGCATGCGGACGATCGGCGCGGCGAAGCTGGCGTCGCTCGGCTCCAATTCCCTGCCGGCGATTCGTGCATTTCTTCAGGGTGCGCAACTCTTTCGCCGGTCGCAGTGGGATTCGGCGGCGACGGCGCTCAAGGAAGCCACCGTCATCGACTCGACGTTCGGCATCGCCTACGCGATGCTCGGCGAGGCGTATGGGTGGACGGGTGAAGGCGGCAACGAGCTGCAGTGGAAGTCGTTCACGCGGGCGGGCGAGCTGATTCGTCCCGGCCTGTCCCCGCACGACTCGTTGACGCTGGCGTCGGTGCGTCACTACGCCATCTCGCACGCACGCGGTGTCGATCGCGCGCTCGAGATGCGGAATGCCTACGCGGCGGCCGCTGCGGTGACCGAGCGTTATCCGGATGACGCTGCAGCGTGGTATCTCTACGGCGACATGAAGTTCCACAACGATCGCGAGCTGACGGAGCGCGAGGCGCTGGCGAACTTCGATCAGGCCATCAAGGCCGACTCCGATTTCGCGCCCGCGTACATCCACGCCATCGAGCTCGCGTATCGCCACGGTCCCGAAACGGGGAAGCGATACGCGTCGGGGTATCTCGAACGAAATCCCACGGGTACGCAGTCGGATGCCATTCGTCTCGCGATGCTGCTGGCCGACGGCACGCTGCGAGGCGACAAGCTCAAGGCGGTGCTGGACACGCTCACGCCAGGTGTCGGCCTGAGCGCGCTCTCGTCGCTGCGGCGCCTGCCCGACAGTTCCGAGGTCGCGATCGAGCTGTTGCGCGCTGCCGTGCGACGCATGCCACCCAATCGCGCCGTGATGATACGTCGCGCGCTGTCGGATGCGCTCGCGGCCCGCGGGCACATCCAGGAATCGTGGCGTCTCGCGCTCGACAACCCCACGTATGCGGCCGCCGAGATTGCGGCGCTGGGGCTCGTTCCTGCCGACAGCGCCGCGCGCGCGATGCTGCCGTGGCTCAAGCGTGAAGACGACGCATCGATCGCGGTGATGGCGGTGCTCGGCGCCGCGCGTGATACCGTGATGCTCGACAGGCTGGTGATCGGTGCGGAGGCGCGCATGAAAGCCGACACGAGCTTCCAGCGTCGCTCCATACTCGGCTATTTCGCGGCGTCGACACGCGCGTACGCGGCTCTCGCACGAGGCGACTCAGCGACGGCGACGACGTTGTTCGACAAGTTGTCGGACACGCTGTTCGCGCTGCCGGTGGATCAGTTCATCCGCGCACGGCTCGTGGCGCGACAGGATCCGAAGCGCGCGCTCGCGCTGCTCGAGCGCGTCACGAGCGTCGGAGACCTGATGTATGGTGCGCGGCAGTTGGAGCGTGGCCGGATCGCCGAGAAGCTCGGTGAGCGCGAGCGAGCCGTCGATGCGTATGCGTATGTGGCGGCCGTGTGGCGGAACGCGGAGCCGGAACCGTTGCGCGATGCCGTGAAGGAGGCGCGGGCGGCGCTGGGGCGTCTCGATGCAGATGGGCGCATGCGCGCCGCATTGTCGGGAGGACAGCGATAGGCCCGCGGTGAGTGTTCATGCGCGACCCCAAACCGAGAGGCGAGTCGGGGCTGCGTTGGTCATAAGCCCCGGTCAAAGACGCATCCGTCCGACGAGTATCGGACGCACCTCACTCAAGTAAGGCCAGCAATGCCGGCAAAGTCGATCGGGTTCATCGTCACGAGCGTCGCACGATGCACGATGACCTGAGCCGCGATCATGCGGTCCAGTAGTTTCCGCCGCGAGTAGCCCTCTTTCGCGATGATCTCGCCATAGACATCGGCAGCCGCGTCGTCGAACGCGAGTGTCGGTATTGCGCGCAACAGTGCGTCGAGACGCGCACGCCGTGCCGGTGCATCACCGCTCAAAGGCCCGGACGCTCAGGGAGAGCTTCGTCATCCCGCCGTTCGATTTCGCCTGGCGTGGGGAGCACGCGAAGCCGTTCGAGCATTTCGGGGATCGTGGTCGCCGTAGGCAGGACCGAAAACGTCGGCTACCAGCCATCCCGCGCCCGCCACGGCCATCGTGATCATGGTGCCAGCCCACGCGACATGGCCGCGAGGTTCAGCCTGTATTCTCGGCAGCCAGACAAAGACAGCGAAGACGCCGATCAGGGCGGTGAACATCCGCGCCGCGAGCACGGACTGAACACCGCTGATGATCGAGAGGCCCGCGAGAACCATGGCGCCGCCCGTGGCAGTCGCCCAGAATCGCTGTCCGGGCGGGATCCAGGCGGGAACCATCGCTGCCGTCTGCTCGAGCGCCGAAAAGTGCACGCATCCCAGGATCGCCACGCACACCCCGAACGTCGTGCGGAGTATCAGGAACTGTCGACCAGACAGGCGTGCCTCGCGTGCATCCGCTGACGACTCGAGCGCCACATACCCGATCGCCGCGGCGACCGCGATGATCAACTGCTCGTTGAATCCTCCCCACGTGCCGAAGATCTGCGGGTAGCCGATCACGCGCGGCAGCCACAGACATGCGGCAAGCATGTATAGCACTCCCAACACCGCGAGGCCGGTTCGGGCTGTCCCTCGCCGCTGGACGGCGAGGCCCGCTGCGATGAGGCACACGGCAACGACGTAAGCGAGGGGAGTGCGGAATGGCACCCCTGGCTGCACCGGGTGCCAGATGACTGCAAAATCGCCCCATACGAGCTGGATGGCGCCGAGCGCGAAGGCCGCAAATCCGTAGACGTGGATGCCCGCATCCGATGCCGCTCGGCGATAGTTCACGGAGATTCCTGACCCTGAATCGTCGCGCCCATGTTCGAAAGCTGCAGTAGCGCTGACCGCCGAACCTCGTCCGCACTCTGGCTGCCGAGCCAATCATGCTCGATTGCGCACGCGCCAGTTGCATCCTGGTCGATCACGACGCGGAAGTCGCGAACGAACGCTTCCCGAGCCGTGGTGGAGACGCACATGTGCGTGTAGAAACCGACGAGCAGCACCTGCGTGACACTGCGCGCGCGCAGCCACTCGTCGAGGCCTGTGCCCGTGAACGCGCCGAACACGTCCTTCGTGAAGCGCTCCTCGTTCGCGTCACCCTCACGCGGCGACAACCCTGGCGACAGCTCCGCGCCCCACGAACCGGGAACGAACGCCGCTGACTCCGTCGGCCGGTTGAAATGCTGCACCCATGCGACGGGTTCGCGCAGGCCCTTGGCTGAGAACTCGTTCTGCGCGTCGATGACGATGAGGGCGTGCATGGAATCTCCGGAAGGTGAACGGGCCTAGTCCGCATGTGACGGGACCTCCTGCGAGAAGTAGACGATGCGGATCGGCGCAGCTATCGCATTCCTGCGCAATGGGAGCGACGGAACGCAACGCACGTCGAACACGAACACGCGCCGACTCACCTGGGTCCGATGTTCAAGTGGTCATGTCCTTCGCGTGCGAACTGGCGCTGGCGAGCACGCGGCGCCGGGCGAACTATGCACGGGATCCCTGATGCGCACTCACCGCCGTTCTCCGCGATGTCGTCATGCCTATACACAAGCACACGCCCACGAGACTCCTCCGGCGCAGCATGACGTTCGTCGGTGCGCTGCTGCTGTCGGCGTGCGCTGTACCCCGTGAGATTCCCTTCATGCCTGACGCGCACAGCGCTCCACTCGAGCACACCAGCGAGTCTCGTTACTCGCCCATCGTCGAGCTCCGCCAGTACACGCTCCATCCTGGGCGGCGCGATGAGTTGATCCGGGTGTTCGACGCCGAGTTCGTCGAACCACAGGAGCGAGCCGGGATCACGGTGATCGGGCAGTTTCGGAATCTCGACGACCCCAACAAGTTCGTGTGGATTCGCGGGTTCCCGAACATGGAAGCGCGAGTGAAGGGGCTGACGGAGTTCTACACTGGCAACGACTGGCGCTCGCGCCGCAACGAGGCGAATGCGACCATTATCGACAATGACAACGTCCTCCTTCTGCGTCCCGTGCGTCCTGGCGCCGCGTTCGACATCACTTCGCTGGAGCGCGCACCGGTCGGCTCGACATCGGGAAGCAACGGACTCGTCGTGGCCACGATCTATCACATCGATCCCACGCCGGAAAAGGAGCGGGACTTCGTGCAGTTCTTCGGTGCGTTTATCGCTCCCGTACTCAGGGGTGCGGGTGCGTCAGTGATTGCGGAGTTCGTCCCCGAGCGAAGCGCGAACAATTTCCCCGGGCTGCCTGTTCGCGAGCGAGAGCCCGTGTTCGTGTGGTTCAGCCGGTTCGCAAGCGTCGAGGCATACGAGCGCTTTCAGGCGGCGCTGGCCTCGACGCCGGTCTGGCGCGATTCGCTGTCGGTGGAACTCAGCGCGAGGGTGAGGGAGCCGTACACGCTTCGCCTGTCGCCAACATCGCGCTCCCTGCTGCATGACTGAGCGCCGTGCCGGATGGCAATGCGAGCGGCGGCGACGGAGTGTCGGCGCTCTCCTGCTGCTGCTCGCCATCGGGACGTCGGCGCGCGCGCAGGTCAGCCCCCGTGCCAATCCACTCGTCATCGGACAGACGTTCGTAATTGCTTCCGACGTCTTGCACGAGCAACGACGGATCAACGTGTACCTGCCCTCGGTGTATGCTGATTCGGGTGCCGTGCGACTTCCGGTGCTCTACATGCCGGACGGAGGCATGGCGGAGGACTTTCTGCACGTGGCCGGTCTGGTGCAGGTACTCGTCGGCAACGGTACGATGCGCCCGTTCATCCTTGTCGGGATCGAGAATACGGAACGTCGCCGCGACCTGACCGGACCCACGCAAAATGCCGAGGACCGGCGCATTGCCCCGCGCGTTGGAGGATCGGCGGACTTCCGTCGGTTCCTCCGCGTCGAGCTGATCCCACAGATCATCAAGCGGTATCGGACCACGGAGGAGCGCGCGATCGTCGGTGAATCGCTCGCCGGACTCTTCGTGATCGAGACCCTCCTCCGCGAGCCGGACCTGTTCGACACGTATATCGCCTTCGACCCGAGCCTGTGGTGGAATGACGAGCACCTGACGTCGAGCGCGGGTGCGCTGCTTCGGCAGCAGGGTGACGTGCAGAAGCGGCTCTTCTTCGCCAGCAGCAACGCGACCGGTGCGCCGGCACTGGCCCAACGGTTCGCGCAAGTGCTGGAGCAGCGCGGAAATCCCGGACTGCAATGGCAGTATCAGTTCTTTCCCGACGAGACGCACGCCACGATCTACCATCCCGCCGCGCTTCGCGCGTTCCGGGAGATGTTCAAGCCCGCCGCGACAGGAGCGCACTAGCGCTCGCGCGCCGCGACAGGCGGCCGCGTGAATCAGGTGGTCATGCCATCCGGCAGTCAACGCACGGGCAGTCACGCGTGATGATCCCCAGCTCACGAATGTTCGAGGCGGTGAGCATGCGCCGCACCTGCCGCGGTGTGTATCCGATCGCCCGACGGAACACCGAGGTGAAGTGGCTGTGGTGACAGAAGCCCAGCTCCAGCGCGAGCCGGCTCAAGTCGGGTGCGCCTGCTCGCAGGCGGACCATCGCCTCCACGACCCGAAGCTGCGTGAGGTACTGATGCGGCGTGCATCCGATCTCCGCGCGGAACACATGCGCCAGGTGGAATGGGGACGTACCAAGCGAGCGGGCGATTCCATCAATGGTCGTGGGGTCGGCGAAGGAATTCGCCATCAGCACGGAGGCGTTCGTCGCGAGCGTGCGATGCCTCGTGCGCCGCGGCGAGTCGTCATCGAGCGCCGCGGCGCGCTGTGCGCGGGACACCACGTGCCGCAGCAATGCCTTCGCGTCGTCCTCTACATGCTCCGCTGGCGCCGGATAGTCGAGATCCAGTGCGCGGCGTCTCCAGGAGTAACGAAACAGCGCCGGCGCGGATAGTCGAACGACCCCCGCGTCGCGAGCATGCGGAGCCGTGAGTGCTGCGCCTACCGCACTCGCGTCGAACCGAAAGACCCCACAGAGCTCCATCGCTCCCACTCGTGGCGGAGCAGGGAAAGCGGGCAGCGTCGTCCATGAATCGTCGCGCGCGTCCGTGCAGGGCTGCGCCGCTTGCCGCACGCGCGCCATCGCGATACCGCTCTCCATCACGACGAGTGTGGACGAAGTCGCGGCCCACGCATTCAGGCGCATCTCGAAGGCCGGTGACCACCGTCCCTCGTCGAGCTGGACATGGGGACCGGCGAACACCGATGACTGACTGGTGTGAATGGCGCTCGACTCGAATCGGGCAGGGGCACACATGATGAGGAGGACCTGACTGAAGGGCGAAGGGCGCCCGGCGGCCGTGGACATTGTGCCGGCCGTGCGATGACCATAGGATGGATAGAAGCGAAGTGGCCTCCCCACCAGCGCCAATCACGACCCATCCGACCATACCAATTCATGCCGACCGAGCCCCAACCAAGTGCGTCGCGTCCGCGCGCGCGCCGGCATCCGAAACCGTTCATCCTCGTCGATGCAGCGCAGCGCGAACCGCTCCATCGACAGCTCTATGATGCGATTCGAGTCGCAATCGTCAGCGGCCAGTTGCCTGCCGGATCGCGTCTTCCGTCATCACGCGCGTTGGCATCGGACACGGGAGTGTCCCGCGCCACTGTGGGTGTCGCCTTCGATCAGCTCAGGGCCGAGGGGTACGTCGAGGCGCGAACCGGATCAGGGACGTTCGTCCGGGCGGGGCTTCCTGACGACGCACTGCACACCCGTCGCCGCCGACAGTCGCCAAGCCAGCGAGCGAAGCCCGCGATGGCGGAAGCGCCCACCCCGCGCGTGCCACCTGCGCTCGTGCAGGTACACAGCCTGCCCGTGCATCAGACGGCACCGATCGCGTTCGTGACTGGAATGCCTGCGCTCGACCTCTTTCCTGCCGCACTCTGGGCCAAGCTCAGCGCTCGGCGCTGGCGCGGTGCCGTCGGCGAGGCGGGAGCCCGCCTGCTGAACTACGCAAACTCGGCTGGCTACTATCCGCTTCGACGTGCGATCGCGACGTACGTCGGGCTTGCGCGCGGCGTGCGATGCGAGGCCGAGCAGGTCATCGTGACGGCTGGCGCGCAGCAGGCACTCGACCTGGCGGCACGAGTGATCCTGCGCCCTGGCGACTCGGTGTGGCTGGAAGATCCAGGGTACTTCGGGGCGAAGGCTGCGTTCGAGGCAGCCCGTGCCTGCATCGTCCCCGTGCCGGTGGATTCGGAAGGCCTTGATGCTTCCGCCGGTGAGGCGCTGGATCCTGCGGCGCGGCTCGCATGCGTCTCCCCATCGCATCAGTTCCCGCTCGGTGCCACCCTCAGCATGCGCCGACGGCTGGCGTTGCTCGACTGGGCCGCCCGGGCGGGCGCTTGGGTGATAGAGGATGACTATGATGGCGAGTTCCGCTACGTGGGGCGGCCGCTTGCGTCGCTCCAGGGTCTCGATGCGGATCGCAGCGCGGGCGCGCAGCTGTCCACCGTCAATGGGCGCGTGTTGTACATCGGGACGTTCAGCAAGACACTGTGTCCCGCACTCCGTCTCGGGTACCTCATCGTGCCGCCACTGCTCGTCGACAGCTTTGTGGCGGCCAAGGCGGCGGCAGTCGGGCACACGCCCTCGGTGGAGCAGGCGGTCCTCACAGACTTCATCGAGGAGGGACACTATGCGCGTCACGTGCGACGGATGCGGCTCATCTACGCGCAGCGTCAGGCGGCACTCGTCGCAGCCGCAGCGACACACCTGGCGCAGTGGGTCGACGTGCGGCCCTCGCCGGCAGGCATGCACCTGGTGGGATGGCTGCGCGACGAGCTCGCACGCAAGGGAGTCACGGACCAGCTCTTGTCGGACATCGCACTCGCCGCGAGCATCGTCACCACGCCGCTGTCGTCATACCGCCTGAATCATCGCGCACGAGACCTCCCGTCGGCGTCGGCGGTCGACGGCGCGTTGCTGTTCGGCTATTCCGCTTTTTCGGAAACCGCACTCTGGAACGGTGCGCGGCAGCTGGAGCATGCGTTAGCCGCAGACCCGCGCAGCAACCTGCGGAGGAGCCGGCGGGCAGGGTCTCAGAGATAGCTGAGCCAGGGGTTGCTGCTGCGCCGCTTCACGTCGGCGTACCTGACGCAAAGTGGGTACAGCACCAGCACCACGGCGATCCAGATGAGATACACCACGGGCAGTGACACTGGCCATCCCGGCGGCTGCGTCATCGGGAAGCGATCGACCGTGGGCGATTCCAGCGCTGGGCCGATGGTCCCATATCGAGCGAGCATCACTCCGGCCGCCGCAACGTGCAGCACCAGCACATGCATGAGATAGTAGAAGAACGGCACCTTGCCGATCACCTGCGCCGCCCTCAGCGACGAAGGCGCGCGCCAATCCAGTGCGCGCAGCGCGAGCAGTACAGGTCCCAGCGTCATCAACAGGAACAGCAGCGACGGCGGGTACTTGTTGAGATTGAGGAAGGAGACCAGCGTCATCGATCCCCTTGCCTGGACGGTCCACGGCCCCGGATCGCCGTACACGTTGAAGCCACGTAGCACCAGGAAGAGCGCGATGCAGCCGACGCCCATCCGGAGCAGCAGTGCGCGACGCCGGTCGGCGGGCAGGTCCCAGAGCGCACCGAGCGCGTAACCCACGGCCGTGACGCCAACCCAGGGGATCAGTGGGTAGGCGCTGAAGAGGACGTGCGACGGGCCTGGAACGATGAAGCCCGGGACGTGCAGGAGGGACCACAGCGGCGCGAGCGCGCCGAACGTCGTGGCGAGAACTCCGTCGAACAGGTTGTGGGTCGCGATCATCACGAGGCCGATCGCCGCGATGGCTCGCAGTGGCAGGCGGACGAGCAGGCCCAGTACGATCATCGCCCATCCGAGCGCCCAGATCACGTCGATGAGCGTCAGGCGATAATCGAGGTTGAACTGCCAGAGGAATCGGATGACGGTGAGCTCGAGCAGGATCAGCCAGAGTCCACGCGTGACGAGAAAGCGTGACAGGCCAGCGACCGTTCGACGGCGGCGAGCCAGGTAGGCGCTCGTCCCTGTGAGGAGGAAGAATGTCGGCGCACAGAAATGCGTGACCCACCGCGTGAAGAAGAGCGCCACCGTCGTGGTGGCGAGGTTGGTCGGACTGGCGCTGGCGTCGCCAAAGAAGTCTCTCGTGTGGTCAAGGGCCATCAGGATCATGATGACGCCACGCACGACATCGACGGCATCGACCCGCTGCCGAATTGGAACGGCGCTCGCGTGCGCACTTGGCGATGTCGGCGGGATGATAGACGAGGCAGAGGCGGACACGGGTGATGCTCCGGGTTGGGCAGACGATGCGCGCGGTCGGTGCGGACTCGCCACGCTATGAAGGCGCCCGACGCGCCACGAGAGCCACTTTGTCATTGGCTTACAGGGCCACTTCGTATCAGCTGAAAGCAAGAATCTGCTAGCTGAGTCGATTCCATAGACGTAGATCACGTTGCAACCGCGAACGCGCACCTCCTCCATGTGATGCTGATGATCTCTCGCGTATGGCGAGGCTGGACCACCCCGGACAACGCCGACGCCTACCAGCGTCTACTCCTCGACAGCATTCTGCCCGGCATCGGCGCACGGCGGATTCCCGGTTATCTCGGCGCGCGCGTCGACCGGCGCGCCCTCGCCGACGTGACCGAGCCGGAGGTCGAGTTCGTGACCACGATGTTCTTCGACACGCTCGATTCCGTGATCGGCTTCGCCGGTGCGGAGTATTCCGTCGCCGTGGTGCCACCGAACGCGCGCCTGCTGCTGTCGCATTTCGACGCCACGTCGGCGCACTACGAGGTAGTCGGTGCCCTCGACGGCAGTCCCGATGATCTGCACCGGACCCTTATAACGGAAACCTCATGAAACTGCTCGCCGTTGTCCTCATCGTCATGACACCAGCACTGGGTGCACAGTCCGCACGCCATGCGCCATCCGCCCCCGTCGTAACTGGAGTCCGCGATCTCTGGCAGATCACCATCGAGAACGTTCTCGCGGCCGCGCAGCAGATGCCCGAGTCGAGCTACTCGTTCAAGCCGACCCCTGAAGTGCGGAGTTTCGGACAGGTCATCAACCACATCGCCAACGCGCACCAACTACTCTGCGGCATGGCGCTCGGCCAGCAGCCCGCGGAAGGCGCCGCCAGCACAAAGGCCGAAGTGATAGCAGTTCTGGAAGCGTCGAATGCGCTCTGCGTGAAGGCCTATGCGATGTCGGACGCCGAGTCGTTCAAGCCGCTGAATGCCGTCGCCGCAAAGGCATGGATCGCGTCCGGGTTCGGGACTCCGAGTACCCAACTGCACGCGCTGACGATGAACGCCTGGCACGACAGCGAGCACTATGGCAACATCGTGACGTACATGCGGTTGAAGGGCATGGTGCCGCCGTCGAGCCAGCCGAAGAAGTAGTGGGTCCGTCTTCACGCGCGCTGAAGAAGCTTGACGCGCATGACGTTCTCAGAGCAGGTCCGACAACCCCGCATTGCGCAGCAGCGACGCGTAGCGCGGATCGAACGTCGCGGTGGTTCAGAGGTCCATGGGTGGGCGCGGTTGGACGCCACGGTTGTGTTGGCCGACGACATCCGCGGCGGATGACTCCTGTTGCCCGCCGTACTCCTCGCGATAGGACTTGAGCAGCTCGAAGAGGTATGCAATGGCGAGTGGTCCAAGCAGCACGCCGAGCAGGCCGAAATACTTCACGCCGGCGAACGCGCCGATGAGCGTGACCATCGGATGAATGTCCGACACTCGGCGGTAGACGAGCGGCCGAATCAGGTTGTCGATATTGCTGGCGACGAGACCGCCGATCGCGGCGAGTCCCGCCGCCGCGCCGTAGCGGCCCTCGAGCGCGAGCACGATCGCGGCGGGAAGCCACACCAGCGCGCTGCCGAGCACGGGCAGGATCGACGCGAAGGCCGTCACCGTGCCCCAGAACAGCGGACTGGGAAGATCCACGAGCCAGAAGCCGAAGCCGACGATCGCGCCCTGCATCACCGCGACGAGCACCGTGCCGAGCAGCGTCGCCTCGGTCACGCTGAAGAATCGCTGGCGAAGTGCCTCGGAGGTGTGCGGCGAGAAGGGGATGTATCCACGAACGGTACTCCATACCTCGGGGCCGGAGCGCAGCATGTAATACAGGCCGAAGAAGGCGATGACGAGGTTCAACGCGGCCGACGTCGCGCTGCCGACGAACGCGAAGAATTGCCCCGACAGCCACGACACGATCGACCCGCTCGCCTTCGCGATCTCGGCGCCCACATGCACGGTGCCGATGGTCAACCCGCCGATGCGCGTGAACAGCGAGCTGCCCTGCACACTCCGCAATGCGCCCGGCGCCTCACCGATCACGACGCCGAGCAGCCAGACGAGCGGAAGTCCGATGAGGAGGAGCGCGGCGACGAGCGCGATCGTGGCCGCATACCCTGGACGCATCGAGCGCGCGAGCCATTGGTATGGCTTCACGAAGATCACGTACAGCACCGCCGTGCCGAGCAGCCCGCTGAAGAACGGCGAGAGCGCCAGCAGGATGGCGAAGCCGAGCGCGAGGATGAGGACGACGGCGCGGTCGCGCGGCGAGTGGAGGAAGGCCATGTCTATCTAACGCTGGTGGAAGGGTCCCGCGCCGCGCTGCCTGTCATCGTAGACGTCTAGCGCGCGAGATCTCGGAGCGCACCACGGTGCTTCTTCGCGATTCGGTCGTATGCTCCTATGCCCCGCTCGAGAATTGGGGAGATCAGGGCTTCTTCTTCGCACCCGCGAGCGACCGATAATACTCCTCCACCGCCGCCCGATACTCCGCCGGTACAGGAGCCGTCGTCCCGAGCGTCGGGCTCTTCCCATCGCCGAGTCCGAGTTTGCGATACAGTGAGAACTCCACGTTCTTGAGATTCTCGATCATCGCCGCCTGCAGCTCGTCGAGCCCGCGCGGATCGCCGTACGCGCGACTCGCCTCGAGACGTCGCAGCTCGTCGATCACCTTATCGAGGTCGGCGACCGGAACGCCCTGCTGAATCAGCTCCTTTCTTAGCGCTTCTGCGTTCTCCCGACGCAGGCCGAACTCGCGCGAGAATTGCCGAGCGTCGCCGCCGGTGATGGCGTCGCCGGGCGTGCCGCGATCGCCGCCAAAGTTCACCTGTCCGCTGCTATTGCCGCCACCGCCGCGCTGCTGTCCTCCCTGCGCCGACTGTCCGTTCGGCCCCTGCCCTTGACCCTGACCATGGCCTTGCTGGCCCTGCTGCCCTTGGCCCTGTTGGCCTTGCTGTCCCTGCTTGCCCTGCTGACCGTTCTGCCCTTGCTGACCCTGTTGGCCTTGCTGCCCGCCTTGTTGCCCCTGTTGCCCCTGTTGCCCCTGTTGGCCGGCTTGGCCTTGCTGCCCCTGCTGGCCGTCTTTGCCTTGGTTGCCGTTTTTGCCCTGGTTGCCGTCTTTGCCCTGGGTGCCGCTTTTCTGCGCCGTGCGCTCACGCAACGACTCCATCGACTTCACCAACTCACGCGCCCGCTCCAGCGACTTCTCCTGACCACGAGCCGCCGACTCACCACCCAACGCACCCGCCGCCGCTTTCATCTTCTCGGCGACATCCTTCAGGTTCTCGCCGATCTGCCCTTCGAACGCATTCGCATACTCGCTCGACCCACTGCGAATCACGTTCTTCGAGAACACGATCTTGTCCTTCACGCGCTGGTCGCGAATCGCATCCGCGGCCTGGCCGAGCTTGCCCGCCGCACCCGGCTGATCCTTCCGGCCCTCACGCGCTGCTCGATCCGCATCCTGCTCCAGCTTTTCAACGCCCTGCGCCAACTCATCCTTCTTGTTGTTGAGCCGCTGGATCTGCTCGCCGCGCTGGTCGGGCGCTGTGTTGCCGAGCTGCTTCACGTCTTCGCCGATCTCGCGCTGCTTGTCCTGTAGCTGCTTCGCCTGGTCGGCGAGCTTCTTCACGCCGTCGGCGAGATTCTGCGACCGCGCGCCCTCGAGACCACCGGCCGCCTTCTTCAACTGCTCGACCGCCGCGCTCCCCTGCGCCGACGATCCACTCGCCGCCTTCTGCATCGCGTCGGCGGCCTGCTGCATGCTCTTCGCCGCATCGGCGAGCTCCTTCGAGCTTTGCTCACGCGCGAGACGCTCGAGACGACGCGCCTCTTCCTGCGCCTGACGCGCCAACTCGCGCTGCGCTCCGCCGCCACCGCTGCCGCCATTCGCCTCACGTCCGAGCTTGTCGCGCATCTCCTGCGCAAGCCGCTGCATGCGCTCGTTCTCCTGCTGCTGGCGCTGCGCGAGCTGCTTCAACCGCTCGAGCGTCGCATCCACCTCACGCTGCTGCGACTGCTCGGACTGCTGCTGCACGGCTTCGTATTGATTGCGCAGCTTGTCGGTCTGGAGTTCGAACAGGTCGGCGAGATCTTCGGCCTTCTGTTGGCCACCACCACCGCCCCCACCGCCGCCCTGCTGCTGCCCCATCTGCACCTGCACGTCCCTGAACGCCGCCTCGGCGCGCTGCAGCCGGCGCAATGCCTCCTGCTCGAACGGCAGCGCTTCGCGACCCTGGCCCTTCACGAGCTTCTCCTCCGCCGCCTTCATCGCCGTGACGCCGGCTTCGAGCTCTTTCTGGATCGCGACGAAGGTCGAATCGGTTCGCGCGGCGCCGCGCTCGACGAGACGACGCACGAGACCCGCGACGTCATCGCGCAGGCGTCCCTCGGCGATGTTCAGCGTCGTGATGTCCTCGACGTGCTTGCGCGCCGGCGTCGTCGCGCTGTCGCGCAGCCAGTTGAACGTGCCGGCGACCACTTCGCGCTGACGCTGCACGAACTCCGGCGTCGCCTCGCCACCGCCACCACCGCCGCCACCGCCGCCCTGCTGCTCGGACTGGCGATAGTTCTTCCCGAACGGACGCACCTCGAGGAAGTAGACGTCGGTGCTGCCGACGTTGCCCGCGCCATCCTTCGCCGTGGCGTAGTACGCGATGAGATCGCCGGGTGCGAGCTTCATCTCCTCGAGGAAAAGCGTGTGCGCCGCGCGCGGCTCCTTTGAGCTCCTTCCAGCGCTGTCAGTCAGCACGACCCGCTTCTCCTCGCCCCCATTGACGCGATAGCGCAGGTCGAGCGACTGCACACCGTAGTCGTCCGAACCGCGCACGGCGATCCTCACCTCTTCGATGTTCGTCACCTTCGTGTCACGACCCGGCTCCTCGATGAACACCGTGGGCGCATGGTCGGGCAGCGCCTCGACGGCATACTGCACCGAGCCCGGCACGCTCGCGCCGTCGGGAGCGATGAGGTCGATGCGATAGAAGCCGTTCGCCTTCACGCGGAACGACGCGTCCATCGTGCCGTCCTTGCCGAGCACGAACGGTACAGTGGTTCCATTGTCGAACTTGAGCACACCGCTCGTTGCCGGCCGCGTCAGCGTCGCGTGGATCGTCACGTTCGTGCCGACGAGCGCGGCGACGTCGCCGCCTTCTTGTATGTGTTCGGCTGGGAGGCCAGTGTAGGATGGGAAGCGAAGATCCATCGCAAGCTGCTTCACCGTCGGGAGATCGGACACGTTCAGCTTGTACGTCGGCGAGCGGATGCCATTGGCATCGACGAAGTATTCGGTCGGCCGCGTGAGGTCGAACACGCGCGACGTGAATGCATCGGTTGCCGAGTCGCGCGACATCGGCAGGCGAATCCATTCGCTCGACGAGTCGGTGCGAAACACGAGCTCCGCGCCGTCGGCCTGGAAACCCTGCAGCGCCGCATGGATGTCGACGGCCGCGCCGCGCGGAATAGTCGTGTTGCCCGGCTTCACATTGACGGCCAGCACGGGCGTCGCGGCTTCGGCGACGGACCACGGTGCGAAGATCAACTTCGCGGTATCGCGGAGCGCACGCGGACCAGCGGCGAACAGCAGGATGGCCGCGACGGCAATCATCCCGAGCGAACGCACGGCGCGTAACATCCGCGGACGCTCGAGCGTCGCGCCTTTCTGCAGCGGACGCATCACGGTCAGCGTGCGCTCGATCAGGCGCGCGGTCAGCGACGGCGACGCCCGCTCGCTCTCCGGCGCGCGAAGTTCATGCACGGCCGAGAGCAGCGACTGCCTGAGTTGCGGCGCACGCTCTTCCACATACAGCGCGAATCGCTCATCGCTCGCTCGGCGAATGAGCGGCACGATCATCCATCGCACCACGGCGACGAGGATCAGCGCGTAGCCGACGCCGCGCATCACGAGGAGGCTCATCGACGTCGTGCCGAAGAGCTTCGTGATGAGCAGCCCCGCAAGCACCGCGAGGATGGCCGCGCCCGCAATCCACACGATGGATTCGAGGATGACGCGCTGGCGCCACTGCCGCCGAAGCGTGCCGAGTGCGTCGAGTAGTTGATTGGCCGGTGTCATGGTGTGCTCCGTTCCGACGGGGCTATCGAGAGACGGCTCGCCGTGCCGCGCCATCCTCGATTCGCGAAGATCGTTTCTGCCAGCAAGAGAACAGCGACGGCAGCGAGCAGGATGCGCCACATCCGCTGCCGCGCTTCGATTTCTTCGGGCGTCGGGATGTCATTCGACGCGTTCGCGGCAGCTGCGCTCTGGCGTACACCAAGGAGCAGCTCGCGTGCATCGACCGGCGTCAGGTCGGATTCATTCGTTGGAGCGTTCACCGCGAGCAGCCCGGCCGGCTCTCCCTGTACGCGCCCCTCGTACAAGGAATACACTCCGGATTCGCGCAGTGCCACAGTGGATCCGACCGTATCGGCTGCCGGGCGAATGATTGCTCCGTCGGGAGTCGAGACGGCGGCGTCCTGGAGCCCGCCCGGCAGGAGCCAGCTCTGTCCCGTGGCGCGCCATAGTGCGGTGACGTCACGCCCCGAGGTGTAGAGCACCAGCCGCTGGAGAAATGGCAGGTACGACGACTGCAGCGGGAAGTCGCCGGAGCGTGTATCGAGCGGCATGCCGAGCAGCACGATGTGCCCCATTCCCTCGCGTCGCTCGAGAGCCGCGGGAAGCCCGTCGTCGAAACGCGCGATGACTTCCGTGCCGACGGCCGGCTCGAATCGCGGATAGCGGAGGAAGCGCGCTGCGCTGAGTGCAGCCGGCGCATCGCGGAACGCCGCATACAGCGGATGATCGAGACGGACGTCGCCGAGCGAGCCGCCGCGGTCCGTCACGCGATCGGTGCTGCCATTGACGCTGGCGGGCATCAGCGCGGATGCCGCGACCCTGGCCGGATAGCGACGTCCCGCGGCGATGACGAGTCCACCACCGCGCTGCACGAATTGCGTGAGCGCGCTCGCCGCAGCGCCCGTCGGCGGCGGCATATCCCACAACAACACGAGCGACGCATTCTCCAGCATCCGCACATCGAGGCGGCCCGGTCGCACACGATCGATGCGCATCAGCGGAGCGCGACTCACACCGAGTGCACGCTCGAAGAACAGCGTCTCCTCGGCATTCGCGTCGTCGGGGGCGACGAGCAGGACCTTCACTGCGTCGTCCGCGGTGAAGGCGAAGTACATGGTGTCGTCGGCGGCGAGGGCGTCGTTGTCGATCGTCACGGCGCCGCGCACTCGACCCGCGGGCAACAGGATGGGTTCGAACGCGACGGGGACGTCGCCGGTGGCGGGCACGGTGACGTCACGCACGCCGGCGATGCGGCCATTGATCATCAGCGTCGCATGCGCGATGCGCGAGGCCGGCAGCTCGCGCGAGAGCACACGTGCCTGCACGGAGAGCATCGTCTTCGTCGGCTCGACGATGCGCCTGACGTCGACGGAGGCGACGGCAGCGTTCGCGGAGCTCTTTGGATGTACGGAGATGGTGCGGACGCTAAGCCCTTCGGGCAAATCCAATCCTGCGACACCCGACACACCACTCCGCTGAAGATCGGTGATGATCACCACTTCGCTCTTCGAGTTGCCGGCGCGCAGCACAAGCTGCCGCGCTGCGCGCAACGCCGCCGCGTACCGCGTCCCGCGCGGACTGGGCTTCGCCTTGGCCAATGCGGAGAGTGCGGCGGTCTTCTCGATGGTGAACGGCTGGACGATGTCGGCTTCGTCGTCGAAGAGCACGAGCGCCACCTTGTCCGCGGCGCCGAGTGAGAGGATGACCTTCCGCGCAGAATCAACGGCGGCGGGCCAGACGTCCTTGTGCCCCATGCTCATCGACCGATCGAGCATCACCACCACTGCGCGTACGCGATTGGCTCGCTCGGCCACAGCCTGCCGCGAGAACACGGGTCGCGCGAACGCGAGCACGAGCAGCGCGAGTGCCAATGCGCGCAGCAACAGCAGTGGCCAATCGGTGATCCGGCGTCGCTCAGCGGTCCGAATCGGCAGCTGCTCGAGGAACATCAGCGACGGAAATTTCTGCGGCCTGTCCTTGTCGCGATGCCGGAGGTGCAGCACGATGGGGACGAGCAGCGCCGAGAGTCCGACGAGGAACGCGGGTACGAGGAGTCCGAGTCCCATCAGCGCACCCGGCTCCGCGCGAGGCGGCGGTCGAGGTAGGCGTGAAGCGCGCGGTCGAGCGGCTTGTCGGTGTCGACGCGCACGTAGTCCGCACCGGCGCCAATGAGGCGCCTGGTGAGCTCGGCGTGATGCGCTTCGACGAGCGCCTTGTACTTCACGCGCAGGTCATCGGGGCGGAGTGGCAGACGCGCGCCGCTCTCCGAGTCCTCGAACGTCGTGGGTGCCGTGAACTGAAATTCCCGTTCGGCGGCATCGATCAGGTGAAAGACGATGACGTCGTGCCCGCGCATGCGCAGCGATGCGACGGCGCGCGCAAGCGTTTCGGGTTGCTCGTAGCAATCGGTGACGAGCACCGCGATGCCGGGGCGCGCCGTGAGATGCGTGAGCTTGTCGATGCCCGTGGTCAGGTTGCCTTTGCCAACCGCCGTCGACCGTCCAAGCGTGTGCAGCAGCAACTGCAGGTGGCGCGTCGATGGGGGAACGACGTCCACGAGGTCGCCGACGAACGTCGCCAGTCCGACGCGATCGCCCTGATGCTGCGACAGCCACGCGAGCGACGCGACGAGGAAGCGACCGTAGTCGTATTTGGTGACGGCACCGCTGCCGAAGTCCATCGATGCCGAGGAGTCGAGCGCGAAGATGACGCTCGCGTTCGTGTCGGCTTCGTACTCCTTCACGTAGTAGCGATCGGTGCGCCCGTACACGCGCCAGTCGATGCGTCGCAGGTCGTCGCCGGGTTGATACGAGCGATGTTGTGCGAAGTCCATCGACGAGCCCTTCCGCATCGACCGGTGCTGGCCGTGCATGAAGCCATCCACGACCGTGCGCGCCAGCAGCGCGAGATCGGAGATCCGCGCCAGCAGCGCTGGGTCGAGGAAAGAGACGGGGGCGGCCATCGCTACAACGCCGACTTGGGAATCGGGACGGCAGCGAGCAGCTTCTCCACGAGTTGATCGGTCGTCACCTTCTCCGACTGCGCCTGGAAGTTGAGCAGCACGCGATGACGCAGCACGGGATGCGCGAGTGCGCGCACGTCGTCGAAAGTGACGTGACTGCGCCCCTGCAGCAACGCGCGGGCCTTGGCGCCGAGGATGAGTGCCTGTGCCGCGCGAACGGAGGCGCCGTAGGAGACCCACTGCTTGATGAAGTCCGGCGCACCGTTCGCGCCCGGGCGCGTCATGCGGACGAAGCGGACGGCATAGCGCGTGACGGCATCGGCCACTGGTACGCGACGCACGACGCGCTGGAAGGCGAGAATCTCTTCCCGCGAGACGACGGCCTGCACGGCCTCGGGCGGCGTGGACGTCGTGGAGCGAACGACTGCGACCTCTTCCTCTTCCGGCAGGTAGTCGAGGATGATCTCGAGCATGAATCGATCGAGCTGCGCTTCGGGCAACGGATACGTTCCTTCGAGCTCGATGGGGTTCTGCGTGGCGAAGACGAAGAAGGGCGGCTCGAGATCGTAGGTGCGTCCCTGTAC
The DNA here is from genome assembly GCA_039915865.1 of Gemmatimonadaceae bacterium. GTDB lineage: Bacteria > Gemmatimonadota > Gemmatimonadetes > Gemmatimonadales > Gemmatimonadaceae > AG11. The sequence continues at coordinate 8,316 of JBDSML010000086.1, read as the reverse complement.
CGTGACGCGCCGCTCCTGCATGGCCTCGAGCAATGCGGCCTGCGTCTTCGGCGGCGTGCGGTTGATCTCATCCGCAAGCAACACGTTCGCGAACACCGGTCCGGGCATGAACGTCAGCCGTCGATGTCCTGTCGCTGGATCATCCTGGATGACGTCGGTGCCCGTGACGTCGCTCGGCATCAGGTCGGGCGTGAACTGGATGCGCGAGAACTTGAGGTCGAGTGCGCGCGACAGCGTCGAGATGAGAAGCGTCTTCGCGAGGCCGGGCACGCCGACGAGGAGGCAATTGCCGCCCGCGAAGAGCGCGATGAGTGCCTGCTCGATAATGCCGTCGTTGCCGACGATGACCTTGCGCAGCTCGGTGGTGATGCGCGTGGCGGCCGCCTCGAGGCGGTCAGCGAGCGCAGCGTCGTCGAGCGTGTCCAGCTCGGAAGCATTGGCGAGTCCAGGCAAGCGAGTTCCTCGTGGTGGTCAGCGGGTGAGCGCGTAGATCAGGTAGTTGACGCCGAGCTTGTACGCCTCGTTGGACATGTCGAGCGGAAACATGCCTTCGTCGGAAAACTCCCAGTATTCCGAGATGTCGTTGTTGAAGTTCGCCACCGCGAGCAGTCGCTTGGTGCGATCGTTGTCCTCGTAGAATCCCCAGAACTCCGACGGCGTGTTGCGATAGTACGGGTGGTTGTACGACAGGTTCTTGATGCGGTAGAACGAGTCGAAGACCTTGTCATCGATGGTCAGCCGCATCGGGCGCAGCTTCGGCAGCACGCGCTGCATCTGCGCCGTGAAGTTCATCCAGTCGTTGTGCGCGAAGTCGTCGAAGATGATGAACCCGCCCTTCATCAGGTAGTTGCGGAGGTTCACCGCCTCGGTCTCCGACGGACGCCAGTACCCCGCTTCGCAGAGATATGCGACGGGATACTTGAACAGCTCCGGATCCTCGAGCGAGAAGATGTTGCTGACAGCCGTACGAACGCGGATGGTGGACAGCTCGCTCACGATCTTCGTGAAGTGGCGTTCACCGCGCGGGTAATCGTGGCCCCACTTGACGTCCTGCCGGAAACCGCCGCCGTTGTCGGGGAGCGTGTAGCGAATGCGCACGAAGGTGAATCGCCCGTCGTACGGCGTGTTCGCGGCGAACTCCTGCACCTGGCGATTGCGCCCGCCGCCGAATTGTGCGTGCGCTGTCGCGGGTACGAACACGACGCCAACTGCGAACAGCACACAACAGAAAAGCATGGTCTTCATGGCTTGCCTCTCTTGCTCAGTTCCAGCAGCAACGCCTGCGCTTTCTCGAACGACGGCGCCTGTTCGAGCACGCCGAGCAGTTCCTTCCGCGCGGCCGCGACGTCACCCGCGTCCGCCAACGCCTTCGCAAGCTGATACCGCGCATCGAGCGGATCGGGCGGATCCAGCGCAACCACCGCCCTCCGCTCCCTCAACGCCGTCGCATGATCCCCTGCCCGCGACGCCAGCTCGGCAAGCCGAATATGGATCGTGATGTCGTACGGCGATATCCAGAGCATGCGCTCCAGCGGGATACGCGCACCAGTCGAATCGCCGAGCTTCGCCCGCAGGTCAGCCTCCAGCAGATTCGCATCCCACGCCGTCTCGTTGCGCGACGTCACGCGCTGCACCTGATCGAGCGCGCCGCGGAAGTCGCCACGATCGAAGGCGATCTTCGCCAGCATCAGCGCCGGTGCACCCTGACCCGCGTAGTCGGGGAACAGCGCCTGCGCACGCAGGAACGTCGCGCTCGCAGAGTCGAGTTGATTCGCACTCATCAGCGCCATCCCTGCGCGCATCGTCGACACGAACGCACCGCCGACTTCACCCTTTCCATCGCTCGCCGCAATCGCGCGCAGCGGTACCGCGAACTTCGCGCGCACCCAGCTGTCGAACTGCTTGTCGACCTCTTCGGGCTTCAAACCCAGCACCTTCGCGAACACGGCGGGCGTGTCGAGACCGTCACGATACGCGGTGAGCATCGCGACGAGTGCCGCCGACCCCTTCTGCTGCTCGATCATCTCGCAGACGAGCGACGCCTCGTAGTAGCTGAGGATCACTTCCATGGCGAACCGTGGACGAACGAACCCGTCGCTCAACTGGCTGACGGGGCGCAGACGTCCACCCGCGTACGCCGCCAGGAACTCCACTGTCGCATCAGCCCCCCACGATGCGCGCGCGCGGCGCTCCTCGAGCACCGACAGCCCCTCCGACAACCATCTCGGCGCACGATTGTTCGACAGCCCGAGCGTGAAGGTGTGCGTCAGCTCGTGCCACGCCGTCGACCCCCAATTGAACTCGCCCTTCGTCCGTGCACTCGGCGCATCCATCATCAGCACAGGACCGAAGCTCACGCCGAGCGCGCCCAGCCCGGCGAGGCCCACCGTGCGCACGGAAAAATCTGCATGCTGGCGATAGAGCTCGAGCCGCACTGAAGCCGACGGCTTGTACTGATACCGCTTCGACAGCGAGTCGTACGCCTCCTCGAGCAACGGCACGAGATACGTCGCGAGCAGCTCCGCTTCCTTCGGCGGCGCGATGATCTTGAAGTGCCCGCGGTCGATCGTCGTGAACGTGCGCAGGTTGTCGAGCAGGTCGAGCGTGTTCTTGTGCCAGAGATTGAACGGATCGATCGCGAATGCGCGCTCGAGCAGCGCGCGCCCTTCGTCGATGTTGCCGGCATGCAGCTGGTTGTTGCCGAGCAAGCCGAGTACGCGCGTCGACGTCGAATCGATGCCGAGGGCGGTCCGCGCGAGACGCATGCCATCCACGTAGCGTCGCTGACGAATCGCCGCCTCCGCCAACTCCGCATAAAAATCACTCGGCAGGGAGCTCAACCGCTCGGCCGCCGACTTCGCGCGATTGTATTCCGCCGAATCGCCCTTGAGCCACGCGACGGCGCCGAGCATCGACCACGCCGGCAACGACGCCGAGTCGACAGCGAGTGCGCGACGCGCCGCAACCTTCGCCGAGTCGTATTCCTCCGCCTCGAGTTGATAGCGCGCCAGCTGCACCTGCGCGCTCACGAGCGACGGGTTCGCTGCAACCGCGCGGCGTAGCAACGTCATCGACTCGAGCTTCCCCTCGAACTCCGCGACGCGTGCGAGACCCAGCAGCGCACGCGCGTTGTCGGGCGAGCGAGTGAGCACGTCCTGGAAAGAGTTCTTCGCGTCCGGCGCGTTGTACTTCTCGAGGAACAGGTCGCCGACGCGCAGCCGTCCCTCGAGGTTGCTCGAGTCGGCCTGCACGGCTCGGTCGAATGCCGCGAGGGCCGAACGCACCGCAGCGGCGTTGCGCGTTCCCAGAATCACGTATGCGCGGCCGGCGGCAACGCGATCATCCGCAGACCACGCGCCGGAAGGATTCTCGAATGCGCCAGCGAGCACGCTCGCGCGACGGAACGCCTCGGTACGATCGCCGCGACGATACGCGAGCTCGGCGAGCGCCGCCTCAGCCGTGCGCCTGCCCGCGACGTCCGACGTCAACGCGACGCGAAAGACAGAGTCCGCCTGCGCGAGCCGCCCACGCATCACCAGTACTTCACCGAGGCTCGCCTGCAGCGACGCGCCACCACCGCGCGCGACGCGCTCGGCCTCATCGAGCTTGCCGGCATCGGCGAGCGCGCGCACCTGCGCACGCTGGTCGGCGGGCTGTTGCCACGCGCACGCCAGCAGGGCGGCGAGTAGTACCACGCAACTGCGCATCATGGCTTCGTCCCCGCAGCGCGAATCGCCTGCGACTTCTCCGCGACGAGCAATAGCAGGCGCTCCAACTCACGCTCGTACGTCGCGGAGTCGGTCGTCGCCTTGCGTGCACGGAGTGCAGCGACCTGCGACTCCAATTCCTGCCGCTCGGCGACGAGCGCGATGACGCGCGGATCGGAGCTCCCGCGCTTTCCGCCGAAGGCCACGGTGCGCGCCAACGCGGTGTCGCTCAACACGGCGTGCTCGGTGAGCATCTTGTTGTCGACCTCATACAGTCTCGCGACTTCCTTCTTCGCGTAGTCGAACGCCTCGTAGACGGAGACTCGCCCGTCCTTGTCGGCGTCAGCTTCGCCAGTCGTGAGCGCCTTGACGAATGGCCGCGCGAACACTGTCTCGTTGCGCTCGATCGCGGTCTTCGTTGCAGAGACAATGAGTCGTCCGCGCCCTGCGAGCACCGGCACGAAGTCTCCGCTGCCGCTGGCTGCGTTGACGAAGACGACTGTCTGCCGCGCGAAACCGGAGATCCACGTCGCGAAATCGGCGGCGGTAGGATCGGGCCCCGGAAGATTCACGCGCGACTGCGGACCTTCGCCGGCGCCGTGACCGTTGAGAAACACGAGCACGATGTCGCCGGGCGCAACACGATGCGACAAGCGAACGAACGCGGCCGAGACTTCTTCCTTCGTCGACTTCGCGCGGATGTGCCTGGGATCCTGCGCGGGATCTTCGCCGAGCACGATGAGACTGGAATCCGCGACGCCCCATCGAGTGCGCGCGCTGTCGGCGAGCGTCGCCGCCGCCTCGAGAAAGCGAGCGCGATACTGCGGCTCGCCGGCGAGTCCCGTGATGATGAGGACGTGGACGCGTTGCGCCTGTGCAACAATCGTGTTGGCGCACAGCAATGCGAACGCGAGGAGGAGCGCGCGTCTCACGCGAGCCCCCGGCGCCGACGATAGATCCACTCGCCGCCGAGCAGCGCAGCGAGGATGAAGAACACGATCGGCATGTCCCAGAGGTCGCGCGCGTCGCGCACCGTCACGCCGGCCTCCGTGTAGATGACGTCTTCCGAGAGACGCTTCGCGTCGGCGAGCGGGTAGTAGCGGCCGCCCGTCTCCTTCGCGATGCGGCGCAGCAGCGGCGTCCGAAGCTCGGCCTGCTGCACGTCCGCGCCCTGATCGTCGGCGAGAAGCGCGCCGGCCGCCGAGTACGTCGTGTCGCGTCCACGGCGTGCCTGCGCCGACAGCCCGTAGACGCCCGGCTCGTCGGCGATGAAGCGTGCAGTGTACGAGCCGTCTTCTCGCAGCGACCACTCCATCGGCACATCGACCTTGCGACCAGTCGGCGTCGTAACCTGTGCGACGACCGATGCGTTGTTGACGTCCTGGAACGTCGAGTCGGTAACGTGCGCGCGCAACGTCACCGGCTCACCCGGCCCAACGCGCGACGGCACCGATGCGATCTCCACCTGGTCTGGTACTCCTTCGACCATCCATCGGATCATCTGGCGCCAGAGGGTCGCGTGCGTCTCGTCCTCGACGGGCATGCTCGCGTCCATGCGCCACAGCCACGAATCCTGCACCGCGAATACCGCACCCATCCCTCGGCCATACCGCTGGAAGGCGAGCAACGGCATCTCGACCCCCGCGCCCTTTTCGCCAGTGCGCCCGGTAAGCAGCACGGTTGCACCGGACCGCAGTGCGCCGAGTCGGTTGACGGACGTCAACGCCGGCAGCGAATCCCATCGCGCAGCGTTCGCTCCCTCGGTGGAGCGCAGCTGCAACGCCGCATTCGCCAACCCCGCCGACGTCGGATGCACGGAGACGACGAGCGGCGGCGCGCCGGTGTCCGCTCCCGTTCTCGCCAGCGCCACCGGCAGCACCTCGGCCATCGGTGTGTCGGCAAATCCACCCTCGGAGAGCGACGCGCGTCCACCCAGCGCCAGCAGGCTTCCGCCACGCTGGCTCACGAAGTCGGCGAGCATACGAAGTTGGTCGCCAGTGAAGAACGACGATTCGATGCTGCCGAGGATGATCGCGCGGTACTTGAAGAGCTCGTCGCGCGAGACGGGGAAGCCGCTGATCAGCTCCAGGCTGTCCTTCACGCCGAGGCGCAGAAATTTCCGCTCGGCGCTTCGCATCAGGCCGACCACCTGCAGGCTGCTGTCGTCGGCGACGGCGCGGCGGAGGAAGGCGAACTCCGGCCGCGGCTCGCCCTCGAGATAGAGGACGCGGGCCGGACCTGGTCGCACCTCGAGCACCGTGTGGTAGGCGTTGTTCTCGGTGACCGTCTCGCCGGCGAGCGGCCGCACCTTCACCGACAGGCGGTACGTGCCCGGCGGCATTGGCGGCACGCGGAGCCGCACGCGCGCGATATCACCGCCGTCGGGCAGCTTGATCTCCTCCGTGGCGACGATGCGTCCGTTCGCTTCCGCCGTCACCGTGGCCTTTTCGCCACTCGCGCCGCGGACGCCGATCGCCGCTTCCAGCAGGACGGTCGAACCCGCCAACACGCTTGGCGGTGACGTCACGCGCTCCACCGCGACATCGCGGGAAAAGCGCTCCTGTCCGACACCTACTGTATAGACGGGAACCCGACGCGCGCGAAGTGCGAGCAGGGCTGAACCGAGGTCACCGCCGCCGTTGTCGGCGCCGTCGGTGACGACGACGACACCGGCGAGCGGCATTCCGGCCAGGTCTTCACGCGTGACGTCGAGCGCCGTGGCGAGATCGGTGCGCGCACCGCCGGCGGTGAGGGTGGCTGCGCCGGAGAGCGGGCCCGCGTCGGCAGCGAAACGGAAGACGCGAAGCGCAAACCGCTGCGACAGCTGTCGCATGAGGGTGCTCGTGTCGGCGAAGACCTTCTGCATCGCAGCGAGCCGAGCCTCGTTGCCGACGTCGCGGAGGCGCATGCTGCGCGAGTCGTCGAGGACCACGGCGAGGACGTTGCGCTGGGCCACGGCGCTCGCGACGACGACCGTTGGTCCAAGCAGGCAGGCCAGCACGATGATCACCGCAAGGGAGCGAATGGTCGCCAGCACCAGACGGTCGACGCGATTCACCGCCTTCACCTGCCGGTACATCACCACCACCAGTACGATGGCGGCGATGGCCATGGCAATCAGCCACGCAGCTGGAATCACTGGGGCAACGACGAGATCGCCCCGCTGAAACACGCGGAGCGGATACTTGAAGAAGAAGGTGAAGACCGATTCGAACGCTGCTCCCAATCAGGCTCCCAACGGCTGAAGGTGCACGGACGGTCAACCTGCTTCCGGCACCAGAGCCGAGCGGGTGCGGAGACGAATCGCGATGCTGGCACCGAGCAGTCAGATGCGCAATGCCTTATTGATGTACGCAGAGTGCCCGTGAATGGTTCGACACTTCGGTTTCGCGCAGGGTTCGTCTGGCAGATGTGCGGGAATTGTGAGGCTGGCGCGCCTGCGGCGCGGCGTCCAAACTCCTTTCAGAAGCGCCGGATAGCGAACAGCGGTCAAAAGCAAAGGGCAGAAGAAGACAGAAAGAGCAGGATCATGATCATTGCCTTTTCTGTTGGTTTCCGCCGTTTCCCTGCAACCGCTTTCTTTAAACGGGCGGATTGGTCGCCTGATGTCCCTCCAATCGCAATCACCAAATGAGATTTACTCCTCTCCTGGCAGTTGCCCTGCCCCTTCTCGCCGCGCCGCTGGAGGCGCAAACGCGTCCGGCGGCTGACATCTCGACGTACGATGCCGCGCGCCTCGGCGCGATGCGCTACCGCATGATCGGGCCGGCGCGCGGAGGCAGGGTCACGGCCGTCACCGGCGTGCCGCAGCAGCCGATGACCTTCTATTTCGGCTCGACTGGCGGCGGTGTCTGGAAGACCACGGATGCCGGCATGTCCTGGCGCAGCACCGGCGACCAGGCCTTCGCCTCGTCGTCGATCGGCGCGCTCGACGTCGCCGATTCGGACCCGAACGTCGTCTACGTCGGCACGGGTTCCGAGGCCATCCGCAGCAACGTCTCCATCGGTCGCGGCATCTATAAATCCATCGACGCCGGGCGCAGCTGGAAGTTCGTCGGCCTCCGCGACGCCGGGCAGATCGGCGCCATCGTCGTGCACCCGACGAATCCGGACGTCGCCTACGCGGCGGTGCTCGGGAATCCCTTCGCGCACACGAAGACGCGAGGCGTCTATCGCACGAAGGACGGCGGCACGACCTGGGAACAGGTCCACTTCTTGTCCGACAGCACCGGCGCCGTCGACATCGAGCTGCAGCCGGGCAATCCGAACGTCATCTACGCGTCGATGTGGCATGGCCAGCGCCGTCCGTGGACGATCATCAGCGGCGGCGGCGAGGACGGCATCTACAAGAGCACGAACGGCGGAGACAGCTGGACTCGCCTCAGCAACGGCCTGCCCTCGGGCGTCGTCGGAAAGAGCGACCTCGCCGTGTCCGCCGCGGCGCCGCAACGAGTCTATGCGTTGGTCGAGGCCAAGGTCGGTGGCGGTCTCTATCGCAGCGACGATGCGGGCGAAAGCTGGACGGTCGTCAACACGACGCCGGGCATCATCACACGTCCCTTCTATTACGACAACGTCGACGCCGATCCCACGAACGCCGACGTCGTCT
>JBDSML010000054.1:0-5274 GCA_039915865.1 Gemmatimonadaceae bacterium | reverse complement strand
ACCATCGGCGGCGGGCAGGAGTTGTACGTCTTCCGATTCGCCTCCGACGTGGGAGCCGACCAGACCACCGAGATCGACCGCATGCAGTCCATGCTCGACGCGCTTCCCCCACCGAGGAACCAGCCATGAAAGGCGTGCCCATCGTGTCCCTCTCGCTCGCGGCGGGAGTGTTGTCCGCCGCATGCGCATCCTCGTCGACGTCGACGTCGGCCACGAATGTCCCGGCTCCGTCCTACATGTCGGTGTCGCCACCGAGCCCCGATCCGCGAATCGGGTTGGGCGCGGGCTGGATGAACGCGCAGGAGGCGATCTGGAATTTGCGCGTCGTCTCGAAGACGCCGCCGTCCGAAAAGTTCATCAACCTGTCGACGCCGGGTGATCGTCGGCTCGTGAACTCCGATCTCTCGTTCACGGGCAACTACGTCTTCCAGGGCAACTACAGCGGCTACCAGGTGTGGGACATCTCCAACCCGATCAAGCCGACGCTCCGGTCGTCGTACGTGTGCCCCGGATCGCAGAGCGACGTCTCGGTCTACAAGAATCTCCTCTTCGTCTCCGGTGAAGCGACGAGCGGACGCCTCGACTGCGGTCTCCAGGGTGTTGCGGACACGGTGAGTCACGAGCGCCTGCGCGGCATTCGCATCTTCGACATCACCAACATCGACAACCCGAAGTACATCGCGAACGTCCAGACCTGCCGCGGCTCGCATACGCACACCGTCGTGACCGACCCGAACGACAACGCGCATGTCTACGTCTACGTGTCCGGCTCGGCCGCGGTGCGCTCGTCGAGCGAGCTCGCGGGCTGCTCGGGTGGACAACCGGATCAGGATCCGTCGACGGCGCTGTTCCGCATCGAGGTGATCAAGGTGCCGCTCGCGCATCCGGAGCTTGCGGCGATCGTGAGCTCGCCGCGCATCTTCCAGGATCTGGATGCGCCTGCCCGTCACGCAGAGTCGGCAGCTGACCAGGCGATCGCGGCAGAGCGCGCAGCGGCACGTCCGGCAGGACCGCCGCGTCCCGCCAGTACGCGCGGCGGACCGACGCAGTGCCATGACATCACGGTGTTTCCGGCGATCGGCCTCGCCGGCGGCGCGTGCGCGGGCTACGGACTGCTGCTCGACATTCGCGACGTCGCGCATCCACGGCGCGTCGGTGCCGTCGCCGATTCCAATTTCTCCTTCTGGCACTCGGCGACCTTCAACAACGACGGCACGAAGGTGTTGTTCTCCGACGAGTGGGGCGGCGGCTCACAGCCGCGCTGCCGCTCGACCGACAGGTATGAGTGGGGCGCCGATGCGATCTTCACGCTGAAGGACAACACGATGGCCTTCAAGAGCTACTACAAGATGCCCGCGGTGCAGACGTCGTTCGAGAATTGCGTGGCGCACAACGGCACGTTGATTCCGATCCCTGGCCGCGACGTGATGGTGCAGTCGTGGTATCAGGGCGGCATCTCGGTGTTCGATTGGACGGATGCCGCGCACCCGAAGGAGATCGCGTACTTCGATCGTGGTCCGATGGACGCCACGAAGTTCGTCGACGCTGGATACTGGTCGAGCTACTGGTACAACGGCTACATCGTCGGATCGGAGATCGCGCGCGGGCTCGACCTGTTCGAGCTGACGCCGAGTGTGTTCATCTCGCAGAATGAAATCGATGCGGCGAAGTCGGTGCGCTTCGAGTACTTCAATGCGCAGGAGCAGCCGAAGCTCGTGTGGCCGGCGACATTCGCGCTGGCGCGCTCGTATGTGGATCAGCTGGGGCGGAACGGCGGGTTGGCTTCCGATCGCCTGACCACTGTGTCGCGCGATCTCGAGCGAGCGGAGAAGTTGATCGGTGCGGAACGGCGTTCCGTGTTGGAGGAGATGTCGGTGGAGTTGGGGCGGAATGCGCAGTCGGCTCCGGATGGAGCGAAGGTGCGACGGCTGGCAGGAGCGGTTCGCGACTTGGCTTCGGCGCCGCGATAAAGCCTCCGTGGAACTGCAGGTTTACCGCAGAGGAGCAGAGGAACGCAGAGGACTGCGGAACGACCGTGCCTACTGCTTTGATTTTCCTCTGCGTCTTCTGCTTTCCTCTGCGTTCCTCTGCCTCTCTGCGTCCTCTCCGGTAAATCTGCTTTTACGTTCAACGCCCGCAACGCACCTCGACCTTCATTCTCGCGTCGAGCGTCGTATCCACTCGCGCGCGCGGCATCGCCGCAATGCGCGACGTATCGGGAATCTGCCGCGGCATCGGACAACCGGGTTGCACGCCCATGTCCGCTTTGGGTGCCGGCAGCACCGCAGGAACTGGGCGAAAGAGCCGCAACGTATTCGGTGAGTTGAACCAGTCGAGCGTCACGCGGTCGACCGTCGAGAGCCGCTTCGTCGACGCAGTGCCTGTGCGGCGAGGGTCGGTGGCGCTGCGGCGAGCACGAGGACTGCAGAAATGAGTACGCCGTGTTTCACCGCTGTACTCCCATTGGGTTCGCTCTTGGGACCCGCGTAGCGCCGATATCGTTGCCTCGATCCTGCGGTGTCACTTCCTCGATCGACGAGATGACATCCCCCTCCAGAATTCCGTCCACGACATCGATCCCCGAAACGACTTCGCCAAAAACAGTGTAGTCGCGATCCAGGCGCAGGTTGTCGCGAAGGTTGACGAACCATTGCGCGTCGCCCGTATCGTGGCCGCGTGTGCTCATGCCCACCGTCCCGCGCACGTGCGGCACGGTTCCCAGCTCATCGCGCATGTACTCGGCGAGACCGACGTACTCGTTCGCGCCCGGGCTCCCGCCCTGAATCACGAAGTCGTGCTCGACGCGCTGCCAGGTGAGGTTGTCGTAGTAGTTCGCGCGCGCCAGCGCGAGAACCCGCGACGCCATCAGCGGGGCGACGTCGCCGCGGAGGCGCACGACGAACGAGCCGCCGCCGCTCGCTGGCGACATCGTCACGCGGAGTCGGACGTCGGCGCCGAGGGCGAGCGCGACCGCACGCGGGAGGAGGCCGATGCGCCCTGTCGGAGGAATGTCTTCCGTCACGGGGCGACCAGCTGCCTCGAGGAGCGCCACGCGCGCGTCGCGTGACGACGCGTTGCCCAGCGCGACCCACCGCTTGAACGCCGCCGTCGCCGCGGCGGGGACATCACTCCGGGGTGAGCCCTTGAGTGCCACCGCCGCAGCGCGCACGGCCTGCGCGCCGCGCGCATTCAGCACCGCGAGATAGACGTCGTCCGCCGCATGGCCACTGAGCTTCGACAGCGCGTCGACCGCCGCGTCCTTCACGTTGTCGTCAGGGTCGCGGGCGAGTGTGCGCAGTCGCGCGGTGTCCGCGAGCACGCCCGCCGCGCGCGCCGCATACTGGCGCACCTGCCACTGCCTGTGTTGCGCGAGACGCGCGATGCGGGCGCGCGCGTCGTCGGGACGTATCCGCGCGAGCGCGACCGAGGCATGCGCCGCCGCGTGCCAGGAGACGCCGTCACGCGTACGACGCGTTGCGGTGGCCGGCAATGCGTCGACCCATGCGCGCAGCGTCGTGGCAATCGCCTCGTCAGTCGAACACGCATTCGTGACGAGATCGGCCGCACGGAACCTGACCGGCCACGCGCTGTCAGCGAGCGCGACGCGAAGACTGTTACAATCGCTCTTCAGCGAGAGCGCGCGGAGACGCAACCGCCACGCCGGTTCGGGGTACACGGGAGGCGGCGGAAGCGGAGGGAGCGAGTCGCGCGCCGCAAATTTTGCGTCGCCGATCCGGCCCTTCGCTCGTCGGGCGATCACCCGGACTCGTGCGTCGCCGTGACGCAGCCCCAGGCCAAGCGCGACATCTGTGGAATCGCGGCGGTCTTCCGCCAGCAGGATCCGGCCGATGAGCGCCGAGTCGGCAGGGGCAAGCGCGCGGTGCTGGGCGGGAAGCAGGGCCGGCAGCAGCACGAGTCCGGCAATCAGTTGCAGTCGCATGCGTCGAATCATAGTATCGCTCGGCCCACATCTCACGAGAGGAATCTTCATGCGTCGCTCCTACGGTTCAGCAGTGGCAATCGTCGCGATTGCCCTGGTCCCACACATCGCAGTTTCGCAGGCGATGGAAACATCCCGCAGTGTCGCTGGCGGTGGCATCGGCATCCCCGGCTGGGCGGGCAAGATCGACGCGAACGAAGAGAAGAACGGTCAGGTGCTCAACAACTCCAAGCTCGTGAAGGAAGGCAATGACCTCCATGTCACGACGGGCCCTGCGGTAGCGTACTGGAATCCCTCGAACACCGCGAGCGGCAACTATACCGTGATGGCGACGTTCAAGGAACCGAAGTACATGTCGCTCAACAGCCATCCGCATCCGTACGGCATCTTCATCGGTGGCAGCGACATGGGCACCGACAAGCAGAGTTATATGTACTGCGCCACCTACGGCAATGGGAAATTCATCGCACGCGGCTTTGGACCGGCACCGTTCCAGCTCAATGGCCGCGGCGCCGAGGCCCCGTCGATCCGCAAGGCCGCCGGAGTCGGTGAGCCGGTCGAGCAGGAGATCGCGGTGTCCGTAAAGGGCGACAAGATCGAGTGCGCGGTGAACGGCACCGTCGTCGGATCGTACGAGAAGTCGGCCGCCGTCGGCGAGGGCAAGCTCAAGTCGACGGATGGCGTGTATGGCGTTCGCTTCGGCCACAACACGGAAGCGATCGTCGCCGGTCTGAAGATGGCGAAATAGGGCTTACTGCGTGCACTAGCTGCGCGCACTAACTGCGCGCTCCAACGGCGGTTTGAGCTCGAGCTCCAATCGCCTCAAGAGCACGACTTCAGAGCGCGCCTTCGGAGCACGTCCCAAGGTTAGACTGATTGATGCTCACCGAGTCTATCCAGGACGAATGGCTATGGGGTTGGGACGCCACGCCGGGCATCGTCTCGGTGTGGGCGGAAGCGGGCGGCCTGGCCACGGTGTGGCGGAGGTCGCCCGCTTCTGGCGAGTTGACCCGGGAGCAGTCGCGCGGTCGTCCGTGGCTCCTCCTCGACCGGCTGGATGACCTCCAACATCTCGGCAGCGGCCTCGCGCCCGACGGCACGGCGGGCGCGCTCGTCACGTTTCGCGAGCTCGACGGACCGGGGCGGCTGCGCTATCTCGTGAGTGCCGACGACGGTCGCACACTCTCCTCAGCCGTCCTCCAGGGCGCCGAACACCGGCTCGGCCGGCGCTTCTCCCATCTCAAGGAACTCGGCGCAGATTCGGTGCTCCTGCTGTCGCCGGAGGAGCAGTACCTCACGGCGACTCGCGCGTTCGCGTCCTCGCGCAACGTGCT
>JBDSML010000030.1:0-39082 GCA_039915865.1 Gemmatimonadaceae bacterium | reverse complement strand
AACGTCGCAGCTGCGTCGCTCGAGCTCACCGACGACGACTTCAGCGCACTCGATCAGGCGGGTCGCGAAGAATCGCTGAAGGGATAAGCACCGGTCATCCCGCACGAGCGAGTTCGCTCTCGGTTCGTGCAGGATGCCAGCCCCACTATTGCTAATTTTCTAGCATATGCTACAATTCTAGCACTCCTCCCCTCCGAGTGCTGCACGTGCCCAATTCCAACGCCGATCGAGACCTCTCCCGCCGCGAACGACAGATCATGGACATCCTCCATCGATCCAGTCGAGCCACCGCCGCGGAAGTCCTCGATGCACTGCCCGACGCGCCGTCCTACTCGGCTGTCCGCGCCCTGCTCAGGATCCTCGAGACGAAGGGCCACGTGAAGCACGAGGAAGAGGGACGCACATACGTCTACATGCCGATCGTGCGGCGCACGGACGCCGGCCAATCAGCGCTCTCGCATCTCCTGAAGACGTTCTTCGACAACTCGGCGGAACAGGCCGTCGCCGCATTGCTCGCCATCAAGGGCGAAAAGATGTCCGACGCCGAGTTGAATCGCATGAGCAAGCTCATCGACGACGCGAAGAAGGAAGGCCGTTGACATGTCTCCCTCACGGTGGCTCGATCAGCTGAATGGCATCGCGCCGATCTTCATCGACGCAGCAGTCCGCGGTGCGATCGTCCTCCTCGTCGCACTCGGACTCACGTACATGCTGCGCCGCCGCTCGGCCGCCGCGCGACATCTCGTATGGGTCGGCGCCATCGTCGTGCAATTGGTGCTGCCGCTGTTCGCCATCTGGGGACCGCGCCGGGACGTGCCGATCTCCAATCGTGTATCTACTGGCGCAGTCACCCGCGGTCCGTCGAAGGCACACCATCCGCTGCACAGAACACAATCACGGCGAGCGTCACTGCTGCTCGCCCTCTGGATCCTCGGCGCTGTGATCGTCCTCGCACGACTCGCCGTCGGCACGGCGATGGTTGCTTCACTCGCCCGCAAAGGTGCGCGCGTCGACGACGGAAGCTGGTTGTCACTGGCGCAGCGTGTGAGCGCGACGCTTCAGATAGACCGGCCACTCACACTGCTCCGCAGCGACAAGCTCGGCGTCCCCGTAACGTGGGGCATTCGTCTATGGCGCACGTGAAGCGGCTGGACGCGCTCACGCAGCTCGCGGGGCAGCTCGCTCTCGCACTGTTCTGGTTCGATCCCCTCGTGTGGGTCGCCAATCGGCGCATGCAGCTCGAGCGCGAGCACGCGTGCGACGACTATGTCCTTCGCCGCGCCGACTCGATGTGACCCTGCGTCCCACGCTGTCGATGCAGCGGTTCCGCGCGCTCACCGGCAACGCGCCCGACGGTGACTTCAACGAGAAGTCGTTCAACGCGAGTGCAGTGCTGCGGTGGGAGTATCGCCCGGAGTCGACACTGTTCCTCGCCTGGACGCAGTCGCGCGATCAAGGTGACCGCGACTTCGGCAACTTCACGGCGACCCGCGATTACAGAAACCTGTTCGCCGCGCGGCCCGACAACGTATTTCTGGTCAAGGCGTCGTACTGGGTGGGTCGTTAGGAGCAGGTCCCTCGACTTCACTCGGGACGACAGGCAAGGGCTGTTTGCATTAGAGCGCGAGGCACGTTTGTTTTACACCCGTAGCCGACGCCGGCGAACGAGCCCCACCACTCGCTCCCCTCTTATGTCGCTTGGATCGATCGTCCCCGCCGCGTTGCTTGTCGTGGCCACGCTGGCCGGTGCATGCGCTTCTTCCGGCGGCAAGGGCGCCGCGGCCGAAAGCGGAAGCGGCTGCGCCTTGCGTCCGCAGGATTCGACGTTCGCGATCCACATGCCGCTCTACCGCGATTGCGCTGTCGAGCGGAAAGTGCAGAAGCTCACCATGAACATCGCGCCTGAATATCGGCTGACGAGCAATGGCTGCGTCTCAGCCGAACTGGAATTCGTCGTGACTGCCGACGGAAAGGTCGATGCGACAACGGCGCGCGTCGTTCGTACCACTACGCCCGCATATGCCGAGGCGGTGTTGGCCATCCTTCCGCGCTTCAGGTATGAGCCTGCAAAGCGCGATGGGGTAGCCGTTGCGCAGATCGTCACGGAGAAGCACGAGGCGATCACGAAGACGGTCGTCGCCATTGCCGGTACGCGCCCCAATCCCGGCCGAGCTGGTCCGGGCTGCTGAGCGAACCAGAGCGGCAGGGCAGGCCCCGCGACATTGCGCGGGACGACAACCGCCCTAGCCGTTCACCAACACGAACGCGAGCCCGTCGTAGCCCTTGCTGCCGACGGTCTGCAGCGTGGTCACGGTGACCCGCGGCTCACGCGCGACCTTCTCGTTGAACGTGCGAATGCCCTGGATGTCCGCGTCGGCACTGTCCGCATCCACCACTCTGCCGGCGCGGACGACATTGTCGACGAGGATCAACGTGCCCGGCCGCGACATCTTCAACGCCCACTCGAAATATTGCGGGATGCTCTTCTTGTCGGCGTCGATGAAAATGAGGTCGAACGGCACGTCGCCACTGTGCTCGAGCTGCGGCAACGTATCGATCGCCCTGCCGACGTGAATCGCCACGGAGTCACTCAGCCCCGCCTTCGCGATGCTCGACGATGCCACGTCGGCGTGCTTCTGGTCGAGTTCCAGGGTGACGACCTTGCCGCCTGGCTCGAGTCCGCGCGCGAGCCAGATCGTGCTGTATCCGCCCAGCGTGCCGACCTCGAGGATCGAGCGCGCCCGCTGCATCCGCGCGAGGATGTGCAGCAGCTTGCCCTGGTTGGGCGTCACGGCGATCGGCGGTAGTCCGGCGGCGACCGTCGCCTCAGCGGCATCATCGAGTGCGACGTCGCGCCCGATGTGCAAGGCGTTGAGATATTCGTCGACTTCTGCCCACTTTGTGTCAGTCATCGGAGCTCCGCTGGCGACTGGTGGCGAGATGGCACATCATTGGCCCATCCGATTCACGGCCCGCACCCAAGATCAAATGACGGACACGAATCCAGGACCCTACGCGTCGAAATCCGATGCCGAGCTTGCAGCGATGGAGCAAGATAAATCGTTGCCGATCGACGCGTGGATGGAGGTCGAGGCCGAGCGTGGCCGTCGCACCAGGGCGAAGACAGCTGGCGGTGCGCCGCGTGCCGCGCCGGCAGCAGTACCCCGGGTAGCAGCCCAGCCGTCGCCGACGGCGTCGTCTCCCGGCGGGGAGGACGCCAGCATCGGATCGGGGCTCAAGGAGCTCAACGGACTGCTCGTTCCCGGCGAGCGGCTGCTCGCCTACGCAGTGCAGCGCCGCGTCTTCGCACTGTCGCATCGCCGAGTGATCATCGGGGCGACGAGCGGCCGGTTCATCGGTCTGTCGCGCGGCCTCATTGGCGGATATACGCCGGTCGACGTCCGCTGGCAGGACCTGAAAGACGTCAGCATTCGTGCGGGAATCTTCGGTGCGGACCTGACGATTTCCTCACTCGCGACGGATGACTTCGGCTCGCATGGACACGCAGGGGGCGGTCGACAGGTGTTCGCCGGCCTGCGCAAGGAGCAGGCGCAGGAGGTCTACAAGATCTGCCAGGCGCAGGAGCAGTCGTGGCGCGAGAAGCGGCGCGTGCGCGACCTGGACGAGCTGCGGGCGGAGTCGGGCGGCGTGCAATTCGGCAACATGCCCATGGCGGGCGGCACTGCCGCCCCGTCGGCGATGGGCGATCCGACGGACCGGCTGCGGCGTGCGAAGCAGATGCTCGACGACGGGTTGATCACCGACACGGAATACGAGTCGATCAAGGCCCGCGTCGTGGACAACCTCTAGGAACAGCGGCAGAGCAGGCCACTCGACGTCGCTTTATCAGCGCGAGCCGGTCGCGCCCGAGTCGATCTCGTGGATGACCTTGAGCAATGCGGTGTCTTCCACGTGCGCGAGCATGTGCAGCTCGCCACGGTCGAGCCAGACGCCGCGGCAGCTGTCGCAGACGTCGATCCGAACGCTGTGGTAGACGCGCTCCTGCAGGCTCCCGCTGCAACGCGGACACTTCATGCCACTCGGCTGCGTCTCCTTCTTGACGCGCTCTGCATCCAGCCGCGCACGCTGCGACTTCAGCCACTCGGCGTCCTGGCGGGCGAAATACTCGTTCTCGTTCTGGCTTGGCTTACCGGGCTCCCACACAACGACCTCGCTTGAAGGATTCGTACGATCGAATTTGCCGCTTGAGCGGGCGGAACAGAAGCCCTTGCCTCGCCGACGCAAACAAACCAGACGGGTCGTGGCTGTGTCTCACAGGACGGACACTCGCTCTCCGGCGCGATGTGCCGCATGTTCGGTAGCCTCACGACCTCACACCCAGCAGCCATGCGCTCCACACGAACGCTCCATCTCGCGACGATCGTCTTGCTCGCCGCCGCGGCGCCCGCCGTCGCCCAGCGCAGTGACAACGGCGTCAACATTCCGTTCGAGCGGATGACGCTGCCGAACGGCCTCGAGGTCATCCTCGCACCGGACCACACGGTGCCGCAGGTCGCAGTGGACGTGTGGTATCACGTCGGTTCCAAGAACGAAGTGCCGGGCCGCACGGGCTTCGCGCACATGTTCGAGCACGTGATGTTCACCGGCTCGGGCCACGTGCCGTACGGCATGCACGATCGCCTCACCGAAGGTGTCGGCGGCAACAACAACGGCTCCACCACCAACGACCGTACGAACTACTACGAGGTCGTTCCCTCGAACTACCTCGAGAGCGCGCTCTGGCTGGAGTCCGATCGCATGGGATTCCTCCTCGACAAGCTCGACGAGGCAAAGTTCAAGGCGCAGCGCGACATCGTGCAGAACGAACGCCGTCAGGGCACGGACAACCAGCCCTATGGCCGCGCCTTCGAGATCATCACGACCGCGCTCTATCCAGAATCGAATCCGTACTCCTGGCCAGTCGTCGGCTACATCGCCGATCTCCAGAAGGCCGGAGTGGAAGACGTGAAGGCGTTCTTCCGCCAATACTACGCGCCGTCCAACGCCACACTCGCCATCGCCGGCGACTTCGATCCGGCCCAGGCGAAGGCGCTCGTCACCAGGTACTTCAGTGAGTTGAAGCGCGGCGCACCGATCGCGCGACCGAAGGTCGCCCCACTCACACTGTCCGCCGAGAAGCGGTTGGTGTTCGAGGATCGCGTGCAGGTACCGCGGCTCTACATGACGTGGCCAAGCGTCGGCGACGACAACGACGACGCGTACGCCCTCCAGTTCCTCGGCCAGATCCTCAGCGGTCCGCGCACGGCGCGGCTGACGAAGAAGCTCGTCTACGATCTCCAGAGCGCGGCGTCGGTGAGCGCGTTCAACCGCACCGCGGAAAACTCCGGCTCATTCGGCATCAGCGTCACACCCCGGCCCAGTCATACGCTCGCAGAAGTCGAGGCGACGACCGACTCCGTGATCGCGAAGCTGAAGACCGAGGGCCCGACAGCGGAGGAGATGGCGAAGACGTCGGCAGGCCTGGAGTTCGGCTTCGTATCGCAACTCCAGTCGAATCTCGGGAAGGCGGAGATTCTCACCGATGGCCTCGTGTTCCACGGCGATCCGGCGCGGTACAAGAAGGACTACGCGAAGCTCAAGGCCGTGACCGCCGCCGACGTGAAGCGCGTCGCGAATAAATATCTCAGCGGTGGCCGGGTAGTGTTGAGCATCGTGCCATTGGGCAAGACGGACCAGGCGTCGAACGCGGCGATGAGCACGAAGGTCACCGTGGCGCCTGATGGCGGCCACTACATCATGGGAGACAAGCAATGATCGCCCGCACACGGCATCTCGATTCGCGCACGGTGGTCGCGGCAGCGCTCGTGCTCGCACTGCCACTCGCTCCCGTTCGTGCGCAGAAGCTCGATCGTACAGCCGCGCCGAAGGCGGGCAAGTCACCGACCTTGCGCGTTCCAACGTGGACGAAGACGAAGCTCGCGAACGGCGCTGAGCTCATCGTCGTCGAGAAGCACGACCTGCCGCTCGTCGCGCTGAATATCGATTTCATTGGAGGCGCGACGAGCTTTGAGCCGGCCGACAAGCTTGGCGTCGCCGCGTTCGCCGGTCAGATGTTGAGCGAAGGGACGACGACGAAGACCGCGGACCAGCTCTCCGACGCGATGCAGCTGCTCGGTACGCAGATCTTCGCGAACGTCGGAGCGGAAAGCGGAACGATTCGCTTCACGTCGCTCAAGGACAAATTCGAGCCGGCGTTGGCGCTGTTGGCGGACATGATGCTCGACTCGACCAATCCCGATTCCGCGTTCGAGCGCAATCGTGCGCGGACGCTCGTCGCCTTGACGCAGGCGAAGGATCAGCCGAACACGATCGCTGCGAATGTGTTCTCGAAGGTCGTATTTGGCGACGAGCATCCGTACGGTCGCGTCGTCACCGAGCAGACCGTGAAGGCGATCACGCGCGCCGACGTCGTCGCTTTCCAGAAGGCGTACTTCAAGCCAGGTCGCGCGGTGATCACCGTGTCGGGTGACATCGATCCGAAGACCGCGCGTGCGACGGTGGAGCGGGCGCTCGCCAACTGGCCGGCCGGTGGCGACCGGCCGACCTTCGCCTACCCGGCGCCGCCGGCACCGAAGGCGCGGATGATCTATCTCATCGACAAGCCGAAGGCGGCGCAGAGCGTGTTCGCGTTCGGTGAGCCCGGCCCGGCGCGCAGCACGCCCGACTACTACGCCATCCAGGTGATGAACAACCTCCTGGGCGGGCTGTTCCAGTCGCGGTTGAATCACGACATCCGTGAGGTGAAGGGCTACAGCTACGGTGTGGGCTCGAGCTTCGCGTTCGGTCGCGGGCCAGGAGCGTTCCGCGCCGGTGGCGGGATCGTGAGCGCGAAGTCGGATAGTGCGTTGATCGGATTCATGACGCACTTCAAGGGTGTGCAGGGCGACGCGCCCTTCACCGACGACGAGGTGACACAGGGAAAGGAGTCGCTGATCCAGTCACTGCCGGGCCGTTTCTCGACGGTCAACGGCATCGCCGCGGCGATCTCGAGCATCTACACGCAGGATCTGCCGGAGACGTACTGGAAGGACTATGCGGCGAAAATCGATGCTGTCAGCCGGGATGACCTGACGCGTGTGGCGAAGAAGTACGTCGACATCGATCACATGAACCTGGTCATTGTCGGGGATCGGGCCACCATCGAGGCACCCCTTCGGGCAACGGGGATTGCGCCGATTCAGCTGTTGGATGTGGATGGTCGGCCGGTGCTCGTTCCGTAGAGTGTGGCGCGCCGGAGTTTTGCGAAAGTCGGTCCAAACCGCCTCTCTCGCTTTCACTTTCGGCGATAGTGGTTATGCCAATTCTATGGGAAAAGGCAGAAGAAAACTGAAAAGGCCGGATCAGTCAGTAGTTCTGTTTTGATCCTGCCCTTTCGGTGTCTTTCCGCCTCTTCCTGACCGCTTTCCTCGACTGGGCGACAGATCCGGCGCCGGAAGTTTCTAACTTCCGCGACTGACAGCGTAATAGATCACATACAGCCACGAGAGAAAACCGTGGAAGATCGCCCACAGTATGGACTTATGCACGCCCCACGAGATGGCGATCGCCAGCGCGGAACCAAAGCTCACACCGGTTTTGACGTAACCGGCTGAGCGTCGCATCGGCCCTTGGCGGGGCGTGGCAGAGTCCATGATTGGGCCCGAGTGCGTCATTGGAGGCAGCTCCTTGTTGAAGTTCTGATCGACACTACGGGATCAGCCGCTCATAGTACGTCAACGGCACGCCGCGATAGGCCACTCGGCCGACCTCCCGAAAGCCGCACTTCGAGTAGAACTCTCCCGCCCCCGCCTCGGCATCATAGGCGTCGAGGCGAATGGCGTCGGCAGGCCAGGCGTGGGCATAGTCCACCGCCCGGTCGAGGCAGCGCCGCCCGATGCCCTGGCCCTGAAGATCGGGTCGGACCGCCATATCGGTGAGATAGAGTGGGTGCTTCGACTTGGCGAAATAGCCCCGGTCGATCGCCCACGGCTTGGTGGTGGACATCCGGAACGTGGCAACGACCTGTTTTCCTCTCCGGGCAATCCAGACCTTGGACTCCCGCATCCCAGCGAGAACTCCCCGTTCGGACGCCTCGCCGGACCAGTGGCCGCGCCCGAATCGCGCGGTCAGGTCCCGCGCTGTCGCCACACGCAAGTCGGCGATGGCCAGCGAAGATGCCTCGTCTGCGAGAGAAAACGTTAAGCGAATAGTGTGCGGTGACAGCATTTAGGCACTCCCATTCTCGTTCTTGACAGCACGGAAACAGGCATGTAACCTCGGCGACAAGTCATATGGTGACTTGTCTGTTTTCCATCTGGCTGACTGTCAGCCTGACATGCCCAACCTGCAATTTCCAGTCGTCCGACAGAATCTATCAGACGAAATCGCGCAGCGAATCGCCCAGCTCATACAGGCGCAGGAATACGTGCCGGCGCACGACTCCCCGCCATTTCCGACATGGCACGGCAGTTCGGCGTCGGCTCCCCGACGCTCCGGGAAGTGCTCAAGAAGCTCGAAACGGTCGGCGTCGTCGTCATCCGCCATGGCTCGGGCGCCTAGGTGGACCGAGCGCCCGAGTCACTCCTGATCACGAATCCGGTGATCGAGGCGCGGGCCACGAAGAAGCTGCTGGTCGACCTGACCGCCGCGCGCATCACGATCGAGCTCGAAACCGCCGCCATCGCCGCCAGGAACGCGACGCCGGCGCACCTCGACGAAATGGATGCCCTGCTCGCGCAGGCCGGCCGCAGCTTCGACGATTCAGTACTGCTCACACAGGTCAACCTCGCCTTTCATCGCCAGATTGCGCTCGCTTCGGAAACGTCGTGATGCATCAGATCCTCGACGTCCTCTCGAATCTCTTCAAGGAAGAGCAGCGCCGGATCCTCAACATCCATGGCTCGCGCGAGGACGATTATCGCGAGCACCTTGGAACTCAGAGGAGAATCCGGTCGGGTGAACATGTCACGCCAGACCGTTGCACTCGCGATGACCGCGAGTCTCACGCTCGCCGCCGCGCTGCGCGCGCAACAGCCGACGACGCTCGTGCTCCGCGACAACCACGAACTTCCCTATCGCGGACCGATCGACCTCACCACCGATCTCGCCGACGGACGCTACGCTGGACCGAATGCCGTGGCCGATGTCCGCTGCGGAAAAGCACACATCGTCGCGACGTTGGCACCGAAGAGCGAGATCACGCTCGTGCGTCGCGGCGCGGCAGCCGACAAGCCGTTGTGGACGGTCCGCTGTCCGTTGTCGTGCGCCTGACGGACGGGCGACGATGGTGACGACGATCCAGAATCCAGTAGCGGATGTTCTGGAGCTCGAGATTCGGGTCAACGGTGTCGTCCAGAAGGTCAGCGTGCCGGAAGCGGATCAACGCAGAGTCACCGATCAAGGCGGGCGATCTCGACATCGGCTTCAAGGGCGATCGTCGATTGGTGATTCTGGAAGCCGAGTTCAAGCCGTAAAGCACGTTTGATTCGGGGAGCAATTGCCCTGATGACGAAGTAGTTTCTATCATCCTGCACCCATAGATCGACACATGAAGCTCGGGCTTGGCCTGTACCGCAGTCTCCTCACCGAAGACAACTTCAAGTTCGCCAAGCAGGCGGGCGTCACGCATCTGGTCGTCCATCTCGTCGACTACTTCAAGGGCGCCGACCCTGTACTCACGAGCGGCACCCCCAACCTCGGCTGGGGCATTACGCAGAACCAGAATCGTCCGTGGACCGAAGACGACCTGCGCGGACTCAAGCGACAGATCGAAGGCAACGGTCTCGTGTGGGAAGCCATCGAGAACTTCGATCCCGCGCACTGGAGCGACGTCCTGCTCGACGGCCCGAAGAAGAAGGAGCAGATGGAAGGCCTCAAGCGCACGATCCAGATGATCGGTCGCGTCGGCATTCCGATCATGGGCTATAACTTCAGCCTCGCTGGCGTCTGGGGTTGGACGAAGATGCCCGTCGGGCGCGGCGGGGCGAAGGCGCTCGTGTACGACGAGTCGAAGATCGACAAGCAGACGCCGATACCCAACGGCATGGTGTGGAACATGGTCTACGATCCCGACGCGCCGGACGGCAACGTCCCACGCGTCGAGTCGGATGAACTGTGGCACCGCTACGAGTACTTCCTCTCGAACATCATTCCGGTGGCGGAAGAGAACGGCGTGACGATGGCGTTGCATCCGGACGATCCGCCGGCCGACATGCTGCGCAACACGGCGCGGCTGGTGAACCAGCCGGGCAAGTACCAGCGCGTCATCGACATGGTACCGAGCAAGGCGAACGCACTCGAGGTCTGTCTCGGCTCACTGCAGGAGATGCGCGAGGGCGACGTGCTCGAGAGCATTCGGCACTACGGCAAGCAGGGCAAGATTGCGTACGTCCATTTCCGCAACGTGCGCGGCAAGGTACCGCTCTATCAGGAAGTGTTCGTCGACGAAGGGGACCTCGACATGCTCGGCGCGATCCAGGCGTTGCGCGACGTCGGCTACGAGGGCGTGATCATCCCCGACCACACGCCCGAGATGAACTGCAACGCACCATGGCATGCGGGGATGGCGTTCGCGCTCGGCTACATGAAGGCGGCGTTGCAGATGTCCGGGCGCGGACACTAGAACCGCGTGCTGACATTCCTCGCCTTCGGAATGGTCATCGTCTTCATGACGCTGATCATGACGAAGCGAGTGTCGCCGCTCATTGCGTTGATCCTGGTGCCGATCGCCTTCGGCATCATCGGCGGATTCTGGAGGGGCCTCGGCCCCATGATGCTCGAGGGCATCCGCAACCTCGCGCCAACCGGCGTCATGCTGATGTTCGCGATCCTCTACTTCGGGATCATGATCGACGCCGGCTTGTTCGAACCGTTCGTGCAGAAGATCGTGCGCATCGTGCACGGCGATCCGACGAAGATCGTCGTCGGTACGGCGCTGCTCGCGCTGCTCGTGTCGCTCGATGGCGACGGCTCGACGACCTATATGATCACTGTCGCCGCCATGCTCCCGCTCTACCGGCGACTGGGGATCCGTCCGCTCATTCTCGCCTGCGTGACGATGATGGCCAGTGGCGTGATGAACATCCTGCCCTGGGGTGGTCCGACCGCGCGCGCGGCTACGGCGCTGGGCATTGATACGAGAGACATCTTCATTCCGCTCGTGCCGGCAATGCTCGTCGGCGCACTATGGGTGCTGTTCGTGGCGTACAGGCTCGGCCTGCGCGAACGCGTGCGACTCGCGCTGCCGGGCAGCCACGATCTCCCGGACACCGAAGAGATCGAGCCTGAGCCTGAAGCTGCCAGGGCAGGACCGGACATCACGCGCCCCGACCTTCTGTGGGTGAACGCGCTGCTCACCCTCGTCCTGCTCGTTGCACTGATCAAGGGCGTGCTGCCGCTGCCGGTGTTGTTCATGATCGCATTCGCCATCGCCATCACGATCAACTATCCGACGCTCGCGCAGCAGAAGGCGCGGCTGCATGCGCATGCGGGAAACATCCTTGCCGTCGTCGGGCTCATCTTCGCGGCGGGGATCTTCACAGGCATCCTCTCCGGCACGAAGATGGTCGACGCGATGGCCAACAGCGTCGTGAACATCATTCCCGTGGCGCTCGGGCCGTATCTCGCCGTGGTGACGGCAGTGCTGAGCATTCCCTTCACCTTCTTCATCTCGAACGACGCCTTCTACTTCGGCGTCCTGCCCATTCTCGCGAAGGCCGGCGCAACGTACGGCATCTCGGCGGCTGAAATGGGTCGCGCGGCGGTGGTGGGCCAGCCGGTGCATTTGCTCAGCCCCCTCGTACCGTCGACGTACCTGCTCGTCGGCCTCGTCGAGGTGGACTTCGACGACCATCAGCGCTTCACGATCAAGTGGGCGCTGCTCACGTCGCTCATCATCCTCGGCATCGGCCTGTTGACGGCCGTCATTCCACTCGTCGGTCGGGCGGTTCGATAGGCGAAGGGCCGATCGCTTGCGCACGCTCGACGAGCGACTCAGCTTCGCACATGGCAAGAGACATGCGAATCGTTGTCGCGACAGTCGTCGCGCTGTTGCTCACTGCAGCGCCACCAGCATCGGCATGGCAAGCGTCCGATCGCTATGAAGCGCTGCTCGCCGAGCGGAACTTCATGATGCCGATGCGCGATGGGAAACGATTGGCGACGGATATCTATCGGCCGGCGCGCAATGGCGTCGCCGTGAGCGACCCTCTTCCCGTGTTGTTGCACCGCACACCGTACGACAAGAACGGCCAGCAGAAGATCGCCGAGTATTTCGCGCAGCACGGGTACATCGTTGCCGTGCAGGACATTCGCGGCCGATACAAATCCGAAGGCAAGTTTCTGAAGGTCCAGCCGCTCGACGGAACGGATGGCTACGACGCCGTCGAGTGGATGGCAAAGCAGCCATATGCGAACGGCAAGGTCGGCATGTGGGGCACGTCGTTCGCCGCGCACATGCAGGCCGGTGCCGCACAGTACAAGCCGCCGTCGCTTGCGACGCTCGTCATCAACATGGGCGGGATGTCGAATGCCTGGGATCACGGCGTTCGCTATCGCGGCACGTACGAGATGGGACGTCAACTCACGTGGGCCTGGTCGCAGCTCGCGGCCGACGCGCCGACTGCCGCCGTGAAGAAGCTCCTCACCGAGCAGGAAAAGGTCGAGGACTGGTACGACGTACAGCCGATGCGCCGCGGACTCAATCCGTTGTCGGTGGTACCCGAGTACGAGGGGTGGTATCTCGATTTCTTCGAGCACGCGGATTACGACGCGTTCTGGAAGGATCCAATGATGAACTGGTCGGAGCATTACAGGCAGACGTCGGACATCCCGATGATGCAGATCGGCGGATGGTACGACATCTTCCTCGCCGGCACGTTCGAGAACTTCGTGTCGCTCACGAAGCTGAAGAAAGCACCGCAGCGAATCGTCGTCGGACCGTGGACGCATCACGGCAACGAGCGTGCATACGCCGGTGACGTGTCGTTCGGCAGTGCTGCCACGCTCGAGCGCTTCGATACGGACTGGCATCTGCGCTGGTTCGATCACTACATGAAAGGCGCAGCAACCGGCGTGGAGACGGACGCGCCGGTTCGCATCTTCGTCATGGGTACCGGCGACGGACACCGCGACGCCGACAAGCGGCTCTTCCACGGCGGCTACTGGCGCGATGCGAACGAATGGCCGCTCGCGGGCACGACGATGGTGTCATACTACTTTCACGGCGACGGATTGCTCAGCGCGACGAAGCCGCGCGAGCTGGCGTCATCAACGACGTACACCTTCGATCCACGTCACCCCGTTCCCACGATCGGCGGCGGATCATCCGCGCGACTCAAGGACGGCGCGTACGATCAGCGCGAAGACAAACGCTTTCCGCCATCACAGCCGCCGTATCTGCCCCTGCGCTCGCGCCCGGACGTCGTCGTCTTCCAGACGGAACCACTCGCCGAGGACATGGAGATCATCGGGCCGATCAAGGTCGAGCTGTTCGCGTCGTCGAACAGGACGGATACGGACTTCACGGCGAAGCTCATCGATGTCTATCCACCGAGCGACACGTGGCCAGGCGGGTTCGACTTGAACATCACCGACGCGATCATTCGCGGCCGGTACCGTGCGACGCGGGATCACGCCGTCATGCTCGAGCCGGGCCGAGTGTATCCGTTCGTCATCGAGCCTTTTCCGATGGCGAACGTCTTCAAGAAGGGTCATCGCATTCGCGTCGACATCTCGAGCAGCAACTTCCCGCGGTTCGATGCCAACCCGAACACCGGCGAACCACTCGGCAAGAATCGTCGGATGGTGACGGCGGACAACACGATCTATCACAGCGCGCGCTATCCATCGCACATCGTACTGCCGCTTGCGCCGGCGCGTCGGTAGCCGACGTGCGCCGCGGAATCGAGTTCGGAGATGCTCGAACATCGATTGAACGGAGTGGACGGATTGAACGGACAACTACGCGAGACCTTCGCGCGTGGCACGCAGGATTTGCTGTTCTGTCGTCTCGGTTCAATCCGTCAGATCGCCTTCAGGAGTCTCCGATGGTCGCACCGGCGTACTGCTGCAGTCGTTTGGCAGATATATCACACCGGGCTGCGCGCGCCGCATTACAAATGCGGCAATTCTCGATCAGCGCTTCCACCCTCGCGATGCCAGTTCAGCTCCTGCTCCGTCATCGGACGGAACATCAAATCCGCCGCGAGCCACAGCGACTTCGTGATCGGATAGCAGATCACGGCGCCGAGGATGATGAGCGCCATGCCGCTCCACTGGAGCAACGTCCACGGCGTGTCGGGATACGTCAGGATCACGACCACAGCGAGCAGTAACGCGAACAACACCTCGACTGCGACGAGGTTGAGCAGGTACGCGCCGATGAAGTAGTCGCTCTCGCCGCGCTGCAGCCGGAGCCCGCAGGTGGGACAGTTATCGCGCAGCTCGGTGTAGCTCCGGAAAACGCCGCGTGCGCCGCAATTCGGGCAGCGCCGTGCGAGGGCCCGTGACACGAGACGAAGGTGGGACGGACGCCGTGCAGCCATGCGATGAAAGCTAGTTCGCCCTGGAGAATCCGTAGTCAGGGAAAGGAGTATCCATCATGCCGTCGCGCACCGTGCTGCCAGCCAGCCATGATCCCAGCGAGCGGTCGCATCACTTCGCGCCGGCGGGGGTGTCCGGGCGAGTCGTGACGGGTGCGCCCGCTTCCTCGAGCGGAGCCACGAAGCTGTGCGCCTGCAGTTGTAATGTGCCGCCCGCGTCGAGCGTGCCATTCATCTGGTACCAGGTGACGCCGCAGTTGGCGACGTCGCGCTCGCGATCGATGGCAAGGATCTGCTCTTCGTCGAGACCCTCCAGGAGGTAGCGGCAGCAGAGCACGATGACCTGGTGCGCGACGATGAGGACGCGCTTGCCTGGTCCGCTGTGGTGCAGGCTGATCGTGTCGAGCACGCTGCGGAGACGCAGGATCACGTCGCACCAGCTTTCGCCGCCGGGCGGACGAAAGTAGAACTTCCCCACGCGCGCGCGCGCCTCGGCCTGATCGGGAAAGCGCTGCTCGATGCCGAGCTTCGTCAGGCAGTCGAGGACGCCGAATTCCTTCTCGCGCAGCCGCTCGTCGGCAATGGTGAGGGCACCGGGTGCCACGCCGCCCACCGACTCGATGATCGATGCCGTGTGACGAGCGCGGAGGTAGGGTGACACCAGGACGACATTCGGTCGCGCGTCGTCGGGCATGTGCGCGAACCAGCGTCCAAGTGCCTCCGACTGCGCTTCGCCAGCGGCGCTGAGGGGGACGTCGACGTCGCGTTCGGCGATGTCGATGATGGACAATCCCGCCTTGTAGGCGGCGTCGCGCGCGACGTTCCCCGCGCTTTCGCCATGGCGAACGATGAAGACTGCATCCGGCCAACGTTGATCCATGGTCGGCGGGCAGGGTCAAGGAGCGTACCAGTGCGTTGCGACGTTCAGTGATGCGCGGCAGATTCGCCCTTCCCCCCACGTGAGCAGGCAATGACCTCGCCCGAAGTTCCGCCGAAGGAACGCATCTCGATCGGTGCCTGGCTTGCCCTGATCATGACGGTAGCGCTCGTCATGCTCTCGATGATGGTCATCGTGCCGCCGTTCGCGATGATACTGTTGCCACTCGCCATCGGATCGGCGGAAATGTCGCCTTTTCTGGTGCTGCTCGATCTGCTGTGGTGTCTCCCGGTGAACAGGCTACTGCGCCGTGATGCACGGCTGCGGTGGACGTCGATCGTGTCGCTCGTGGTATCGGCCTGTGTCGCTGTCGTGCCGTTGACGCAGTTCAACAAGGTGGCCGCTGCAGCGAGTGCGCAGCTGGGCAACGACGGTGGTCCGACGCGTTTCTCGTTGTTCACGGCACTGCGCGGACTGCCGAGGAGCAGCGATGTCGTCGAGCGTACCATGCACTATGCCGCGCCGGATGGGACACGTCTCACGCTGCGGCTGTATGCGTTGAGCGAAAGGGCGGTGCGTCCGGTCGTCGTCGTCATCTATGGCGGGGCGTGGCGCGGTGGAGATCCGACGCAGGGCGAGAACGTGAGCAAGGCGCTGGCATCGCGCGGGTTCGCGGTGGCGGCCATCGACTACCGGCATGCGCCGCGCGCGCCGTTTCCGGCGCAGTTGGACGACGTCAATCTCTCGATCGGCCTGTTGCGCGACTCGTCGGTGTCGTGGGGACTCGATGCCGAACGCATGGCGGTACTCGGCCGCTCCAGCGGCGGGCATCTCGCGGAGCTGAGCGCGTATGCACCGAATCGATATCCACTCCGGGCGGTTGTGGCACTCTACGCACCGTTCGACCTGGTACAGGGCTATCTGGATCTTCCGCGGCCCGATCCGATCGACGCGCGCAGCGTGCTCCGCGGCTTCATCGGTGGAACGCCGGACGAGCGGCCGCGTGCGTATCGTGCGGCGTCGCCATCGTCGTACATCATGCCGGGCTTGCCGCCGACGCTGCTCATCTTCGGCGGCCATGATCACATCGTCAAACCGGCGTTCAATCGTGGCGCAGCGGCGGCGTTACGCGCGGCACGCGTGCCGGTCGTCTCGGTGGAGGTGCCGTGGGCGGAACACGGCTTCGACCTGGCACCGGCGGGATTGGGCGCGCAGTTGGCGTTCGGCGTGATCGTGGACTTCCTCGAGCGCGAACTGAAGCGAAAGATCACGGCGCCAGGGGCGTAAAACAGAACTACGCGACACTGTGCGCGCTGCGCGCGCTCCGCCAACGCAGAAAGAGACACAGTAACTGCAGGCGGGATTGCAGTTACCGAGCACCTCTGCGCTGCGAAGCCTGCGTCCTTTTCTGCGATGTGTAGTAGGCCGTTCTATTAGGCTTTCTGTAAGTAGCCCGGCTCTCAGTGCCCAACGGTGACGGTGATGCCATTCCCCGACGTCGGCTTCCGCACGTCGAACACACCGTTGACAAAGTCCAGGTGCATCCGCGACGCGAGCGCGATGTCCGATCCCAGTACGCCGTCAAAGTTGACGAACGTCCATCGCCGCTCAGGGGCGACAGGGACGTTCTTCAACTCGATGGCGTAGTCGCCGTCGCTCAGGGCGAGCTGGCGTGCGACCCACTGCGTCGCATGCTGTTCGGCACCGAGTCCCCCAATCGATCCTCGACGCATCGCAACGGGCGTCTTCGGTTGCTTCCGGAGCAATGACGTCGTGATGTATGTGCCTTCGGCGCCAGTGTCGAGCCCGAACAGCGCGGGACGCCCGTCCTTCGTCACGAGCCGCACGACGGGATAGCCCACCCAGAAGAGATTGCGCACGGCGCGCGGGTCGCGACGTGGACGCTTGATGGTGATCGTGCTCGCGTTGGCGTCGATCACGAGGTCGAGGTGCCGCAGCAGGTCAGTGCCGATGACGCCGTCGATCTGAACCGACTGACGCATGCCATTCACGACCTTGTGGTCCATCCGCAGCGCGCCCTTGTTCACGAGGGCGGCGCCGAGCCCGCGGGCAGTCATCGGGCCAAGGGAGAGGGAGTCGATGAAGACGGCGCGCGCCGGGATGTGTCCGGCCACGACACCAAGTGCGAGCGTGTCTCGCGCGGCGAGCCGCACGCCCGACGCAACCGCGACTTCGTCGGAGAGCAGGGTCATGCTCGCCCCTGTGTCGAGCCAGAATTCGTGCGGGTGTCCGTTGATCGACACGGTGACGACCGGCGTGCCGAACGCACTGCGACGCAGCGGGAGGGTCACCGGGTCGATGGGCACTTCGATCCTCGGTACAGGCACGAGCGAGAGCGCGCGCCCCCAGCGCTCCACGCCCGCCTGCACGGCGCTCGAATCGGCCAGGTCGGAGCTGTCGGGATCCGCGCCGATCCCGGCCAGTGCCGGCCAATCGGACTGCCACGACAACGCCATCGTAAGCCCGATGCGCGCGCGCGACCGCACCGTGGGATCCGTTGCGTTGAGGTGCAGCGCCTGAAAGGCAATCGCCGCGTCCTCGGGATTGCTGGCCATCAGCTTTTTCAGCGCGACGGCGAACGTCCGCTCGTCGAACGACCGCGCCGCTTTCTCCGCGGACACCAGGTCGAGCATCGCGATGTCCGCCCAGAAGTCGCCCATCGGCGTGTTCTGGGAACGCAGCGTCCAGCGCCCCTTGTCGATGCGCACCGTCGCATCGTCCTCGATGGTGTCCGTGACGACGGACGCCGCGACGCGACCCTCGACGATCGCGTCAGCCGCGGGCAGCGCAACGCCTCCGCTACTGCGGCACGCAGCGAGTCCGATGAAGGCTACGATGAGAAACGGTGGCGACGGACGTCGCATGCGGCGGTGGGCGGCGAGGCGAGTGAAGCGCGCTGTGCACATACAGACTCTCCCTCCCGCCATTGGGACACGCAGTCAATTCATCGATCGCGGCTCACCGCCAGCCGAACCAGCAAAACACGGCCGGGTGCGGGCTCGTAGAACTTTCCACCCGTCGCATTGACGCTGACGCTCCCGACGGATCGTACACCGCCAACGTTCTGAAGTGCGACCATTGGCGCCAGCTTCACGCCACCAGCGCGCACGTCTTGCGTGACCGCAAGCCCAAAGACGGCTCGGCCGGGTGCCTTCGCTGTATTGCCGTCGTCGACATCCACCGCTCCGGCGAGGTCGGCGGTGGCCGAGAGCAGCGTTTCGCCGGCGCGCCAGGAGGCCGACGTCATCAGCGCATGCTCAGGCACGCCGGGAATACGCTTCCCGCCAAATGAGGTCGTACCGACGACGTAGCTCACATAGCGGAAGTGAGAGTAGTCGTACGCGGCGCGCATCGAGAACGGGCCCGACTCGAGATCGAGACCGACCTCTCCACCGCGACGCACCGTTCGGCCCGCATTGCGGAAGAAGCGCCGGCCATTGCCGTTCGGGATGTCGAAGGGCACCAGCTCGTCGCGCGCCCGCGCCTCGAACGCGGCGACGTCCCAATGAATGCCGGTTCCGGCGACCAAGCCCTTGGTCCCGACCTCGACGGTGAGCGTACGCTGCGGATTCAGTTCAGGGTTGATGCCCGCCGAGCCGTCGGCCTTGTTACCGAGCTCCGTTGTGGTCGGCGTCTCGAAGCTCGACGACACGTTCGCATAGACCGACGAGAGCGGAGTGCTCCGCCACACCACTCCAACGGCGGGACTCACCGCGTGCATCGTGCGGTCGCCGGAATCGTCGGGGTTGATGGCCGAGATGAGGCGGTCGCGCAGGCGGAACTGGACGGCGTCGCTGCGGACGCCCGCGCTCGCGAGCAGGCGCGAGGCCAGTGCGATCTCTCCGCGCACGAACGGGCCGACGCTGCTCACGAGCTCTCGCTGATTCTTGCGCAACGCGCCGCGCTCGGTCGCACCGCCGGCACACACCGCGCCGATGCAGTTGTCGTATTCCTGCCTGTCATCATTGAGCCACTGCGCGTCCGCACCGGCCGACAGACGCACATCGTGGTCGCCGACGAGGCCATGTCCGCTCACACGTGCCGACGCGCCCCCGCTCGCGCGCTTCACGTCCACGATCGCCTGCGTGAGCGGGTTCGCGAGCGTGCGCGCGCTTCCGAATGCCGACGCATCGAGGTTGGCGTTTGCGCCGAGCGCGTGCGTCGCCACGAGCGAGAGGTCGCCCTGGCGGACCGTCTTGCTCGCGCCCTTTCGCACGGCGAGCGGATCGGCCTGGTGCGGATCCGCCTCGAACTGCGCACGCGTCAGCGCACCGGGACTCTCAGCGCGCGTGACGTCCGTGATGCGTGCCGAGAGGATGAGTGGGGATGCCGTCGCATCTCCGGGTGAGAACAGCATGCGGACGGCGCCCTTCGTCGCGCGCTGGTCGGAGTACTCGCGATAGCCGCGCCCGACGATCCGTGTAATCGACGACGTGATGCCGACCGGTCCGGCAGTGCCAGCCGCACCCGTTGCGGTGATGGTCGGAGTCGATCCGCCGCCGACGATGCGTGCATAGGGCGCGAATACGGAGGACGGTCGCGTCGAACGGATGTCGATCACGCCACCGGCCGCATTGCCGTAGAGCGACGACGCGCTGCCACGTACGACCTCGATGCGCTCGGCGCCCTCGATGTCGAGCACGTCCACAGGAGTCTGGCCGTCCGGGAGCGTGACGGGCACGCCGTCCTGCAACACGCGCACGCCGCGCACGCCAAAGGCCGATCGCGCGCCGAAGCCGCGGATGCTGACGCGAGGGTCCTGCGCGGGGTTCTGTCGATTGGACAGCGCTACGCCAGGAATGGCGAAGAGCAGTTCGTCGACCCCGGCGCGCCGCAGCGCGGCGAGCGAGTCGGGGCGCGTGACGGTGATTGCGTAGGGAAGCTCGAGCGGCGTGCGCGGACCTTCACGCGTGGCGGTCACGCGTACGAGCGGGAGCTGTGCGCGCGTGGAGTCCTGTGCGTGCAGTGCGGGTGTGATGATCAGCGCGGCGAGGAGCGCGCGTCGATTGAGCGGCAGCGATGGCATGTGGGAATTGTACCGCTCATCCGCGCCGTACGCTCCACCAGAGTCGCGCCGCCCTCGCGGCTACCGCGTGCCGCACGCGCGCGAACGATGCAGCGGCGTGATGCGCAGGCTCGTGGCGCAGGCGCGTCTCCCCGCGGGCGCCCTCCTCGATCAACCGCTCCGCCCACCGATGACTGGGCTCGTAGCGCGCGAAGACACGCAATCGCCACGACAGCATCCGCACGACGTCGATCGCCGGGCCGCGATGTCCCAGCGCGTCCGCAGGAAGTGCTTGCCCACTCAGATCCGCCGCCGTCCGGATCCACGCGCGCACGAGACGAGGGTCGGCACACTCGCGGGTCTCGAGGCGAGCGCGAACGCGTGCCCAATCAATGGATGCATTGGCGGCGAGCAACGCCGCTGGGTCGAGCCAATACCGAAGCTTCGTGCCCACGCGGCCGTACTCCTCGGCATGCGCCACGGCGTGGGCGATCGCATGCCAGAACAACTCGGTATCGCTCGGCACGCCATTGGCCCCTGCCGCTGCACCATCGCTCGTCGCGCGGCGCCACGCTTCCGCGGGAGTCACCGACGCGGACGTCGTGAGGTGAATCTCGACGCCAACGCCAAGCGGGCCAACGAGTGCGGGAAGGTGATGGCCATCGGGCGGGCCGAGCTCTTTCGGGGGTGTGTAGCCTCGCGCCGTGAGCGCTTCCCATGCGCGTTGCGCGTGGTCGTCCTGCACGAGGATGTCGACGTCGTTGGGCGCGCGCGTATTCGCATATGGAACCCTCGAGGAGATGCGACGCATGGCAGCGCCCTTGAGAGGCACGGCGCGGATTTCCGCTTCGTCGAGAATGGCGAGCGTCGCGAACGTCTCCGAGTCCATGCGCAGCGAGTGGGCCGTCGCGCGCCTGGCGGCTGCGGCGAGCGTGTCGGCCGCCTCACCGTTGAGCATGATGCCGAGTGCCTTGAGGCGACGCTGGAGCCAGAGGCTCACGCCCTCGAACTGCGCGAGACGAACGAGCGCGGGTGCGTCGGTGTCGGCCCATGCAGCCGACAGCGCGCCGACGTCATCCGGCGTCGCCAGACGAAGCGTGTCGACGAAAACGCGCGCGTCGCGCACGTCAGCCCGGCTGCGGTGTGCTGGCCGGGAACTGCGCGATCAGCGTGTACTCGGAAACGACTTCACTCGTGCCGACGGGCTCCACATAGACGGCACCGTCGCGCAGGAGCCACGCGTGCGCGAGCAACGCGCCGTGTTCATCGCGCCGAACGCCGATGCACAGCGACACCACTCGGCCCGTGCTCCGGAACATGTAGTAGAGGATCGCCGCGCGGCGCAGGCAGGTGCGATTCCAGGGCGAGCGGAGCCGGTCGAGGAACTCGTCGACCCACCTGGACGCGGTGAGGTCGTCGGGTGCGCTGCGCATCTGCACGCGAGCGGCTGACCGGAGAAAGCGCTCGAGTCGCGCGAACGACGCCATCTCGAGCAGCGGGGGGATGATCGCCGCTGCGGCGATCGCGCGCAGTCGCCAGCTGATGGGGATCGCGGCGCTCAGCGGTCCTCCGACAGGAGCAGCCTTGCGTCGACGCACCGATCGATGAACTCGCGGGTCGTCTGCTCCGCGATCTCGTCGCTGACGTCGTACGCGTCGGTGACGGCCTTCACCAGCTCGGCGATGGTGCGGGGCGCCATCAGCTCCTGGAGGATGGTGAGGCCCGTCTCGTTCACCGTGAAGTAGCGGAGTGATCCCAGGTGCAGGACCACACCCTCGTCATCGACGGCGGTCAGGCGAAGGTCGGCGTGGCGTGTGTACACAGTCGTCATGCAACGAGCTCCAGCAGCAATTCAGGACGGTCGAAGAGATCGCGGCCCAGCGTGATCTCGAAGGCGCGCGACTGTTTCACGAGGCGGCTCATGAGACCGAGGTGCTCGTCAGCGAGGTCGGGCTCGAGCATGACCCATGGTGAGCATGTCATGAGCCGAGTGAGGGCATTTCGCGCGCTCAGTGGAGCGACTGACGTCGTGTCGGAGGTGCTGACGGTAGGAAAGCCGATCAGCTCCGGTGTCACGCGCGATACCCATGTCGTGTCCAGCTCCTCGGCAAACCAGCCCGTCTTCTTCCGGGTGGAGAGGGCGGTGCCGCCCGTGCCGCCCATGGCTTCCACGGCGTCATCGCGCAGGGCGAGCTGCTCGCGCCAGCCGATCATGTCGGTGGTGCCCGGCGTGTCGCCGGCGGTGAGGAAGGCGATGTCGTCGGTGCCCACTCCCCAGCCATTTCTGGCGAGGAGGACGGTCGTCGTCGACTTGCCGGAGCCGCTCTCGCCGACCAGCAGCCAGCCGCGGCCCATCGGATCGCGCAGGGTGGCCGCGTGGACGTGATGCAGTCCGACGCGTCGGACGAGGAAGATGCAGACGTTGAGCAGGAAGGAGCGGAGCAACTCATTGGACTCGGCCAGCCCTTCCTCGGTGATCGTAACGTGGGCGGTGGTGTTGCCGGGGGTGAGCACCGTGCGGCCGAGTCCCGGTCCCCATTGCATGGCGACAGTGTTCTCAGGCGGCCCTGTGCGGATGATCACGCGACCCTGGCTGAAGATCGGTCGTGGGTCGCCGGCGGGCTCGGCGAGCGGTGCCACGTCGACGACGAGATCCACCGGGGCAGGCAGGGCGAGTCGTGCTTCGCTGAGCCATCGGCCGACCAGCGTCTGAACTGCGGGATGCTGGGTGTGAAGGCGGATTTCGTGGGGCATCGGGCGCAAGGTGCCGGGCTGATAGCGGAATCGCCAGCCCGGGTGGGCTGGCGATTCCGATTCACGTTGACGGTGCGCTATCGCACCGGCATCGCACGCTTACAGCGGCGGGCCGGCGGAGAGAGCTACAGCGGCCGTCAGTGTGGACTCGCTCGTGAGAACGGGTGCCACAAAGGTCTTCTTCGTCACTTCGACTCCTTGTTACGAGACAGGCTATACAACTCAGCGCCAGAGCAACGTGGCAAGCGGCGGGCCGCGGCGCAATGCTTGTAAGGCGTTTGCTGATAAAGACATCGCGCAGGAGCATGCGTTTATTGTGGCGCCCACGCAACAACACCGTGGACGCAAGTCAGCAACTTAGGAGATCGGCGAGAAGGTCACACACCGGTCATGGATCGTTTCGCCAGCGCGCGGCCGCCCGCCCACGAACAGCGGATCGCACCGCGGCCAGACCGAGTTCGGCGATCAGATTCTTCTGCTCGCCTGGATCGGACGTCAGCTCATACAACTCCTCGGCGCGACGGCCCCACCGCACCACGTACATGTACTTGTAGATCTTTCCCGCGTCGCGAAACAGCACCGCGTGCCATGGCCGGCCGCGGTCGGTCCAGTGGGTGCTGAACCGTTTCGCCGGTTTGCTGAGCAGCGACTGGCCTTGCCACGATGTGGGTACCGGGAGGCCGAGCCGTTCGAGGATGGTCGGGGCGATGTCGCTCTGGGTCGCGAAGTCGAGATTCGCGTAGTTCGCCGCCGAGTCGTCGTAGATGATCAGCGGGATGTGGAGCATCTCCTGGTAGAGATATCGCGTGTGGCCGAACACCCCGTGCTCGCCGAAGCCGTCGCCATGGTCGCCGAGGATGACGACGATACTCCCGGCGAGATAGCCTTTGCGATCGAGCGTTCCGAGGATCTCCTTGATGGAGTTGTCAGCCTGGAGGATGCCGTTGTCGTATGCGTTCCGCTGCGGCGTCGCGGCGTCGGAGCCGACGGTGACTTCGGAGGGAAGCCATTTGCGAAAAGAGGGAAGCTTGGTGCCAACGGGATGCGTGGCGCTGAGGAAGAAAAAGAAGAACGCGGGCGCGCCACTCGACGGTGCGACGCTCTCCAGCCCCTCGAGAATCAACCGGTCGTCCTTCAGCGAATAGCGCTTCGAGTGCCAGCCGTCGAAGAAGTAGTCGACGTTGTCGCCATAGTGCATGCGGAGCATGTACCAGATGGTGTGGTCGCTCGACGCGATGAAGTTGGTGCGATAGCCGCGATCGTGAAGGATGTCGTGCAGCTTGAGCGACCCGAGGTCGAGCACCGCCGAGTCGCGCGAGGCGAGCGTGCTGAGGATGCCGCAGGCGCTGAAGGGACAGGTCGCCATGGCGAGCGTCACCTTCTTCAGGTGTCCTGCCGAATCGAGCCGGGAGAGGAACGGGGTGGTGGGTCGTTCGTAGCCGTACACGCCCATGTGATCGGCGCGGAGTGCGTCGGAGAAGATGAGGATGACGTTCCGCTTGGAGAAGCTGTCGCCGCCGGGGTATTCGCGCCGTGCCTTCGCGTTCGCGAGTCGTGCCTGTGCCTCGTTTGCCTGGCCGGGCGCGGTGAACAGCGCGGTGAGGGGCTCGGCGGCCGCGGCGGGTGATCGACGCGCGATGAGGATGAATGCGGCGAGGGCGAGCGCGGCCAAAGCCCGTCGTAGCGTGTCGTCCCGGAAGAAGGCGCGGGACCTGCTTTTCGCACTTTTCGCCGCGGCGACCCACCATTGCCAATAGATGATGACCAGCACCCCGACAAGCGCGGCCAGGCCGAGGTCGATCAATCCATACGACACCGGCAGATTGCCAACGATCGCGGGCAGGTAGCGCAGGTATGCGCGACCGAGGTCGATCGAGATGCTCCAGCCCCAGGCCTCGTTGGTGACCGTGCTGAGCACGATGACGAGGAAGTACAGCGACGTGAGGGTCGCGCCGGTGATGGCGATGAAGGCGCGATTCGGGATGGTCCTGAACACTGCGCCCACGAGCAGGCAGGCGAGCGCGACTTCCGCCAGGTGCAGGGCGATGACGAGCGGCGAGTAGCCATAGCGGACGGTGAAGGCCGTCGCGAAGAGCACTGGAAAGACAACGGCGGCGCCGAGCGCCAGACGTTGTGTGCTGCGAGCCGTCATGTCGCGCGAGAAGCGTGCATGCCCTAAACTATCGCGCGTGACGATGATGAGCCCAGCCGGCGAAACGGCCGCGACGACCGGGCCGGCGAGTGCGTCGACGGTGCGAAAGATCGCCCTCGTGTGCGACTGGTGCCTTCCGCGATTCGGCGGGCTCGAGCTACAGCTGATCGACCTTGCGAAGGCGCTTCGCTCGGCGGGACACTCCGTGGAGATCATCACGGCGACGCCCGGCCCCGATGTTCTCGACGGGATTCCCGTGCGCCGGCTGCGCGGTTTTCGATTTCCCTTCTTCGAGTTCACCTTCTCGTTGCGGCAGTTTCGCGAGCTCCGCGCCGCGCTGCGCGATGGTGCATTCGATGTGGTGCACGTGCACTGCGGTGTGATCGCGCCGCTCGCGTACGGTGGCGTTCGGCTCGCGGCAAGGAGTGGCATTCCGACGGCGCTCACCTTCCACAGCGTCTACGATTATCTGGAGCCGGCGCTGCACAACATCGTGCAGTCAAGTGGAGCGTGGCGCTATCCGGTCGCGTGGTCGGCGGTGAGTCGGTTCGTGGCGACCGAAACGTCGCGGATTCTCAATGACACGGACGTCAACGTCTTGCCGAATGGCATCGATACGTCGGCGTGGTCGACGCCGGCGCGCGTTCGCAGGCCGGACGAATTGCGGCTCATCGCGGTGATGCGGTTGCAGGTGCGGAAGCGCCCGCGCGACCTGTTCCCGATTCTCGACGAGGCGCAGAAGCGGGTGGGGTCGAGTGTGCGAATCACGCTCGACATCATCGGCGATGGGCGAGAGCGATTCTTCGTCGATCGTCTCGCGGCGGCGGCGGGGGCGGATCGCGTGCGTGTCCACGGGCGTCGTACGCGTGAGGAGATTCGTGCGATGTTCGCGGAGTCGGATGCGTTCATCCTGCCGACGCGGATGGAGTCGTTCGGTATCGCGGCGCTGGAGGCGATGCTTGCGGGGCTGCCGGTGATCGCTCGGCGGAATACAGGTGTCGAGGATTTCGTGGTGCACGGCGAGAACGGTCTCCTCGGCGATTCGATCGAGGATTTGACGGATGCGGTCGTGGAGCTCGCGCAGAATGAGCCATTGCGAGCGGCGATCGCATCGCGGAATCGGTTGGCTCGTACTCCGTTCGGGTGGGGCGATGTCGTCGAGGCGACGTTGGCGGAGTATGATCGCGCGGCGCGGCTGCGGATCGGTTTGCAGAGGTAGGCTGGGCGGCGAGCCGGCCTTCCTACGGACCTTACTACGGACCTTACTACGGACCTTACTACGGACCTTACTGCGGACCTTACTGCGGACCTTACTACGGAACGCAGTGCGCGCTGCGCGCGCGGCGCAGGCTTCTGCGTTCCGTAGGAAGGCTTTCTGCAGGAAGGCTTTCTGCAGGGCTTTCTGCAGGGCTTTCTGCAGGGCTTTCTGCGGGAAGGCTTTGCTGCGTTGCTCGTGCGGGATGACAGTCAGCAGCCCGGCTAAATGCGATTTCTCCACTGCTCGGACATCCACATCACGCAGGACTACGCCTCCGCCCCATGGCTCAAACTGGGCTGGAGACGCTGGATGGCGATGTTCGAGCTCACCGTGGGCGGACGGGCCACCGCCTACCGTGACGCGCCGCGAACGCTCCAACGCATCGTCCGCGACGTCGAACGCCTCAGCGCCGACCACCTCGTCATCACCGGCGACATCACCGCCTACGCCACCGGCGCCGAGTTTCGCGCCGCGCGCGAAGCACTCGGCGCAATCGCCGACGATCGCACGCGATGCTCGATCATCCCCGGCAATCACGACGTCTTCACGCCG
Source organism: Gemmatimonadaceae bacterium (assembly GCA_039915865.1). GTDB lineage: Bacteria > Gemmatimonadota > Gemmatimonadetes > Gemmatimonadales > Gemmatimonadaceae > AG11. Next base: position 11,923 of record JBDSML010000030.1, on the reverse strand, counting down.
AACGCGGCCAGGCAGCATCGATTCGAACAGCATTTCGGCCACCTGCTCACGAGCGACCTCCCCGAGTACCAGCGCGAAGACAGCTATCCATTCGTCCACCTGAAGGGCGACCACGCGGCGGTCGTCGGGCTGCTGTCGGCTCGGGTCATGCTCGTACCAGGCATGGCACATGGCTCCATCGGGCCAGCGCAGCTCGGCGGACTACGTGATCTGCTCGACGACCCGCGCATGCGTCACCGTGCGACACTAGTCATGGTGCACCACGGGCCACTCGACGCGCAGGGGCGGCCGGATTCGCGCATGCATGGGCTCGTCGACGCGGACGCACTATTGCAAATGCTACCCGGTCCGAGGTTCGCCGTGCTGCACGGACACCTTCACGAGCGCTATTACCATGCGGCCACGGCGACGCGACCGCATGTGTTTTGCGCCGGCTCATCCACACAGCGCGGTCGCGAGGGATTTTGGGTCATCGAGGTAGCCGATGGGGTCATTCGTGGAGGCGCCGTCCACATCCCGGACCTGTCACCCGAGCGCTAAGTTGGGGGTCTCCCTATCGCAGCGGAGACTCGAGAGCATCGTAGAGCTGAACGGAGTAGACGTCCCCTTGATGACCGACGCGGAGAGCTCCCGAATCATTCCGCCACCGCCTCCACCCGCTCCGGACGACGATCACGCGATCAGTCCGGACGTCTGGGGCTTTCGTGATACCGGGTTCGCGATCCTGCCGAACGGGAGCGTGACGCTCACCGGGTCACGCTACGCGTTGAGCGGCGCGGAGTTACCCGACCTGCTGCCATGGGTCAGGACACAGTTCGGCATCGACTTCGCTCCCACCGATACGCACGACGCCGCCTATCCGCCCGCCATTCCGCCGCCGCGCGACAACGCGGACTTCCTTCGCGCGATTGGGAAAATTCTCGCCAGCGACGCCATCTCGTCCGATCCACTGGAGCGACTTCGCCACGGCCACGGCCACACCCTCGACGCGATGTACAGCATCAAGTATGGCTGCATCGAACGGGTGCCGGACCTCGTCGTCTATCCGGGGACGACCGAAGACGTCGTCGCCATAGTCGAGGCCGCTGGAGATCACGACGTCTGCCTCGTGCCCTACGGCGGCGGCACCAATGTCACCGACGCGCTCCGTTGCCCGACAGACGAGCACCGCATGATCGTCTCAGTCGACCTGCGACGGCTCAATCGCATCCTCTGGATCGATCCGGTCAACTGCATGGCGCGGATTCAGGCGGGAGCAGTAGGGCGCCACATTCAAGCGCAGCTCGCGACACACGGCTTCACGATCGGCCACGAGCCCGACAGCGTGGAGTTCTCGACGCTCGGCGGCTGGATCGCTACGCACGCCAGTGGCATGAAGAAGAACCGCTACGGCAACATCGAGGACATCGTGCTCGACGTCCACGTGGTCACGGCGCGCGGCGAGCTTTCGCGACCCAGCGTGGCGCCGCGGGAATCCGTCGGTATCGACCCTCGGCGGTGGATGTTCGGCTCCGAAGGCATGCTCGGCATCATCACGGATGCGGTCGTCAAGATCTTCCCGCTTCCCGAGGTGGAGCGGTACGATGCCATCCTTTTTCCGACATTCGAGAAGGGGGTCGCCTTTCTCCGCGACCTGACGCGCGAGGCGACGCCGCCTGCTAGTGTGCGTCTGGTGGATAACCTGCAATTTCAGCTCAGCCAGACACTCAAGCCAAAGGCCACCGGCCTCTCGGCAGCCAAGCGTGGCGCCGAGAAGTTGTTCGTCACGCGTGTAAAGGGATTCGACCCGACGCAGATGGTGGCATGTACGCTGGTCTACGAAGGTAGCCGAGAACAGGTCGAGGGCGAGGAGCGTGCGGTATGGCGTCTCGCTCGGCGGCATGGTGGCATGCGTGCCGGCTCGGAGAACGGCAAGAAGGGATATCAACTTACGTTCGGCATTGCCTACCTTCGTGATTTCATCATGAAGCACTACATCCTTGCCGAGTCATTCGAGACGTCCGTGCCGTGGAGCCAGGCGCAGTCGCTGTGCGCGAACGTCAAGCGTCGCCTCGCCGAGGAGTATGCGGCGCGGAAGCTTCCGGGTGTGCCGTTCATCACGTGCCGCATCACGCAGTTGTACGATACTGGAGTGGCTGTCTATTTCTACTTCGCCTTTCACCACAAGGGCGTGGATCGTCCCGCCGAGGTGTATGCGGAACTCGAGCATGCGGCGCGCGACGAGATTCTGCGGTCGGGCGGGTCGCTCTCACATCATCATGGCATCGGCAAGATTCGCAACAGCTACCTACCGCGCATCTTCTCACCCGCGAGCAGGGAGTGGGCGGCGGAGATGAAGCGCGCAATCGATCCATCGAACATCTTCGGCATCGCGAATCAGTGATGGCAGTCGCATCGCGCACCTTCCTGCTCACGGGCGTCACCGGCTTTCTCGGCAAGGTGATGCTCGAGGAGCTCGTCCGCCGGAAGGACGAGCTCGGGATCGATCGCATCGGTGTGGTGATCCGTCCGTTACGCGGGCGTCGCGCGGAGGAGCGATTCCGTCGCGAGGTCGTGGACGCGGAGTGCTTCTCGTTGTTGCCCGACGGCTGGTCGCGCATCGTGACGGTGCTGGAAGGGAACCTCGAGCAGACAGGTCTCGCGCTCGACGCGGGTCACACGAAGTTTCTTCGCGATGTAACGCACGTCGTGCATGCGGCGGCGTCGATCAAGTTCCATCTGCCGGTCGCCGTTGCGGCGCGCGCGAACGTCACTGCCAGCCTGAACATGCTGGAGGTCGCGCGCACACTTCCGATGCTGTCGCGCTTCGTCTACGTCTCGACGGCGTATGTCGCACCGGGGCTCGACGGGAGGGCGATCGAAGAGACATTGGTGTCGCTGCCGGCACCTGCGGCCGAGCTGTATGCGTCGTGCACCGAGAGCGGTGTGTCGGAAGAAGCGCTGTTGGCGCGCACCGGGCATCCGAACAGTTACACGCTCACGAAGGCGATCGCTGAGCGGATGTTGGTGGAGCAACGGGGAGACGTGCCGCTCACGATCCTGCGGCCGAGCATCATCACGGCGAGTCGTCAGTATCCGTTCCCTGGATGGATCGACAGCACGGCAGGCTATGCGGCGTTCGTCATGCTCATCGGTACGGGACATCTTCGCGCGCTGGTCTGTGAGCCACAGACGCGCCTCGACGTCATTCCGGTGGACGAGGTGACGCAGCGGATCGTGCACGCATCCATTCACGACACGAATGAGGTCGTTGTCCGCCACGCGGTGGCGGGGCTCGCGAAGTCGCCGACCATGCAGGAAGCTTGGGACATCGTGCAGCGGTACTTCCGTGTGCATCGCGTGGGACGCCGCCCGAAGGGACGCTATCTCGGACCGCGGGGAATCCGCTTCGCGATCACGGACCTGTTGCAGCATCGGCTTCCCATCGCCCTCGAAGGCAGGGGGTCGAAGGCGAAGAAGCGCCAGGCCCAGAAGCGCGGCGAGAGACTGCGGTACCTCAATGAAGAGTTCGCGTACTTCACCACGCGCACCTTCGACTTCCGCACCTCGATACCGCTGGATGATGCGTTCGACGGCCGGACGTTCATCGATACGATCAACCGCGGCGTCTTTCGTCATCTTCTCAAGGGTGACGACGCCGAATGGGTGTTGGCAGGGCGTGAGCATGCGGGCCACGAAGGCGACCTCCGTTGGGTGTCGAAGCAACCACGCGGCAACTTCTGGATCCGCGCCGGTTCCCTGCTCACGACCAAGTTGCTGGCGCGTTCGGTGGACGCCATCACGGTTGACGTGCCGTCGTTCGAGCGTGCACGCGCGGCGGTGCCTGCGGGTGCAACGCTCGTGCTGACGCCGAGTCATCGCAGCTATCTCGATTTCGTGCTGACGACGTATCTCGCGTTCGCGCGACCGGATCTGCTGCCCATTCCGCACATCGCGGCGACGATGGAGTTCGCGCGCATTCCGTTGCTCGGCCGGATCCTCGCGTCGATGCACGCGTTCTATCTGCGGCGCGGCGAAGGCAGGGATCCCGGCCTCGCCCGTCGTGTGCACGAGCTGATCGCCGGCGGAAATACGCTCGCGTTCTTCATCGAAGGTGGCCGGAGCAGGACGGGCGAGTTCCTGTCGCCACGCCGGGGGCTGTTGCGCTGCCTGCAGTCGACAGAGCCGACCTGCGCGCTGCTGCCGATTGCGCTGACGTACGAGCGCGTGCCCGAGCACGACGCCTTCGCGCGCGAGCTCGCGGGAGAGCCCAAGCAGAAGATGCGACTCGGTGCGCTGCTGTCGTGGGCGATGGATGCGTGGCGTGGAAAGGTCGATCTCGGACGCATCCACATCGCGTGCGGTACGCCTGTGCTGCTCGACGCGACGTCTGACGTGCATGCGGTCAGTCACGACGTCATCGACCGTCTGCGTGAAGCGATGCTCGCGCCTGACGTCTTGCCGGATGGCTCGGATCAGGATGAGGACGAGCCGGACGAGCCGGCGGCGAGCGGTCTTCTGGTCGAAGCGAAGTCGGCGCGATGATTCCGCGCGGGGCGCCATACATCAGCTGGACGGACCTGCTTGCCGGTTCGGTATACTGCGTGTTGCCCGGCAGTGCGGATGCACTTCAGCGCAACATAGAAGCACTCTGGGCTCCGAACACGGTTGCCTCGCTGTCCGTACGGAGTGGTCTGGACGCATTGCTCCACGTGTTCGCATTTCCGCGCGGCAGCGAGATCATCGTCTCGGCCATCACCATCCCGCACGTCGTCGACATTCTATTGGAGTACGGGCTCGTCCCGGTTCCCGTCGACATCGATCTCGCCACGCTGGCCATCGATGCCGACGACGTACGCAGCGCCATCACGCCGCGCACGAAGGCAATTCTCGTGGCGCACGTCTTCGGCAGTCGCATGCCGCTCGACGAGATTGTCGCGGTCGCGCGCGAGCACTCGTTGCCGCTGCTCGAGGATTGCGCGCAGGCCAACGACGGGTCGGCGTGGCGCGGTCATGCCGACGCCACCGTGAGCATGTTCAGCTTTGGATCGATCAAGCGGCAGACGGCGCTCGGCGGCGGCGTGCTTCGCTTCAGGGACGCCGCGCTCGCCGGGCAGGTGCGGCAACAGCAGGCGACGTATGCTCGTCAGTCGCGAGGCTCGTACCTGAAGCGGGTGGGCACGATGATGGTCCTCAAGGCCGTCACCGCTCGCGCGATGTTCAACGTGTTCATCGGCTTCTGCAACGTGCGCGGAATGGATCACGACAAGACGCTCGGCACCGCGCTGCGCGCCTTCAGCAAGGGCGACCTGTTCGTCCGACTGCGGCAGCAGCCGAGTGTTCCGCTACTGCGCATGTTGCAGCGGCGGCTGCGCCAGTCATTGGTGGAGTCGGTGGCCGAGCGTGTCGCGATCGTCGATGTGGTGACGTCGGAGTTTCCCGAGTTGAACCGGCCTGGCACAGAGGCGCTGCGGCACTCGCACTGGCTCTTCCCGATGCTGACGACGGAGCCCGAGGAGCTGATGCATCAGCTTTGGGCGCGCGGCTTCGACGCGACGTGTGGTGCGTCGAACCTCATCAGCGTGAAGGCGCCGGCGGGGTGTGCGGTGCCGGTGCAGGCGGAGCGTTTGATGGACGAGGTGCTCTACCTGCCGCTGTATCCGTCGGCGTCGCCGAGCGAAATGCGCGAGTTGGCGCGCGCCGTACGAGAGTTGGAACACGTGCCGGACAGGGCGCACGCCGCGTTGTCGTGACGACTTTGGTACGGCGGATCATGTTCTGGATTCGCGTCAGCATCGGCGGCCTGGGGTTCGTGCTCGCGGTGACGTGGTACACGCTCCTGCGGTTCGTGCCTGTCTCGAACGCGTTCCGGCGGAAGTCGTTTGCACGCGTGATGGCACGACTCGTCACACCACCGGTAGGGATACGATTGACCATCGTCGGCCGCGATCGTGTGGGGCGACATGTGCCATGCGTCTACGCGTCGAATCACCAGAGCCAGATCGACTACCCAATCGTCGGTCACATCTTTCCCGACGACACGCTGATCATGGCGTCGCAGATCGGGGACTGGCCGTTCATGGGCATGTTGTTTCGCAGCTCGGGGAGCATCGCGCTGGATCGTGATGTCCCTGTGCGCGCGGCCGCGGCGCTCGACGAAGCGGAACGCGCGATTCGCGACGATGGTCTCTCGGTGTGGATGTTCGCCGAGGGAACGCGAGGCAAGGTGGCGGGCACGCTGGGGCCGTTCAAGCGTGGTGCGTTTCGCCTTGCAGCGCGGACCGGTGTGCCGGTGATTCCCGTCGTGATCTCGCCACTGAAGCCGGAAACCGACTTGCGCGGCCGTCGTCTCTCGCCGCATGACGTCACGCTGCAGGTGCTCGACCCCGTGTATGCGAACGGGCCGACGCGCGAGGACGAGGACGAGCTGCGCGATGAAGTGCGCCGGCGGATGCAGCACACGCTCAGCGCGCATTACGGAACGCCGGCGATGGCGTCTCCTCGCCGCCAGCGGTAGGATGGAGCTACACCTTACAGGGTAACTTCGTGCTCAATCTCGTCATTATCGCGCTGTTGCAAGCGCAGCAGCCGGCTCCCCATCGCAACGTTCCCGATCCTGGCGTCATCGCGACAGGCCAGCGCATATCGCCGACGGGTGTACAGAGTTCGTTCGACGGACGGGTGTCTGGTGTGCGATTCGGCAAGAGCTCCGACGAGGTCTGGGTCGCGGCGCCGAATGTCACCTACCGCCTCGACTGGCGCGGGAATCGCGCGGTCGCGCGCGCGAAGGTCGTCGGCACGCCGGGCGTCTACGGGATCGCCATCGATCCGGTCACACGGCGCGCCTTCGTGTCGTCGGTGGGGCGGATTCCAGCGACGTCGGTTACGCCTGGCGCGGCATCGACGCGCGCGCCGGCTGTCTCACATCTCAGCGCACTCGACGCCGACGCGGCTGGCGATTCAGTCGCCCCACTGTGGCGCTCCCCAGCGCTCGGCGACTACATGGCGGGTGGGCCGGCCATCGCCACGACGGCTGGCGCCGATGGAAAGCGCGTTGCCGTGGTGCCGCTTCCGGCGAATGATGCACTCGCGGTGCTCGACGCACAGACTGGCGCGCTGATTCGCACCATCCCGCTCGGCGTCGAGCCAATCGCCGCCGTCATCTCGGCCGACGGGCGCATCGCCTATGTGACGATCCTCGGCGGACCGAAGCCGACGGCGCGTCAGCGGCAGGCGCGGCAGTGTTGTGATCCACGGGCGGAGGCCGTGCGCGTCGACGTGCGCGGCATCGCCGAGGCGGGGACGGTGAGTCGAGTGGATCTGGTGAAGGGTGTCGTTGAGCGCGACATCGTCGCGGGCCGGCATCCCACGTCCATCGTGTGGGACCAGCGCGGCAATCGACTGTTCGTCGCGGATGGAAATTCCGATTCCGTCACGGTGATCGACACGAAGACGCATGTCGCGACGCGCATGGGCATCACGCCGTTTCGCGAGCGACAGCTCGGCCTCGCCCCGACAGCGCTCGCACTGACGCCGAACGGGCGCACGCTGTTCGTCGCACTTGGTGGCGCGAATGCGGTGGCGATGTACGACGTGAGCGTCCCGCGCGCGCGACTCCTCGGCCTCATTCCCACGGCGTGGTACCCGAACAGCCTCGATGTGAGCGCGGATGGATCGCTGCTCGCGATTGGCGCGCTGCTTGGTGTTGGATCTGGTGAAGGGACGACGAGCGGGAAGCGGGGACGTTATGTGCACGCCAATCGCGGCTCGGTGAATGTGCTGCCGGTTCCGACGGCGTCGGATCTCGTGGCGTTCACCACTGCGGTGGCGACGAACAATCGTCTCCACCTGGCGTCGGCAAGCGCTCCGGCGCCGATTCCGCGCAGCAGCATCGCACGCGCGGTTCCGCAGCGGCCGGGTGATCCGTCGCTCATCGAGCATGTCGTCTTCATCATTCGTGAGAACCGCACGTACGACCAGGTGCTGGGGGATCTCGGTCGTGGCGCGGGCGACAGTTCGCTCACGACGTATGGCCGCGACGTCACGCCGAATGCGCATGCGCTGTCGGAGCAGTTCGTCACGCTCGATCATTTCTTCGCGTCGGGCGGCAACTCTGCCGACGGGCACAATTGGATCACGCAGGCGAACGAGACAGAATATCCGATGTGGCCGCTGTACTTCGGGCGCAGTTATCCGTCCGAGGGCATCGATGCGCTGGCGTATTCCTCGGGCGGATTTCTCTGGGAGAGCGCGCAGGCGAAGGGAAAGACGGTCACGATCTTCGGCGAGTATGCGCCGGCGCCGAAGAATTCGGTGGCGTCAGTGCGTGCGACGATGCTCGATCAGTACTTCGAGAAGCCGAACGACTACGCCTTTCAGCGAGAGTTGTTGAGCAAGCGGTACAACACGCACTCCGAGATTCCGTCGCTCGACAAGGCGTTGGTGCGTGAGTATCCCGGTTGGACGCAGGAGTCACCGGACGTCGTGAAGGCGGGCGACATCCTGTGGCACCTCGGCCAGTGGGAGACGGCGGGCAAGATGCCGAATCTCATCATGGTGATCCTGCCGAGCGACCATACGGAGGGCACGTCGGCGGATTGGTGTGCGCCGAAGGCGTGTGTGGCGGACAACGATCTCGCGCTCGGCAAGATTGTCGAAGGGCTGACGCATTCGCGCTTCTGGAAGGACATGGCGATTCTCGTCGTGGAGGACGATGCGCAGAATGGCGTCGATCACATCGATGGGCATCGCACGGTGGCGTTGGCGATCTCACCCTATGCGAAGCGCGGTATCGTCGATTCGACGTTCTATGCGCAGCCGAGCATGGTGAAGACCATCGAGCTGATGCTCGGCTTGCCGGCGATGTCGATCTTCGATCTCGTGGCGACGGACATGCGGGCGAGCTTCATCGAGCCGTCGGGCAAGCCGGAACTGCGTCCGTATGCGGCGCTGACGCCGACGCAGTCGTTGCTCGAGAAGAACAAGCGCGTCGGTGCGATCACGGGGCCGGATGCGGCGGAGCGGAGAAAGGCGGCGCTGGCGTCGGCGCGGATGCGGTTGGACGTCCCTGATGCCGCACCGAGTGAGGCGCTGAATCGGATTCTCTGGCACGACGCGAAGGGGTACAAGACGCCGTATCCGACGGTGAAGCGGTCGCTGTTTTTTCCGATGTCGGTGGACATCGCCGATGAGGATCGTGACGAACTCGAGGAGCGCGCGGAACGTACGGAGAAGCCGGCGGCGAAGGGAGCGAAGCCGCATTGACGGAACTGCCCGCGCTCGGCGAGGCACCGTGTCCGAACTGCGGATCGCGACTGTCAGGGCGGTACTGCGCGGACTGCGGGCAGGCTGCGCCGCGCGTCGGCGACTATTCGCTGCACGTGCACCTGGGCGAATTGCTGGATCAGCTGCTGGGTGTCGACGGCAAGATCGTTCGCACGCTGCGCACGCTCGTGACGCGGCCGGGGCAGTTGACGGTCGATCACCTGCGCGGCCGACGCGCGCCGTATTTCAAGCCGTTGCAGTTGTTCCTCGTCGTCAACGTACTGTTCTTCTTCGCCGCGCCGAAGATGCCGATGTTCAACTACAGCCTCGGCAACTATCTCGAGTTCAGTCCGCCGTCACCGCCGCTCGTCGCGCGACTGGTGCAGGGGGAGGTGGGCAGCGCTGACACCTATGTCGCGTACACGAAGAAGTTCAACGATAGGGTGGAGTCGAGCGGAAGAGCCTGATCGTGTTGTTCGCTCCCGCGTTGGCACTCGCGCTGAGTGTGATGTTCGCGTGGCGCGCCAGGCGTCCTGGCATTCCGAGTCACTATGGCAACATCTCGTGTTCGCGCTGCACTTGCTGACGTTCATCTGGCTTGCGCTGGCCGGGTGGGGCGTGATCGTCGCGATCATGGCGGGACGTGCGCCGAGTCGCGCCGGGGTGGTTGCTGTGGGAGTTGTTGCGGCATTGTTGCTCGGCGCGGTGGCGCACGCGTTTCTCGCTGTGCGTCGTGTATACGAGCTGTCGGTCGCGGGGGCGTTGAGCGTCGCGATGGGGCTCGCGACAGCGTTCGTAGGAACTCTCGTTGCCTACCGCGCTTTGTTGTTCTTCACGACGTATTGCACGCTGTAGCGCGTCGTGTCGTCGAATGGGGACCGAGAAGTGTTTCCCATCCGTTCGCTCAGGCGCACAAGCGGCCTACGATCGCTGGAGTCCCGGGGCCGTATCGCCTATTCTTCTACAGCCTGGACTGCGCAGAGCCGGCTCATGTACACGTCGCGCGGGAGAGACGGACATGCAAGATCTGGTTGGAGCGCGTTACCGTCGCACGAAACCGAGGATTCTCCGCGCGTGAGTTGAACTGCATACGCGCGATCGTCTTCGAGCATCGGCCAGCAATCGTGGAAGCTTGGAATGAGCACTGCCGCCGGGCCCAGTAAGCAGCCAAGGATCACATCCGTCGAGGTGACGGACGATTCCATTTCTGCTCACCTTGCCGATGGACGCACGATCATCGTTCCACTTGCATGGTCATGGCGGCTCGCACAGGCGACGCCTGTGCAACGACGAAACCATCAGATCGTTGGCGACGGAGAAGGGGTTCGCTGGCCAGACGTCGATGAAGACATCGGCGTCGACGGTATGTTGAACGGAACTCCGGCGCCGCGGCCGTGATCAGCGCAGCACGAACCCCGGATCCACAGCCGGCCGCACTGCCGCGTTCCCTGCGAGCCAACCCGTCATGTACATCCACTGCGTGATCCGCGTGAGCTTGCCGTAGTCGATCGTCTTCGGCTCGTCGCGCGGGGTGTGGTAGTCGTTGTGCAGGTTGCTCGAGAAAAAGAGCGACGGCACGCTCCGCTCCGCGTAGGGCACGTGGTCGCTGCGGAAGTACCAGCCTTCCGGATGCGTCGGACGATCCCAGAGTGAATCGATGACGAACTTGCTCGTCGCATTGTTCGCGTCGATCGCCATCTGCACGAGAGCGGTGGAGTTCCGATGCGGCGGCTGCGAGCCCATGAGCGCCGCGGTGTCGGGGCTGTTGCGGCCGAGCATGTCGCCATTGAGTACGGCGACGATCTTGTCGAGAGGGACGACCGGATGCGCGACGGCATAGCGCGAGCCGAGGAGCCCTCGCTCTTCCGCGCCGTGGAAGATGAAGAGCGCCGACCGCTTGCTCGGCTGCTTCACCCACGCGCGCGCGATGGCGAGCAGCGCGACGCTCGTGGTGGCATTGTCGTCGGCACCGTTCCAGATGGAGTCGCCGGCGACGGTGTACCGAACGCCGTCGTGATCCTGGTGTGAGCTGAAGAGGACGTATTCGTCGCGCAGTCTGGGATCCGTGCCGCGCACCTCGCCGATGACGTTCACCGAGGGGTAGTCGAAGGTCTCGGAGCGGAGCTTGATGTCCACGGCAGTGCCGTCCGTGCGCCAGTCGGAGAGTGCACCGCGGTGGACGAGCAGAACGGGCACTGGTGCTGCTGCCGCCTGGTTTCCGCCGGCACCAGCACCGCGGCCGCCGGCGGCAGCGCCGGTTGGGAGGCGCGTGAACCGCGGCACGCCACCGACCACGTCGTAGGTGCCGCGCGACTGCACCTTCGCCACCCCGTCGAATGCGATCTCGGCGATGGAGTCTGCGACGATGACGACTCCCACCGCGCCGCGCCGGGTGAGCGCATTGCTCATCGCCGTGATCGCAGGGCGGGTGTAGTTGTAATCATAGGTGTTGGTGGTCGAGCGAATCGCCGCGGGTGGGGGAGCGACGAGCGTGGCGACGGCGATCCTGCCGCGGACGTCCACCGTCGTGTCGCGCGCGTCGCCGACGAACAGCGTGGTCCCGGTGAGGTCGACGGCCGTGTTCGTCGCCGGCGTGATGTCCGTCCACAGCGCGAGCGTGCGTCCGTTCATCGTCACGGAGCTCGAGATGGTCGAGATCCGCGAACGGCGCATGTTCCAC
>JBDSML010000142.1:0-17416 GCA_039915865.1 Gemmatimonadaceae bacterium | reverse complement strand
CTTCCCCGTGCAGAGCCTCGGCAACGACCTCGTCGTATACGAGCCGGAGCCGTACGCGAAGGACGGCACGCTGGTCGAGAAGGCGCGCTTTCACTTTCCGCGGCAGGACGGTCGCGAGCGTCTCTGCCTCGCCGACTACTTCCGCGCGACGACGAGTGGCGATGTCGACGTCGTCGCGTTCCAGATCGTGACGGTGGGGGACGACGCGACGCGACGGTTCGAGGAGCTCCAGGCGGCCGGCGAATACAGCGAGGCGTTTTACGCGCATGGTCTCTCCGTCGAATCAGCCGAAGCGGTGGCCGAGTGGCTGCATCGTCGCATTCGTCGCGAGCTCGGCATCCCAGGCGGTCGGGGGAAGCGGTACTCGTGGGGATATGGTGCGTGCCCCGACCTCGAGGATCATGCGCAGCTGTTCAAGCTGCTGCCTGCGGAGTCGGCGTTGGGCATGGAGCTCACGTCCGCCTATCAGCTGATTCCGGAGCAGAGTACGGCGGCGGTGATCGTCCATCATCCGCAATCGAAGTACTACGCAGTGCGGACGGCGGCTGAAGCGGTTGCTTGAACTGCGTTTGAACATGGACCTCCAGTACGCTGGTACCAGGTACTCGAGTACCTGAGTACCTGAGTACCTGAGTACCTGAGTACCTGAGTACCTGCGTAGCTGACTACGAAGTACGGAAACAGAAGGAACACGGAGTCATTGATGTCCACCACGGCACTGCAGCGATTGATCGATCCTGAATCCCTCGTGTTGTTCGACGGAGCGATGGGGACGATGCTGTACGCCAAGGGCGTGTTCATCAACCAGTGTTACGACGAATTGAACGTGCGCGCGCCGGATCTCGTGCGCGACGTGCATCGCGCATACGTGAAGGCCGGCGCCGAGGTCCTCGAGACGAACTCGTTCGGCGCGAACAGGCTCAAGCTCGCGCAGTTCGGACTCGCGACACAGACGCGCGAGTTGAACAAGCGCGCCGCGGAGCTGGCACGCGAAGCGGCTGACGAAGGACACGACGTCCTCGTCGCCGGAGCCGTCGGACCACTCGGCGTTCGACTCGAGCCGTATGGCTCGACGTCAGCGGAGGAGGCGCAGTCGATCTTCCGTGAGCAGATGGAGGGGCTGAAGGCCGGCGGCGCCGATCTTTTCATCCTCGAGACGTTCAGCGACCTCCATGAGATCGGCCAGGCAATCCTCGCCGCGCGTGCGGTGGATCCCGCGATGCCGATCGTCGCACAGATGACGATTGGCGTCGATGGCCACACGCCCTACGGTGCGACGCCGGAAGACGTCGCTCGCGCGCTCGACCGCTTCGGCGCGGACGTCATCGGCCTCAATTGCTCCGTCGGCCCGCAGACGATTCTCGAGGCGGTGGAGAAGATGGTGCCAGTGACGCGGAAGAAGATCTCCGCACAGCCGAACGCCGGTATGCCGCGCGACGTCGGCGGACGCAGCATGTACATGGCGAGCGCCGAGTACATGGCGGAGTACGCGCGTCACCTCGTGCAGGCCGGCGCGAAGGTCGTCGGTGGCTGCTGCGGAACGACGCCGGAGCACATCCACTCGATGTGCGTCGGCATCCGGCCGCTGAGCCCGCGCTTTGCCCGCTCGGCCGCGACGTCGCCGGTATCGGTCGGCAGCACGACGGTGGAGCGTGAGAAGCCGCGTACCCCCGACGTGCCGCCGATCCCACTTGCCGAGCGATCGCACTGGGGCGCGAAGATCGCGAATGGCCGGTTCGTGACGTCGGTGGAGATCGTGCCGCCGCGCGGCGTGGATGCGTCGCGCATGCTCACGGACGTGGGCCTGCTGAAGAAGGCGGGCGTCGATGCCGTGAACGTGCCGGATGGGCCCCGCGCGCAGAGCCGCATGGGTGCACTGCTGACGTCAGTGTTGATCGAGCAGCAGGTCGGCATCGAGACGGTGACACACTACGCGTGCCGCGACCGCAACCTCCTCGGCATGCTGAGCGACCTGTTGGGCGCGGCAGCGGTGGGGATTCGCAACCTGCTCCTCATCACCGGCGATCCGCCGAAGATGGGCCCCTATCCGAGCGCGACGGCGGTGTTCGACATCGACGCGATCGGTCTCACGAATCTCGTGCGCAACCTGAACCACGGCCGGGATCCGGGCGACAACTCGATCGGCACCGGGACGAAGTTCGTCATCGGCGTGGGCGTCAATCCCGCGCCGATCGATCTCGAGCACGAGTTGAAGCGCTTTGCCTGGAAGGTGGAAGCGGGTGCGGAGTTCGCGGTCACGCAGCCGGTATTCGATGCGTCGCAGCTCGAGAATTTCCTGCGCCGCACGGAGGGTGCGCGGGTACCGATCGTCGCGGGGATCTGGCCGCTGGTGAGCGTGCGCAACGCGGAGTTCCTGGCCAATGAAGTCCCGGGCGTGAGCGTGCCGACGTCGGTGATCGAGCGGATGCGGAAGGCGAGCGACAAGTCGAAGGAGCACGCGGTGGCCGAGGGGATCGCGATTGCGCGGGAGATGCTCGAGCGGGTGCAGGGGTCGGTACAGGGGGTACAGGTGTCGGCGCCGTTCGGGAAGGTGGAGTTGGCGCTCGAGGTGTTCGGCGATACCCTCTCCGCTGGTTCGTGAGGCGGTCGCGGGTATGATTCGGCTCGCGTCGGAAGGATGATGCCCCGGCTGTGATGCGACGACATGTTGCGACGTGGACTCGTGTATGCAACTGTATCGTTGCTCGCCTGGTGTGGTATTCCGTCACCATCGAATCTCGCGACACGCCAAACCGGAGGGACGATGGAGCACAGCCGCCTCTTCGTCGACGCTTCGGGCGTGGAGTGGGAGGTCTACGACGAGACTCGTTGGAGCATCGCGTGGGCGCTCGACTGGGAGTATCCGCCCCAGTCCGACAATCCCGGCCTGCTCTTCGACTCCACGCTCGGTCGGCGTCGCATCTTTCCCTGCCCACTGGACTGGCAGAGCCTGAGCGACGCCGAACTCGAAGCGCTGCTCGGCCGCGCGCGGTCACTCACGTAGCCGCGCGCGCATCGCTACTCAATCGCGATGCCAGTTCAGCAGCGGCAGCACGCGTGCACCAGACGGGTTGTTGCGCGCGATATTGATCAACCCGACCTGCACGCCATGCAGCTCTTCGGCAAAGTTCACGATGCCGATGGCGAGGCCGTGCTGCACGCCCTTGACCTGGTTGAAGCTGCTCACGCTGACACCGCTGAATTGGCCGTTCTCGATCCTCATCCACGCGCCGGCGAAAACCAGACCCTTTACGTCCTGACCGCCCACCGCGATCGCCGACAGCGCCACGCCGCGCAGACGCGGAGCTCCTGTGGCGACGCCCGCGACCGTCAGTCCCGTGAGCGTCCCACCGGCACCGGCCGCGATCCCCGCGATCGAGATGCCCGTGAGATCTCGGCCAGCCCCAACGCCGACGCCGCCGATGACGATGCCTTCGATGTCCTCACCGCTGCCGACGCCAACGCCGCCGACGAACAATCCCTTCATCTTCCCGGCGCTGCCGAGCCCAATTCCGCCGACGCCGATGCCGGTGATCGTGCCGCCCGTCCCGGCGCCGATGCCGCCCACCATGATCCCCTCGAGCGAGCCGCCTGCGCCCAAGCCGATCGGCGCGAATCCGATGCCGCGTAGGCGGTTCTGCGCCCCGACTCCGAACAGGCCGAGTGCTATTCCGTCAATGTCGCGTGCCCCCGTCATCGGCAGGCCGAGTGCGACGCCGCGCACGACGCCACGCATATTGTCGTCGTTGTAGGGCGTCCAGATCGTCACGTTCACGCCGTCCACGCGACGCAGGTTCCGGTCGCGATAGTTGAGCCGCAGGCCGGTGACCTCGGGGACGTCGCCGATGGCAAGGCCGACATGATTGATCGTGAGGTCGAGCCCCTGCGCCGAGCCGGTGGCGGGGAGTCCGAGAACGAAAAGGGCAGCGAGAGTCGCGCGGCGCGTCGGGCGAGAGGGCATCGGCGAGTTGGGTTGGGTCGCGCTCCCTACGCGGTCGCTCTCGGAGCGGTTTCGCGGCGCTCTGCCATTCCCTGCGGTGTCGTGTCATGTTTGCTCCCCTGCCGACCACACCCAAATGAACATGACGCCTCGCTCGTTCCTGCTCGCCATCGCCTCCCTGCTCGTCACCACGACGACACTCGACGCTCGCTCGTCCATCGCCGCTGCGCCGTTGCCCTCGATGGCGGAGCCGAGTTTGTCGCCAGACCATCGCGAGATCGCGTTCGTCTCCGGCGGCGACATCTGGACGGTGCCCTACGGCGGCGGCGAAGCGCGGCTGCTCGTCTCGCATCCGGCCACCGAGAGCAAGCCACTCTATTCGCCCGACGGCACCCGGCTCGCCTTCGTGTCGAACCGCACGGGAAACGGCGACGTCTACGTGCTCACGCTCGCCAGCGGTGATCTGCGTCGGGTGACATTCGACGACGTCAACGACGCACTCGACAACTGGTCGCGCGATGGACAGTGGCTCTACTTCTCGTCGACCAGCCGCGACATCGCCGGCATGAGCGACGTCTTTCGCGTCAGCGCCGATGGCGGCACGCCGATGCCGGTCGCGGGGGATCGATATGCGGCGGAGTATTTCGCGGCGCCGGCGCCGGACGGCAGCTCGCTCGCCATCACCGCGCGCGGCGTGGTGTTCGGCCAGTGGTGGCGGCACGGCCACAGTCACATCGACGAGAGTGAGATCTGGCTCGTCAACGACGTCGCACCGAGCAGTGCGTCGACTCCGCGCTATGAGCACGTGACGACGGGCGGCGCGAAGAGCGCATGGCCGATGTGGTCACCCGACGGTGCGACGATCTACTTCATGAGCGACCGCTCAGGCAACGAGAACCTCTGGATGCGCTCTCGGAGCGGCGGTGAAGCAACGCCACTCACGCGCTTCACCGAGGGACGCCTGCTCTTCCCATCCATCTCGAACGATGGCCAGGCGATCGCGTTCGAGCGCGACTTCGGCGTGTGGACGTATGACGTCGCATCGCGTCAGGCAAAGCACGTTGCGATCACGCTGCGCGGCGTGCCGGCTGGGCCCGCCGTGGAGCACGTGACGCTCACTAATGGCATTCAGCAGCTCGCACTCTCGCCCGACGCGAAGAAGGTCGCATTCGCGGTGCGCGGCGAGATCTTCGCCGCGTCGGCAAAGGATGGCGGCGAAGCGGCGCGTGTGACGACATCTGCTGGACCAGAGGAGCAGCTCGCATGGGCGCCGGACAGTCGGCGTCTCGCATACGCGAGCGAGCGCGATGGCGCGTGGCATCTCTTCCTGTACGACTTCGGCACGCGTGCCGAGACGCAGCTCACGAAGGGTGCGGCGAATGATGTCGCGCCGCGGTGGTCGCCGGATGGCCGCCGCATCGCCTTCGTGCGTGGTGGGCGCGAGCTGCGCGTGCTCGACGTGGCTGCCGGAACGGAGAAGCAGATCGTCGCCGACGCGTCGCTCGGGCGTCCGCCATTCGTCGACGAGCGTGGTGTCGCCTGGTCGCCCGATGGACGTTGGCTCGCCTACGCCACAAGCGATGGTGCCAAGCAGTTCACGAATGTGTTCATCGTGTCGGCGGACGGTGGCGCGCCGAAGCAGGCGAGCTGGCTGTCGAACAGCAACGGCGGCGGACTGTCGTGGAGTGCGGACGGCACCTTCCTGACACTCGCGTCGGGGCAGCGCACCGAGGACGGACAGGCCGTGCGCATCGACCTCGTGCCGCGCACGCCACGCTATCGCGAGGACCAGTTCCGCGAACTGTTCAACTCCACGCCGGGCCGCGTGCCCGGCCCGCAGACGCAGCAGCCCGGCCCCGGTGCGCCTGGCAGCCAGCCGGTCGTGAATCGTGCTGCAACTGACAGTGTCGCGCGGCGCGACAGCGCCGCCGCGGCACGCCGCAACACGACCATCGTCTTCGACGACATCCGTCGTCGCGCGGTAGCGCTGCCCGTTGGCGTGGACGTCAACAGCGCCGTGCTGAGTCCAGATGGGAAGGCGATGCTGCTCACGGCAAGCGCCGCGGGACAGACGAATCTCTACACGTACAATCTCGACGAGCTCGCGCAGGGCGAGCCTGTCGCGCGCCAGCTCACGAGCACGAGCGGCTTCAAGAGCGCAGCACAGTGGTCGCCCGACGGGAAGGAAGTGTTCTATCTCGAGGGCGGACGCATCAACATCGTCAACGCCGAGTCACGCGCGGTGCGCGCGCTGAACGTGAGCGCGGAGCTCGACGTCGACTTCTCACGCGAGAAGCTCGCCGTGTTCCAGACGGCGTGGTCGTACCTGCGCGACAACTTCTTCGACGCCGGGATGCACGGCACCAACTGGGGCGCGCTGCGTGAGACCTACGCCGATCGCGTGTCCGGCGCGCGGACGCCCGATGAAATGCGTCGCCTGATGAACCTGATGATCGGCGAGCTGAATGCATCGCATCTCGGCATCGGCGGTCCACCGGCGCAGCAGCCGAACGTCGGCAAGCTCGGTCTCCGCTTCGATCGCGCCGAGTACGAGCGCGATGGCAAGCTGCGCGTCACGGAGGTGATCGCCCTGAGTCCCGCTGCGCTCGTCGGGGGCATCGTCGTTGGCGATGCGCTGACCGCAGTGGATGGCAAGGCGATCGGGGCGCACACGAATCTCGACGAGCTCCTCGCGTATCGCACCGGCAAGCAAACGGTGCTGACGATCACGCCGCGCACTGGTGCTTCGCGGCAGGTGACGGTGCGTCCGGTGAACACGGGTACGGAAAAGGGATTGGTCTATCGCGCGTGGGTCGAGTCGCGTCGCGCGTACGTGGCGAAGGCGAGCGGCGGAAAGCTGGGCTACGTCCACATGATCGACATGAGCGACGTCGCGCTGCGGCAGCTCTACACCGACCTCGACGCGGAGCAGCACGATCGCGCCGGCGTCGTCATCGACGTGCGCAACAACAACGGCGGCTTCGTGAACGCGTATGCGCTCGACGTCTTTGCGCGGAAGCCGTATCTCAGCATGCAGAGCCGCGGCGATCCCATCACGGGCGCCCGCACCGCGCTCGGCCAACGCTCACTCGAGCGCCCGACGGTACTCGTGACGAACCAACATTCGCTCAGCGACGCCGAGGATTTCACGGAGGGCTACCGGGCGATGAAGTTGGGGACGGTGGTTGGTGAGCCGACGGCGGGGTGGATCATCTATACGTCGAATCGGACGCTGTTGGACGGGACGACCGTGCGATTGCCTGGGACGCGGATTACAGGGGCGGATGGGAAGGACATGGAGTTGGTGCCGCGGCCGGTGGATCAACTGGTGGTACGACCGGTGGGGGAGTCGTATTCGGGTCGGGATTCGCAGCTGGACGCTGCCGTGAAGGTGCTCATGGCGTCGCTGGCTACCCCTCGGCCGTAGTTGACCTCCTTCGGTGCCGCGAGTCGTGCGGCGAGTCGTACGGCGTACGGCGCGTCGTGACGAGTGAGGCGTACTGCGTGCGGCGATCCGTGGGGCGGCGCCGTGAAGGTTCGGACTCGGCTGTCGTGTATTTTGCGCAGTTGTGAAGCGGTAACGACCGCGTTGCCTGACAGATTTGGGTCCCTGGAACGCTCCACAACCCGAGATCATTTCTCCTTCTGTCGCCGAACCAGACGCGCGACCGCCACACGAACCGCATCACGCCGCGCGCGTCACTCCTCACGAGGCGCCGTACGCCGTACGACACGCCCGACGACGCGCCGCGCGAGAGCAAGCTGACACGAACCTGATGCCGCTCCAGTCTGCCACGAGCCCACTCCGTCCTGTACCTTCGTAGATGAAGCACGCACTCTCCGAAGGAGCATCACAGTGAAGGCGATACTGTTGATCGACCACGGCTCGCGTCGCCACGAGGCGAACGAGATGATGGATTGCATGGCCAACCTCGTCCAGGCGATGGCCGGCCCCGATGTCATTGTCCGCCACGCGCACATGGAGCTCGCCGAACCCTCCATCGACGCCGGCGTGCGAAACTGCGTACAGGCCGGCGCGACTGAACTCACCGTCTTCCCCTACATGTTGTCGCCCGGCAAGCACTCCACCGGAGACATCCCGCGCCTCGTCGCTGCCGCCGCCCAGGGGTTCCCGGCCCTTCACGTGCACATCACAAATGCCTTCGGTGTCCACGAGAAGCTCGCTGAGCTCATTCTCCAACGCGCCGGGCTGCCCATCACGAACCCCCTGAGCGCCGACGACGCCGCGCGTTGCTGGCATTCATCGCAGTCCGGCACGGCATGCGGCGGCGCCTGCCGATGCCACCCGGTCACGACGCCAGTGCCCGTGCACGACGCCACGGCCAGGGCGCACTCATGACCACCGAATCCGCCGTCCTGCATCCCGCCCTCACCACCTTCTCCGACGACGAGAATGCCTTCCGGGACGCCGTCGCCGGATTCGCTGCCGAAGAGGTGAAGCCGCGCGTCGGGCCGATGGAGCGCGCCGGAAAGATCGACCCCACGCTCACCGCCCAGTACTTCGAGATGGGCCTCATGGGCATCGAGGTCCCCGAGCAGTACGGCGGTGCCGCGGGATCGCTCACGATGGTCGCCATCGCCGTCGAGGAAGTGAGCAAGTTCGACGCGGCCGCGGCCATCCTCATCGACGTCCAGAATACGCTCGTCAACTATCCGATCAATCGCTACGGCAGCGACGCGCTCAAGGCGAAGTACCTGCCGCGGCTCACGCGCGACACCATCGGCGCATATGCCTTGAGCGAGCCCGGTTCCGGCTCCGACGCATTCGGCATGACCACCCGCGCCGAACAGCGTGGCGACTCATGGATCCTCACCGGCCGAAAGATGTGGATCACCAACGGCGCCGAGGCCGGGATCTACGTCGTCTTCGCCAACACCGATCCCGACGTCGGCTACAAGGGCATCACGGCGTTCATCGTCGAACGTGACTTCGCTGGATTCTCCGTCGGCAAGAAGGAGGACAAGCTCGGCATCCGCGCATCCAGCACCACCGAGCTCATACTCGACGGCGTCGAAGTGCCGGCGGCAAACGTGCTCGGCCCGGTCGGACAAGGCTACAAGGTCGCCATCGAAACGCTCAACGAGGGACGCATCGGCATCGGCGCGCAGATGATCGGCATCAGCCAGGGCGCGCTTGCTGCCGCAACGGCGTACGTGAAGGAGCGACAGCAGTTCGGCAAGCCGCTCGCCGAGTTCCAGGGCATCCAGTTTCAGCTCGCGCAGGCGCGGACGGAAACGGAAGCGGCACGCCTCATGGTCTACAACGCCGCACGTCTCAAGGACGCCGGACACGACATCGCGATGGAAGGCGCCATGGCCAAGCTCTTCTCCAGTCAGGTCGCCGAGCGCGTGACGTCGATCTCGCTCGAGCTCTTCGGTGGATATGGGTACACCACCGACTACCCGGCGGAAAAGTTCTATCGCGACGCGAAGATTGGAACGATCTACGAAGGCACGAGCAACATGCAGCTGGCCACCATTGCCAAGACCATGCTTCGCTGACAACCCACCACTCGCCCCGCCGACGTGACGACTCAACCTGACTGGGCAGCCGACGCGCCCCAGACGCACCGCGACAAGATCAAGCGCGCCCTCAACGGGCGCCTGCGCCTGGAGGTGATTCGTCGCTCCGGGTTGCTGGAAGCGGCAGGTTCAGTTCCAGCACTCAATCGCGCAGCCCGGATCGCGGCACGTGCCCTGAATGCCCCGGTTGCGCAGGTGAACATTCTCACCGAGCGTGCGATGGTGCCCGTCGCCGTGCACACCGAGCCGAGCGAGGACAGCGAGACATGGCGCACGCGGCGCCGCTCCGGCAACTCGTATTGCAAGTACGTCGTCTGGAAGCGTGTGCCGTTCATCGTCGGCGATGCAGCGGACAACCCGTACGTTCGCAACAGTCACGCAACGCGCGAGCTCGGCATCGTCTCCTATCTCGCCGTCCCGATCTTCGGTCCCGCCCTGGACACGGCCAAGCTCCCTGTGCTCGGCACGTTGTGTGTCGTGGACCGCGTGCAGCGTGAGTGGACCGCGAAGGATCTCGAGACCCTCACCGACGTCGCCGCGAGCGTGTCCGACGAGATCGAGTATCGCGTTCGCGCACGCGACGAGGTGCGCGCCGCGTCGCAACAGACCATGCGGCTGCTCGAGAACGTGGAGATCGGCGTCCTCGCTACCGACGCGAGCGGCGTCACGACCTACGCGAACCCCGCTGCACTCCGCATGCTCGGCCACACCGCCGAAGACCTCATCGGCCACGACCAGCACGCACTCATTCATCATTCGCATCCGGACGGCAGCCGCTTCAACGAAGCGGTCTGCGCGAACTACGTCGCGCGCCACGCAGGCCATTCCTTTCGCTCAGCGAGCGATACCTTCTGGAAGAGCGACGGCTCGGCGATCCTGGTGGATTCGCTGATGACGCCGGTGTTCGATCGCGGCGAGGTCGTGGGTTCGGTGTTGACGTTCGAGGACGTCAGCGCGCGGCGCGACGCGCAAGCCGTCGAACGTCGGGCTCGCATCGCGGCGGAGACGGCCAACCGCGCGAAGACCGAGCTGCTCGCCGCCATGTCGAACGAACTGCGTGGCCCGGTGTCGGCCATCGCCGAGCATGCAGATCGGCTCGATAGCACGTTGATCGACACCGCGACATCCGACCAACGCGCCGAGTTGCGCGGCATCCTGCGCAGTCAGCAGCACCTGCTTGGCCTCATCGAAAACATGGCCGGCTTCGCAACGCTCGAAGCCGGCCCTGACGCTGGCGAGTGATCAGCGCTTCGCGTTCTTCATCTTGACGCTGATGATGCCGTTCGCCGCGGCGGGGTTGCTGGACCTCTTCGCGGCTGCGTCACCCTTGAAGACCTCGATGCTCTCGATCTGCTCCGGCTTCAACTCCGCGAGCGCCTGCGACGTGGATACCACACCGTTGATCATCACCACGCCGTCGAACGACCGCGTGGACATCAACCGCTTCTCGCCCAGCGGCCTGACGCCACTGTCGGTCGGCACGCGCTCACGAATCTTCATGTTGAGGTTCTTGCTCTCGTCGCCGCTCAGCCCTTCGGCGACGGTGACGATGCGGACCATCTCCTTTTCCGCCGCTGACTTTCTCCCAATGATGTTCACACTGACGATGTCGTTCGCTGCGATGGCATGCGCTACGTCCTCGCTGACGGTCCTGCCGTCCACCACATAGATACGGTCGGCGGAGTTCTTCTCGGCAAGCAGCTTTGCCGACACGGCGGATCGCTCCGCACCTGCGACACTCATCGCATCGACTTCAGCCGAGGTGGGCATGCGCGCTTCGCACGCGACACCGACCGAAAGGAGCGCGATGGCGCACAGAACGCCGGCGCGGGCAAAGGCGAATCTGGTCCGTGAGTGCTTCATGGCGAGCAGTCTCCTCTCGAGGTGTGAAGTCCGGTCCGCCAGCGCCAACGCGCCGATGCGGTGGCCGGCAGACTGGCCGGCGATGTCGATCAACAACGATCCATAGGGGCGAGGCTGAACACCTCGGTGCAGCACGCGCGCGTCGCAATCGAGCTCGATGGCGAGACGCAGCCGCGACAGCGACCACCACACGGCGGGATGCCAGGGCAGCAGCGCGGCGACGAGCCAGCCGGCGCCGAGCAGCAACTGATCATGCGCCTTCACGTGCTCGCGCTCGTGCACGATGACGAGGCGTTGCTCATCCGGCGTGCGCTCCAGCAGCCATGTCGGAACGACGATCTCCGGTCGGGCGAATCCGATGACGGCTGGTCCTGTCGCAAGCGCGAGACGCACCGGCGTTCCGTGTACGTCATGCAGCGGCCACTCACGCTTCGCACGGTCGGTGCGACGACTCACGATGACGAGGACACTGAGCACCGATCCGCTGAGTACCAGCCAGACCATCGCCAACGGAATGAGGGCTTGCTGCGGCGTGCGCAGTGATGCCACCGCGAGCGTGTTCGACACCGACGACACGATCGCGTCGCGTGCCGCGGCGATCGTAGCCATCAGCCCGCCCGGCTTTCTCGGCAGGCCCTGCACACTCACCGGCGTGGCGACGCGCGCGCGCGTCTTGAACGCTGAGCGGTTGAACTCTCGACGCGGCGAGAGAACCGCCAGCGCGACTATTCCGCCGAGCGCAGCAAGCCAGATCCAACGTGTCGGCAACGCGGTGCGCCGAAGGATTCCGTCGACGGAAAGTGCCGCAAAGGCGAGCAGCGTGCCGACGAGCAGCACATAGAGTATCCACGCCATGGTCAGTCCTCCTCCTCTTCGAGACGCTCGGCGAGCAGCCGGCGCATGCGCTCGAGGTCATCGCGACTGAGATTCTTGTCGGATACGAACTGCGCGAACATCCGTTCGGCAGAGCCGTGGAAGATGGCATCGCGAATCCGGGCGATGGCGCTGCCGCCGGCGCGCTCCGCACCAACGTTGGGCAGGTAGCGGTAGGCACGACCCTCGGCCTCGTGTCGCACGTAGCCCTTCTCCTCCAGGGTCTGGAGCGCCGAAAGGACCGAGGTGTAGGCGAGCTTTTCGTCGAGTGCATCGCGCACTTCGGCGACCGTGGCCGATCCGAGCCGCCAGAGGATGCTCATGACTTCGAGCTCGCGTGGGGGGAAGTAGATGTCGTTCATGAGGCCTTGTCTACGGGTTCTTCCGTAGCTTATCGGCGCGAATTCATTTTGTCAACTGGTTTTTCAGTAACTGGGAACGGATGTCGTTCGGCGACCGTGTCGCCGAGTTCTGTTCCAACCGTTCGGCGAGGTGGGCTGTCTCAGCCAGTAGCCTGCCAAAGCCCACTCCCTCACGGACTCCCTCATGCGCACCATCCGGTTCGGAACCAGCCTCGCGGTACTCATCGTCGCGTCAGCCTCGCCGCTCGCCGCTCAGCGCTTCTCCGACCACGACGATGGACGTTGGCTGGAGAACTGTCGCAGCGGCTGGAACGGCAACGACGATCGCGGACGGGCGTGCGAAGAGCGCGTCGTGCCCGCGACGCTCAGCGGCCGCATCCTCGAGATCGATGGACGTGAGAACGGTGGCATCCGCGTGATGGGATGGGACCGCGATTCCGTGCAGGTCACAGCTCGACTACAGGCAAACGCGCGCTCTGATGGCGCGGCGAGCGACCTCCTCAAGGAGGTTCGGATCACCAACGACGGCCGCCGCATCTCCGCGGAGGGCGCGCGCTCCTGGTCACGCGGCGAGAACTGGTCGGTGAGCTACGTGGTGTACGTTCCGCGTCGGTTCGACCTTCGTCTCGACGCGCACAACGGCGGCGTGGGAGTCACCGGCGTGACCGGACGGTTGGAGTTGAGCACCGAGAACGGTTCCGTGAGCCTCAGCGAAGTGGGTGGTGACGTCCGCGCCCGCACGCAGAACGGCTCGGTGAACGCGGAGCTCGCCGGCAGCAAGTGGGATGGCAAGGGACTCGATGCGGAAACGCAGAATGGTTCGGTGCGGATGGGTATCCCTGCCTCCTACGCCGCGACGATCGAGACGGGCACCGTGAATGGGCGGATGAACACGGACTTTCCCGTGACGCTCTCGGGCCGCATCGGTCGACGTATGTCACTGCCGTTGAACGGCGGCGGCACGCCGCTTCGGGTAGAGACGACGAACGGCTCCGTGTCTCTGCTGCGCCGGTAGCTCGAACCTGGATTCGTGCGCCGCACGGGCAGGTGATACAGATTATATACACTGTCACTCTGTACTCCGCTCGGTGAGGTCGTCATGAAACACAAGTCCGCACCGTCGCGTGGTGCCGAGCCGGCGCTCGCGAGGAAGAACATGGATATGGATGTCGCCAAGCTCGAAGCGGTGCGCGCCATCCTCGGTGCGCGCACCGATACCGAGACGGTCGACCGCGCGCTCGACTACGTGATCTTTCAGGGAGAGGTCAGCACTGCGCTCGAGAACCTCTACGACCTTGGCGGTCTCGATGATCGGTCCGCAACGGCGACGCCCACCGCTCGTCGGAAGCGCTGAACGGCCGTCGTGGCCGACCTCTACATCCTCGACACCAACGTCTACGTGGAGGCGCTTCGCAACCGGGAGCGCCTTCACGAGCTTCAGCGCTTTCTCCTGCGCGCCGGCATGCGGGTGCGCATGGACGGCATCGTCGCGATGGAGCTCGCCACCGGGGCGACCACACCAGCGCATGTGAAGGCTGTCCGGGCGCTGACCTCTCCGTACCAACTGCGCGGGTGGACCACGGCGCCGTCGTTTGCCGCATGTACTGAGGCTGGGCGGGCGCTCGCCGAGCTCGCTGGGACGTCGCGTGGGAAGCGACGAGCGCTGGCGCCGTCGATGACGAGGGATGCACTTCTGGCCGCGTCGTGCCGTGAGGCCGGTGCCGTGCTCGTGACCCGGAACGGCGCCGATTTTCTCACGCTCCGCGCGCACCTTCGCGGCTTCCGGTTTGTCGAATCATGGCCGCTCGTGTCCACGCGGTAGCCGATACCGCTGGACCTTCCTTTGCTCCAGCGCGGTAGTATTCAGCAAACTCCAATCACCCGTTCACATGCAATTCAAACTGCTGGCGGTCTTGGCCGTTCTCGGAACTGCCCCGCTCGCGGCGCAGGTAGCTCCTGCCCCGACTTCGTCTCCTGTCATGCCGCGCTTCGACAACACCGGCGTCGGCGACACATCCCTCTTCGCGCCACTCGAGCTGCCGCCAGGCAACATGTTCCGCTCGGCCTCCGGCGCTCCGGGCCCCAAGTACTGGCAGAACCACGCCGACTACGACATCAAGGCGTCGCTCGACACCACCACGAAGACGCTCAACGGATCGCTCCGGCTCAAGTACACCAACAACTCGCCTGACACCCTCCGCTTCATCTGGTTGCAGATGGAGCAGAACGCGTTCAAGGACAAGTCGCTCAACTCGTTCATCTTCCCGCAGGAGTCGCGGTTCGGTGCACGCGGATTCGAGGGCGGTGACGTCGTCGAGAAGTTCGACCAGGTCCTTGGCGCCAGGCGCGTCGCGGTAAAGCAGCGGGCGAATGGCACGGTGATGAAGGTCGACCTGGCCGAGCCGCTCGCGCCGGGCAAGGCGGCGACGTTCGATGTCGCGTGGCACTTCCTGATTCCCGAGCACGGCGCAGATCGCATGGGGCGCGACGGCATGCTGTACGAGCTCGCGCAGTGGTATCCGCGCGTCAACGTCTACGACGATCTGCGCGGCTGGAACACGGAGCCCTACCTCGGACAGGGCGAGTTCTATCTCGAGTACGGCGATTTCAACATCGAGATCACCGTGCCCAAGGGATACATCGTCGCCAGCACGGGCTCGCTGACGAACGCCTCGGCCGTCCTTACGCCGACGCAGATCAGCCGTCTCGCGCAGGCGATCAAGTCGGCGACGCCGGTGAACATCGTCACGCTCGATGAGATCAGGTCCGGCGCGGCACGTCCGAAGTCGAGCGGCTCGACGATGACGTGGAAGTTCGCGGCGAAGAACGTGCGCGACGTCGCGTGGGCCGCATCGCCGGAATACATCTGGGATGCGAGCGGCTGGAACGGCATTCTCGCGCAGGCATTCTATCGTCCGAGTGCGGTGGAGCCGTGGAAGGACGCGGCCGACCAGACGCGCATGTCGCTCGAGGAGTATTCCACGCGCTGGTTCAAGTACCCGTGGCCGCAGATGAGCGCCGTCGAGGGTCCGATCAGCGGCATGGAGTACCCCATGCTCGTGATGGAAGCGAAGAGCGACGACAAGTACGACCTCTATAACGTCGTCACGCACGAGATCGGGCATAACTGGTTCCCGATGCTCGTCGGTTCGAACGAGCGTGTGTACATGTGGCAGGACGAAGGATTCAACACCTTCATCAACACGTTCAGCGAAGCGAAACGCTACCCCGAGAAGGGCGACCAGATGCAGCGCGCACTGGGCGAGCGTTCGATCGTGGAGCAGGTGCAGAAGGCGAACGTCGACGGACCGATCGACGTCATGCCCGACCGCATCGACCCGCGCATGCTCGGCGTCACCGCGTACGTGAAGCCGAGTGTCGGGCTGCAGCTCCTGCGTCAGGAGATCATGGGCCCCGAGGCGTTCGACGACGCATTCCGCACGTACATCCAGCGATGGGCATTCAAGCATCCGACGCCGGGCGACTTCTATCGCACGATGGAAGACGTCGGTGGCAAGCGCCTCGACTGGTTCTGGCGCGAGTGGTTCAAGGAGAACGTGAAGTTCGACCAGGCGATCGACACGGTTGTGGTTGCACCGGCGCCGAATGGCGGACAGGTCGTGACCGTCGTCTACGGCAATCGCGCTCGCGGCGTGCTGCCCATTCTCGCGCGCTTCACGTACAGCGACGGCTCGGTGGACAGCTACGACTATCCGGCCGAAGTGTGGAGCACGAACACGACGCACTACATGCGGCGGTACACCGTGAGTGGAAAGACGCTCACGCGCATCGAGCTCGATCCGGACAAGCGCCTCGTGGACATCGATCGCACGAACAACACGTGGGGCACGCCGGCACCAGCGCCGCGACCGTAATCAGGGCATCACAGCGGTGACTTACATATCTTGCTGTTCTCACTCGCAACGGAGCGCATTCCGATGACGGACGAGCGAGATCTCACCGAACTGATGGCAGAGGTCGACTCGTGTCATGGTGGGCTTGGCAGCGCGTACGGTGAGCGATGCAGACCCGCCCACAGATCGCCTACCTCGTCGAGGCGACGCGCCATGCCCTGAAGCGTGAACGTCTGCGGACGCACGGTTCCACTCTCGACCTCCTCCCACGTGCACGGCGCAGAGACGGGCGCGTGAGGCTTTGGTCGCACGGCGTACGCGGCGGCGAAGGTGGCGCCGAACTCGTTGCGACCGGTATCGACGAGAATGCGTCCGCCGCGATCAGCCTTGTAGAACTCCTGCGTCAGGTGCGCCGGATCGCGCTCCACGAGCACGCGTGCTACACGATGCCCGAAGTGCGCCACCTGAGACGAGTCCGCATTGCCGTCCAGTGGCACGACGACATGAAATCCCTTCGATCCCGAGGTCTTCACCCAACTCGTGCATCCGAGTTCCGCGAGCAGTGCGCGCAGGAGCAGCATCACATCGCGCAGCACGTCCATGTCGTCGTCGAGCGGATCGAGATCGAAGACGCACAGGTCGGAATGGAACAGGTCGGGCGCGCGCGACGTCCACACATGCGGCGTGATGCAGTTCTGGTTGACGAGCCACATCACGCCGCGCTCGTCGGCGATGATGGGATAGTTCACCACGCCGTCCTTCTTCGGAACCGCGACCGTTTCCAGCCACGCCGGCGCGCCCTTCGACACGTTCTTCTGGAAGAATCCCTTCTCGCCGATACCGCGATGGAATCGCTCCATCGTCACGGGGCGGCCACTCATGAGCGGCACCATCAACGGCGCGACGAGCTCGTAGTACGCCGCGAGGTCGCCCTTCGTGATCCCGTCATCGGGGAACATCACCTTCTCCGGATGCGAGAT
>JBDSML010000209.1:0-37212 GCA_039915865.1 Gemmatimonadaceae bacterium | reverse complement strand
CGGCAGGTAGATCACACCGGCGAGTCCACACAGGTCGGCAGGAATGCTCTCCTCCGGACGTCGGGTGAGGCTCACCGCGAGCACAGGCACACCGGCGAGCACGCTCTCGTGCGACCATGCGTCGAGGACGACTGGGTTGATCAAGTCACTTTCCGCGATGACGAGGTGCGGCTCGAAGGTGGCGGCCACGGCCACGGCGTTGGCAATGCCCACGACGGGCTCGCAATCAGTGCCGAGCTCACTGAAGAATCGGCAGAGGTGCTCACTCAGGAATTCATGTCGGCCGATACAAAGCAATCGCATGACTCAATATACCCTGCCGAGGCGGCGTCGTTCGCCTGTGATCATCGTCACCAACTCAACCGAGCTGTTCCAGCGCATCATGTAGCGCCTCCGCCGTAGCGGGCCTCGCGTCGCGATCGCGCGCCATCGCGCGCATCACGAGGACGCTGATTGCCTGAGGTATATCGCTGTGCAACGTGTGCGGCGCAACCGGCGTGTCCTCGAGCACCCGCGCGATGAGGGCGATCGGCGTTGGTGCCTCGAAGGGCAAGCGTCCCGTAAGACACTCGTTCAGCACCACGCCCGCCGAGTAGATATCGGCCCGCACGTCGAGCTCATCACCGAGTAGCTGTTCGGGCGACATGTACTCGGGTGTGCCGATGACCATGCCCGCCGCGGTGAGCCCCTGCGTCGGCGCACGCGTCGCCAGACGCGCGATGCCGAAGTCCATCACCTTCAACGTGCCGTCACGCTCGACGACCATGTTCTGCGGCTTGATGTCCCGATGAATGACTCCGGCCTCGTGCGCCACCTCGAGCGCGCGACACAGTTGCTTCGCGATCGGAAGCATGACCTGTGCGGGCAACCGGCCGCGCGCACGAATCAGGTCCTTGAGTGACGTCCCTTCGATGAACTCCATCGTGATGAAATAGAGCCCGCGCGCTTCGCCGAGATCGTGCGTTCGCACGACGTTGCGATGCGAGATCTTTCGAGCGAGACGGATCTCGCTCTTGAACCGCTCCAATGCGGTGTCGTCGGCGGCGATGAGCTCGGGCTTCAACGTCTTGATCGCGACGATCTCCTGCAGCTCGCGGTCGACGGCGCGATACACCAGGCCCATTCCGCCGGCGCCAGGCAGCGCCTTGATGTCATAGCGTACACCGAGCGTCTGTCCAGGCTCCAGCACGCCGCTGACGGACGGCGTCGCGCCCGGCATCAAAGTCGTCGCGTCCCCGCTGCCGATCGCGCCCTCGAGTTCAACGGCCGCGTCCTCGTGCACGGCTTCTCGAACGACAGGCGCGTCAACAACGTCGACGACCCGCAGTTCGTGCGACCGGACTCCGCGCAGGCGCTGCCCGTCGAAGGGGTGGCCTCGCCATTCGCCAGACGACCCTCGGCCTCGTGCTGACCTCGCGCGACGTCCTCGGCGGACAGTTCATCGGTGATCTCGACGTCGACTTCTTCGGCGGACAGCAGCCGAGCAGCGGTGGACGCACGTTTCCGCTGCTGCGCATTCGCACGGCGCGCGGCGCGGTGCGATGGACGAACGGCGAACTGATGATCGGGCAGGAAATGCCACTCATCTCGCCGCTCAATCCGATGAGTCCCGCGGCCATCGGCACACCGCAATTCGCCGCCGCCGGGAATCTCTGGCTCTGGCTGCCGCAGATCCGCGGTACGGTGGAAACCAGGGGCGCGGTGCGCTTCGCACTGCAGGCCGCCGTGCTCGCGAACATCACGGGCGACGCCGTCGGCCTGTTCGACACCGACGTCGACGCCGCCGAGCGCTCGCGCGTTCCCGCGAGCGAGGCGCGCGTGCGCGTTGGGGCGATGACGACCGGCCGAGTGAAGTGGGCTGCGGTGGACATCTCGCGTTGCTCGCCGTGCCGGGCAACGCCAGCGAGACGACACACGTCATCGCCTGCGACGCTCGGCTCATGGTGTCGCGACTGGAGTTGCGCGGCGAGGCGTACGCGGGTCGCGGCCTTCGCGGACTTGGTGGTGGCGGCATCGGGCAGAACGTCGGCAGACTCAACGTGCCGCTCGACGATCGCGGCGGCTGGGCGCAAGTCAACGTCGAAGCGAATGCGTTGTTGCGGGTGGGCGCCGGTTGCGGCATCGACCAGCCAAAGGAGAGCGACGTGCTGGCGGGCGGACGCCTGCGCAATCAGGCGTGCTCTGGCTATGGCATCCTCAGGCCGTCAGGCCCGCTGTTTTTCGGCGCGGAGTTTCGTCGGCTCGAGACCAAGTACGCTTCCGGCTCGGTGGCGAATAATCACTTCAATCTGTCGGCGGGGTTTGAGTTCTGAACTACAGAACTACAGAACTACAGAACTGCAGAACTGCAGAACTACAGAACCGAACTAAGGAACGCAGTGCGCGCTTCGCGCGCGGCGCAGGCTGCGCGAGCGCAGAAGAAGACACTGCAACTGCAACAGCGGCAGTCACCGCCGTTACTGCGTCGCTCTGCGATCGTGCAGCCTGCGTCTTTCTGCGTTCCGTCGTTGGGCTTTTCAGTTCCATCCTTGCAGTTCGGCTTTTCAGTTACAGCCTTTCAGTTGGGCTTTCAGTTACAGCCTTTCAGGTTGGGCTTTTTCTGAAGCACGGATCAGCCCAGCGTCCCTGCCCCGGGTTCGCGCGTCGCCGGCTCGGCGGCCACTTCGCCATCCCTCTCCTCGAGATCCCCGACCGGCGGCGCGTTCAACGCATTCATCGCATCGAGCTCGATGGCGCGCGTGTTTCGTAACGGATGGTTGTCCGCCGTTTGCGGCAGCGTGAGCCGGAACGTGCTTCCCTGACCCACCTCGGACTCGATCTCCAGCTGCCCCTGCAGCATCTCCGCGAGGCGACGCGAAATGGGCAGTCCAAGCCCCGTGCCCTCGGTGAGCTGCGTCTTTCCAAGCTGCACGAACTCGTCGAAGATCTT
This sequence comes from Gemmatimonadaceae bacterium, assembly GCA_039915865.1. GTDB lineage: Bacteria > Gemmatimonadota > Gemmatimonadetes > Gemmatimonadales > Gemmatimonadaceae > AG11. Next base: position 34,283 of record JBDSML010000209.1, on the reverse strand, counting down.
GTTGCGATCCGCCTGCGCGATGCCCTCGCCCTGATCGATCACCTCGAGCACGAGGCCGCCATCTTCGCGCGGCATCGACCGCACGCGAATCGGCTTGCCGCCGCCGAACTTGATCGCGTTCGAGAGCAGGTTGAGCAGGATCTGCCGCAGACGGCGCGGATCGCTCACGACCTTCATCTGCGCGCCATTGTGCTCGATCGCGAGCGACGAGCCATACTGGTCGGCCAGAGGCCGCACGGTCACGAACAAGTCTTCGATCAACGCCGGGAATGTCACCGGCTGCAGCCGCAGATCGATCTTGCCCGCCTCGATCTTCGATAGGTCGAGCACGTCATTCACCAGCTCGAGCAGGTGCTTCGCCGCCTTGTGCGTGCGCGTGATCCCCTCGGCCTGCTTCTCGTTCAGCGGACCGTAGATGTTCTCGAGCAACAGCGTGCTATAGCCGAGCACCGCGTTGATCGGCGTGCGCAGCTCGTGGCTCATCGACGCATAGAAGCGGCTGCGCGCTGCCATCGCGCGCTCGAGCTCCACCTGCCGCTCCGCGAGCTCGTCGTTCAGCCCCTTGAGATCCGTCATCGCCCGCGCCAGCGACTCCGCCTGCGCCTTGAGCTCCAACTCGGCCTCATTGCGCTCCGAGATGTTGCGCACGATCAGCGTGTACGTCCGCTTGCCGCGTGAGTCGAGACAGCTCGCCGTGAGCTCGACGGGAAACTCCTCGCCGGACGCGCGCACGGCGAGGAACGACAGCACATGTTCCGCCTCCCGCGGCGTGTCGTCACCATCGGCGTTGCGGTTCGACCGTTCACAGACGTCGTCGAGAATCTCCTGGCGAATCTTCTGCGGGAAATACACCCCGATTTCGTTCTTCGTCGCCGTCTCGGCCGTCGTGCCGAACATGCGCTCGGCGCTCGTGTTGAACAGCGTGATGCGTCCGTCGGCCTCGAAGGCGATGATCGCATCCATCGCCGAGCCCACGATCTCGGAGAAACGCGCCTCCGATTCGTAGATCTCGTTGGTGTGCCTGAGCTCGAGCTCGCGACGCTGGCCGTCCGCCAGCTGCTGCTGCTGCGCGGCAAGCTGCCGCTGCTTCTGGTAAAGGTCGACGAATACGTTGACCTTCGAACGGAGGATATCCGGCTGCAGCGGCTTCGCCATGTAGTCCACGGCGCCCACCGAATAGCCCTCGAAGACGTACTCCTCATCCTTGCTGATCGCCGTGAGGAAGATGATCGGGATGTACTTGGTGCGTTCGCGCGATTTGATGAGGCGCGCCGTCTCGAAGCCGTTGATACCGGGCATCTGCACGTCGAGAAGAATCATCGCGACGTTGTGCGAGAGCAGCTTCCGCAAGGCTTCGTCGCCGGAACCGGCCCGAACGATCGTCTGTCCCAACGGCTCGAGTATGGCCTCGAGCGCGAGCAGGTTCTCGGGCCGGTCGTCGACGATGAGGATCTCGACGGGCGCTTGCGGTCCCTCCATCCCTTCGATGGGCGCACTGACCGGATTGGACGGCGTTGCCCGTTCGGGCCGAGCGTCGGCGCTCATTTCGTCTCGCGCTCCGGACCGCCCGCAGGAAGCTGCGCGACGAACTTCACCAACTCTTCGAGCCCCATGATTCTCGCACGCGGCACTGCCTTCGCCGCCGCCGCTGGCATGAGTGCGCTTTCAGCGGTGGTTGGGTCCTGGATGATCGCCATCCCGCCGCGGTCGGAGATCCGCCGCAGGCCTTCACTACCGTCCGCATTCGCACCCGTCAACACGATCCCCACCGTGCGATGGCCGTAGCTCTCCGCCGCCGATTGGAATGTCACGTCGATTGACGGACGGCTGAATCGCACTGGCGCCTCTGTGCTGAGCGAAAAGTGTCCGGGCTCCACGAGCGTATGATAGTCCGGCGGCGCAACGTAGATCCGGCCATGCTCCAGCGGCATCTTGTCCTCGACTTCACAGACCTCGAGCGACGTTCGTTCCTGAAGTAGCGTACGCAACAGATGATCGGACTCCTTGTGCCGATGCTGCACCAGCGCCACCGCCATCTGGAATGTCGCCGGCAGCCCCGCCACGAGCGTACGCAGCGCGGCGAGTCCGCCCCATGACGTGCCAACCACCACCAGATCGTACCCGACTGCGCCGCCGTTCGCCATCACAACACTTTCCGATACAGCTTCTCCGACGGACTCAGCTTCTCGTAGCATGGCTCATACTGCGAGAACTTGAGCGACTCCTTGCTGCCGAGCGCCAGCACGCCGAACGTCACCAGCGAATCGTAAAAGAGCGTGTGTACCCGGTTCTGCAGCGTCTTGTCGAAGTAGATGAGCACGTTGCGGCAGAAGATCACATGAAACTCACTGAACGACCGGTCGGTGACCAGATTGTGCTGCGAGAAGACGATGTTCCGCGTGAGCGACGGCGAGAAGAGCGCCCCGTCGTACTTGGCCGTGTAGTACTCCGAGAACGAGCGCGTTCCCCCGGCCTTGATGTAGTTGTCCGTGTACTCCTGCATCCGCTCGAGCGGGAAAATCCCCTGCTTCGCGCGCTGGAGCACGACATCGTTGATGTCGGTCGCGTACAGCCGGGCCCGATCGTACAACCCCTCTTCTTCGAGGAGGATGGCCATCGAGAACACCTCTTCACCCGTCGAACACCCAGCATGCCAGATCCGGATGAAGGGATAGGTACGCAACAGCGGGATGACACGCGCCCGGAACTCCTTGTAAAAGGTCGGATCGCGAAACATCGCCGTGACGTTGACGGACAGGTCGAGCAGCAACCGTTCCATCGCATCGGGATCGTGGAGAATCCGCGCCTGCAGATCCGAGATCGTGCGCAGCCCTTCCCCCTCCACCCGCTTCCACAGCCGGCGGCGAATCGACGCAAAAGCGTACGACCGGAAGTCGAAACCGTAATGGCGGAATACACCTTCCAGGAGCAACTCGATCTCGAGATGCTCCAGGTCCGCGTTGTACGCGTAGGGCGGTCCCGGAAGGGGCTCCCCTCCGGTCACCGGTACAGCCATACGCGCATGAGACTCAGCAGTTGCTCGGTGTCCACCGGTTTCGTGATGTAGTCTGACGCACCCGCGGCGATCGTCTTCTCCCGGTCGCCCTTCATCGCCTTCGCCGTCAGGGCGATGATCGGAATCGACTTGAGCGCCGGAATCTCGCGGATGGCCCGCGTCGTCTCGTAACCATCCATCTCGGGCATCATGATGTCCATCAGCACGAGATCGAAATCCTGCTGCTCCTTGAGCAGCGAGATCGCATCCCGTCCATTCTCCGCGAACGACACCTGCATGCCGTGATCCTCGAGCATGCTCGTCAGCGAGAAGATGTTGCGTACGTCATCGTCCACGACGAGCACGCGCTTCCCGGTGAACACGGCATCGGTGTTGTGCAGTCGTTCCAGCATGCGACGCTTCTGCTCAGGCAGCTTCGCCTCGACGCGATGCAGGAAGAGCGCGGTCTCGTCCAGCAGGCGCTCCGGCGACTTCACGTCCTTCACGATGATCGTCTCCGCGAACTTCCGCAGCTTCGTATCCTCGGCTGGCGAGAGATCCTTGCCCGTGTAGATGATGATCGGCAGGTCCCACATCGATGGATTGGCCTTCACCGTCTCGAGCAGCTCGAAGCCGTTCATGTCCCTGAGGCCGAGGTCGAGCACCATGCAGTCGAAGCGGCCACCGGACAGCTCGCGCAGGGCATCCTCCGCCGACGCGACGGCAGTGATTTCCACGTCCTCGTGCTGAATGAGCTCGATCATGCTCTGCCGCTGCGTCTCGTCGTCCTCCACCACGAGCAAGCGCTTCACCGACGTGTCGATGAAGTCGCTGATCTTCGCGAACGATTCGTCGAGCGCTTCCTTCGTCACCGGCTTCTCGAGATAGGCCAGCGCGCCCGACTTGAGGCCCTGCTGGCGTTCACGGATGCCGGTGATGATGTGCACCGGGATGTGTCGCGTCTGCGGATGATGCTTGAGACGGTCGAGCACTGCCCAGCCGTCCATGCCCGGCATGTCGATGTCGAGGGTGATCGCGTCGGGCTCGAAGGCGTGCGCAAGCTTGAGACCCGCGTCGCCGTCGAGAGCGCACAGCCCCTTGAATCCCTTCTCGCGCGCCATCTCGAGCAGGATCTTGTTGAAGTTGACGTCGTTCTCGATGATGAGCAGCACGCGGTCACCCTGGTCGATCGACGCACGATCGTCCTCGAACGCCTCCGGCTTGGGCAACGAATCGCGCGACATCGTCCCGTCGTCGACCGGCGGCGCCTCGGTGCGCGACGCCACTGCGATGCCGCCGTTCGGTGTCTCCCATCTGTTCGACTCGCCCGACGAACGAGGACGGTTGAATGGCAGCGATGGGCGCGGGGTCCCGCGCGGGCCCGACCGAGGCACGGTCGACTCCCCACTCCACGAATCACCTCGATCGCGGCGGCGCGACGACGACTCCTCCTCGAACTTCGGGGCGTCCGGCTCGACGTATCGTGCAGGCAGGAAGAGCGTGAACGTGCTCCCGCTGGCTGGCGCGCTCTCCACGCGAATCTCGCCGCCGAGCAGCCGGGCGATCTCCCGGCTGATGGAAAGTCCGAGTCCGGTGCCGCCGAACTTGCGGCTCGTGGTGCCATCCGCCTGCTGGAACGCCTCGAAGATCAGCTGCTGCTTGTCCTTCGCGATGCCGATGCCCGTGTCCGTCACGGCGAACGCGATGACTGATTCCGCCTGATCGAGAATGCGGCTCGCGAACCGCTTGCTCTTGTCGGCCTTGCGAATGGTGAGCGTGACGTTGCCAGACTCGGTGAACTTGAACGCGTTGGAGAGAAGGTTCTTGAGCACCTGCTGCAGCCGCTGTCCATCGGTGAAGATCGACGGCGGCGTGTCGGGCTGGATGTCGACCCTGAACTGCAGCCCCTTCTGCTGTGCAACCGGGTCGAAGGTGCGCTTCGAGAACGACTCGACGTCGTGCATCGGGACGTCCATCGAGTTCACCTCCATCTTGCCCGCTTCCACCTTCGACAGGTCGAGGATGTCGTTGATGAGGTTGAGCAGGTCCGTTCCCGACGAGTAGATCGTCTGCGAGAACTCCACCTGCTTGGGCGTGAGCGTCTTCTCCTTGTTATCGCTGAGCAGCTTGGCCAGGATGAGCAGCGAGTTGAGCGGCGTGCGCAGCTCGTGGCTCATGTTCGCGAGGAATTCGCTCTTGTACTTGCCACTGATGGCGAGCTGCTCGGCCTTCTCCTCGAGGGAGAGACGCGCCGCTTCCACTTCGCGGTTCTTCTGCTCGACCTTCTGGTTCTGCTCGGCGAGCAGTGACGCCTTCTCTTCGAGCTCCTCGTTGACCTGCTGCAGCTCTTCCTGCTGTTCCTTGAGCAGCTCCTCGGACTGTCGCAGCGTCTTGGCCTGTGCCTCGAGCTCCGTGTTCGAGCGCTTGAGCTCATTCTGCTGCTGCTGGAGCTCCTGCGACTGCGACTGGAGCTCCTGCGTGAGCTTCTGCGACTGCTCGAGCAGCTCCTCGGTGCGCATGCTCGCACCGATCATGTTGAGCACGACGCCGATGGATTCGGCGAGCTGGTCGAGGAAGGTCTGGTGGATCTGGCTGAAGGGAAGGAAGCTGGCCAGTTCGATCACCGCCTTCACTTCGCCCTCGAAGAGCACGGGCAACACGATGATGTTGCGCGGCGCTGCTTCACCCAGCCCCGACGTGATCTGGATATAGTCGTCGGGGACGTTCTGGAGGAGAATCGGCTGCTTCTCCAGCGCGGCCTGCCCGACGAGTCCCTCGCCGATGGCGAACCGGTTGCCGACGTGCTTGCGAGCGCGATACGCATAGCTGGCGATGAGCCGCAGCGTCGGCGTGCCGGCGTCGTTGTCCATGATGAAGAAGGCGCCGTGGTGAGCGGACACCAGCGGCGTCAGCTCCGACATGATCAGGCGCGACACGCTCTCCAGGTCCTTCTGGCCCTGCATCATCCGGCTGAACTTCGCCAGGTTGGTCTTGAGCCAGTCCTGTTCCTGATTGCGCTCCGTAGTCTCCTTCAGGTTGCCGATCATCTGGTTGATGTTCGACTTGAGCTCATCGAGCTCACCCTGCGCTTCGACGGTGATCTGCCGGGTGAGGTCGCCCTTGGTCACGGCCGTGGCGACGTCGGCGATGTTGCGCACCTGCGCCGTGAGCGAGTTGGCCATGGCGTTCACGCTGTCGGTGAGCGCCTTCCACGTGCCGGCCACGCCAGGCACCTCGGCTTGTCCGCCGAGTTTTCCTTCCGTGCCTACTTCCTTGGCGACCCGGGTCACTTCGTCGGCGAACACGCGGAGCTTCTCCACCATCGTGTTGACGGTGTTCTTCAGCTCGAGGATTTCGCCGCGTGCCTCGACGGTGATCTTCTGCGACAGGTCGCCGTTGGCCACCGCGGTGGTGACGAGGGCGATGTTGCGCACCTGCGACGTCAGGTTCGACGCCATGAAGTTCACGTTGTCGGTGAGATCCCTCCACACGCCGCCGGCGCCTGGCACGCGCGCCTGGCCGCCCAGGATTCCCTCGGATCCCACTTCGCGGGCCACGCGGGTCACTTCCGATGCGAACGCGTTGAGCTGTTCCACCATCGTATTGACGGTGTTCTTGAGTTCGAGAATCTCGCCGCGTGCGTCGACGGTGATCTTGCGCGACAGGTCGCCGAGCGCCACGGCCGTGGTCACATCGGCGATGTTGCGCACCTGCGACGTCAGGTTCGACGCCATGTAGTTCACGCTGTCCGTCAGGTCCTTCCACGTGCCGGCCACGCCAGGCACGTTGGCCTGTCCGCCCAGTCGCCCTTCGGTACCGACCTCTCGGGCCACGCGCGTCACTTCGTCGGCGAAGCTGCGCAGCTGGTCCACCATCGTGTTGATGATGGATTTCACCTCGAGGATCTCACCCTTGGCTTCGGCCGTGATCTTCTTCGACAGGTCGCCCTTGGCGACCGCCGTGGTGACGTCGGCGATGTTGCGCACCTGGTTGGTCAGGTTGCTGGCCATGCCGTTGACGCTGTCCGTCAGGTCCTTCCACGTGCCTGCCACGCCGGGGACGTTCGCCTGACCACCAAGGATGCCCTCGGTTCCCACCTCGCGGGCGACTCGGGTCACTTCGGCCGCGAAGCCGTTGAGCTGGTCCACCATGGTGTTCACGGTGTTCTTCAGCTCGAGGATCTCGCCCTTGGCCTCCGCCGTGATCTTTCGCGACAGGTCTCCCTTTGCCACGGCCGTCGTGACGTCGGCGATGTTGCGCACCTGCGCCGTGAGGTTCGACGCCATCGAGTTCACCGAGTCGGTGAGGTCGCGCCACGTACCCGACACGCCTTCCACGTTCGCCTGGCCGCCCAGTCGACCGTCCGTACCCACCTCTCGTGCGACTCGAGTCACCTCGGCGGCGAAGGCATTGAGCTGGTCCACCATCGTGTTGATGATGGTCTTGAGCTCGAGGATCTCACCCTTCGCCTCAGCGGTGATCTTCTTCGACAAGTCGCCGCGCGCGACGGCCGTGGTCACGTCGGCGATGTTGCGCACCTGACTCGTCAGGTTGCCGGCCATGAAGTTCACCGAGTCGGTGAGGTCCTTCCACGTACCGGCCACGCCGGGCACGTTCGCCTGTCCACCCAGCATGCCCTCGGATCCCACCTCGCGCGCCACGCGGGTCACTTCGGCAGCGAACGAGTTGAGCTGGTCCACCATCGTGTTGACGGTGTTCTTCAGCTCGAGCATCTCGCCCTTCGCTTCCACCGTGATCTTCTGCGATAGATCGCCGTTGGCCACCGCCGTCGTCACGAGCGCGATATTGCGCACCTGACTCGTGAGGTTGCCGGCCATGAAGTTCACGCTGTCCGTCAGGTCCTTCCACGTTCCGGCGACCCCTGGCACGTTCGCCTGACCACCCAGGATTCCCTCCGTACCCACCTCTCGAGCCACTCGAGTCACCTCGGCAGCGAATCCGTTGAGCTGGTCCACCATGGTGTTCACGGTGTTCTTCAGCTCGAGGATCTCGCCCTTGGCTTCGGCGGTGATCTTTCGCGACAGGTCGCCCTTTGCCACCGCAGTGGTGACGTCGGCGATGTTTCGCACCTGGCTCGTCAGGTTCGACGCCATGAAATTGACCGAGTCGGTGAGATCCTTCCACGTGCCGGCCACGCCGGACACGTTGGCCTGACCGCCCAGGATTCCCTCCGTACCTACCTCTCGGGCGACACGGGTCACCTCGGCCGCGAACGACGAGAGCTGGTCCACCATGGTGTTGATGGTGTTCTTGAGCTCGAGCACCTCGCCCTTGGCCTCTACCGTGATCTTGCGTCCCAGGTCGCCGCGGGCGACGGCCGTGGTGACGTCGGCGATGTTTCGCACCTGGTTGGTCAGGTTGCTCGCCATCCCGTTCACCGAGTCGGTGAGATCCTTCCACGTTCCAGCGACGCCAGGCACGTTCGCCTGGCCTCCCAGCACGCCCTCCGTTCCCACTTCGCGCGCAACTCGGGTGACCTCGTCGGCGAATGACGAGAGCTGATCGACCATCGTATTGATGGTGTTCTTCAGCTCGAGAATCTCGCCCTTCGCTTCCGCGGTGATCTTCTTGGAGAGGTCGCCCTTGGCGACGGCGGTGGTGACGTCGGCGATGTTTCGCACCTGATTGGTCAGGTTGCTCGCCATGCCGTTCACCGAGTCCGTCAGGTCGCGCCAGGTGCCGCTGACCCCCTGCACGTTCGCCTGCCCGCCCAGCCGCCCTTCCGTACCCACCTCTCGCGCCACGCGCGTGACTTCGCTGGCGAAGGCGTTCAACTGGTCCACCATTCGATTCACGGTGGATCCGATGCGGAAGAACTCCCCCTGCACCGTCTTCCCCTCGATCTCGAGCTCCACCTTCTGGCTCAAGTCTCCCTCGGCAACCGCCTTGATGACGCGGGCCACTTCCGAAGTCGGCTGAACGAGGTCGGTAATCAGGGAGTTGAGCGCATCCACCGAGCCGGCCCAGAGGCCGCCGGCGGGTCCAATTGTCGCGCGGTCGCGCATCTTCCCTTCGCGCCCGACGGACAGCGCTACACGGTTGAGCTCCTCGGCGAGCCGGCCCTGCTTCGTCGCGACGCTGTTGAAGATGTCGGCGATCTCCGACATGAGCGCGTCACCATCGGAGTCGAGACGAATGCTGAAGTCGCCGGCGTCAAGCGCTCGGAGCCCGGCGAGCAGACGCCGCAAGCGCCGATCGCGCGTCGGTCCGGCACCGCCGCCGCCATCTCCTCCACCGGCGACCGCAGTACCGCCCCGCACCAACTCGGCGCCACCCGCATCCAGGGCGGCGGCGGAAGCCGCAGTATCGCGACGAGGACGGCCACGCTTTCCGCGCGCCGCTCCAGCCGATCGTCCATTTCCGCGCCCATCAGGCGCGCTGTCGCGTTCAGGCAATTCGGGTTTCTCGCCGACACTCACGGGTCAGATCCTCTGAGGGAAGACAGGATGCGAAAGGCCACCGTGACGAGCGGTGGCTGACCTGGTGATACGCGTCCGATTTGGGAATTCGCCGGTAACGCGCCTGTTGCATGATGAGACGTTCAATAACTATGCCGACCTCGGCCGCCATTCGGCCCGTCGTGCACCAACTACGCAAGATCTGCACAAGCCAATATCAATTCTTATTTATATGATCGCGGAATCGCTGGACGACTTTCGCTCGCCTCCATGCAGGACACGCGCATACACCTGACTCCAACCATGGTTCGTCTTTCCGAGATACGCGAAATCCTACGATTTTCTCGCCCCTCATTCCGGAACGCCGCCCACCATCATGCGCACTGGAATGCCCCCGTTGCTCGTGGTCGCCGCCACCCTCAAAGGAATACGAAGCTGTCTGTCCAAGGCAGCATCGGGCGATAGTAGCGCCACTCTCCAGCCGGCTGCTCGATCTCTGAGCACATTGCCCAGCTGCGCCCACAGGTCACGCACACGGTCCGCGTCCCCGACGCGCACACCATAAGGAGGGTTGGTCACGACCCAACCCTTCGCCGACTGGGAGAATTGCGCCGCCGACAAGGACCGTTCCGCCCACGTCACATCACTCGCCACGCCGGCCCGCTCGGCATTCGATGTAGCCGCCGTAATCGCGCCGCCGTCGCGGTCGCTCCCCACGATGATCACGTCAGCGCGCGCCAACGCACGCTCGGCAAGTTCGGCGCGAACCTCGTCGCCCAGCGAGCGAGGGACAGTCGGCCACCGCTCCATGGCAAAGATGCGCTGCGCTCCGGGAGCCAGCCGTCGCGCCACCATCGCCGCCTCGATGGGAATGGTGCCGGACCCGCACAGCGGATCGACCAGGGGCGATCGCTCGTCCCATCCCGACGCCGAAATCATCGCGGCCGCGATCGTCTCGCGTAGCGGAGCTTTCGCGGTCGCCTGCCGGTACCCGCGACGGTGGAGCAAGGCGCCGGAACTGTCGCCACTCACGGTCACGCGGTCGCGCATGACGCGAACGACGACCAGCGACGCATCGTCATCGACCACGTCGTCGTCCCCCACGCTGCCTCCGTGCGCGCGCGCGCCAGGCACCACGCGCATCACCGCGTCGGCCACGCGTTGCGCTACGGCGTCAGAATGGTAGAGTCGAGACTTCTTGCAGGTGACCCGAAAGCGCACGGCATCGCCCGCCTTCAGCACGCGCGCCCACGGCACCTTCCGGGCATGTCGCTCCAGTTCGGCAAATGACCGTGCTTCGAAGCTCGCCAGCCGCACGAGCACGCGCGACGCGATACGCAGCCCGGCGTTCGCGACCAGTGCGCTGCGCGCGTCGCCGGTCCACGCGATGCCCCCCTCTTCGAGCACCGCTCCGAGACCAAGCGCGTTTGCCTCCGCGAGGGCGAATGGCTCCAGTCCCGGAGCAACGATCGCGAAGCAGTCGAAAGGGGCGGAGGTCGGAGTCACTCAGCAACCCTAACCGAGGGTGGCTGACGTGGGTAGGCGGTCGGAGGCTCCGCTGCGGAACTACCTGATTCGCGCTTATCATACGCGATGATCACCGTCCACGACCTCACCCGGAATTACGGCGGCTTCACCGCAGTCGACCGCATCTCGTTCACCGTCGCACCAGGTGAAGTGCTGGGGCTCGTCGGACCGAACGGCGCGGGAAAGACAACTACGCTGCGCTGCCTCAGCGGTATCATCGCGCCGTCCACGGGACACGTCGAAATCGCCAGCCACGACATCCAGAAGGACCCCGTCCCGGCAAAGCAGGCGCTCGCGTTCATCCCGGACGAGCCGCACCTCTTCGACCACCTCACCGTGGAAGAGCACCTTCGCTTCGTCGGCCGGCTGTACGGCGTCGCTGACGCCGAGCAGCGCATGGTGCCGCTGTTGGCCGAGTTGGAGATTGCCGACAAGCGGAAGTCGCTTTCGACCGAGCTGTCGCGCGGCATGAAGCAGAAGCTGGCCATCGCCTGTGGCCTCATCCACGATCCATCGGTACTCATTCTGGACGAGCCGCTCACCGGACTCGACCCCGGCGGCATGCGACGCATGCGCGCCACGATCGCCAACCGCGCCCGCGCCGGCGCATCGGTCATCCTGAGCTCCCATCTCCTCACGCTCGTCGAAGAGCTCTGCACGAAGTTGTTCGTCATCCGCAAAGGCCAATGCGTGGCCTATGGGACGCTGGACGAGATCGTCGCCGCTCACCCAGACCTCGCCGGCATGTCGCTCGAGGACGTCTTCATCGCCCTCACAGGGAATGACGAGCAGGTCGCGACCGCGTGATCGCTGCCTTCGCGTACCTGACGTACACGTCGACGCGCAACAGGCTGATCCAGCAGTTCAAGCGGCTCAGGAACCCGCGCTACGCCGTCGCCCTGCTACTCGGGCTGGGCTACTTCTGGATGGTCTTCTTCAACTCGTCGGCACGCGACAGCCGCAGTGCCGGACCGGCCCTCGCGCCGTCGATTGGCGCGATCTTGCCGATCTTCGTGCTCGCCTACATCGCGTACCTGTGGATCGTCGGCACCGACAAGGCCGCGCTCGCGTTCAGTGAGGCCGAGGTCTCACAGCTCTTCACAGCGCCCGTGTCGCGACGTGGACTGATCGTCTACAAACTCGTGCGCGCACAGATGGGCGTCCTGACGACGAGCGTGCTGTGGATGGTGCTCTTCCACCGGTCGGGCGAATCGGGTCCGGAGCGCATCATCGCGTCGTGGGCATTTCTCTCGACGTTCTCGCTCCATCGACTGGGTGTAGCGCTGATTCGCGCGTCGCACACGGAACACGGATCGAAGGGATTTCGCCGGACGCTGCTCGCCACGATGCTGTTCCTCGCGGTGGCGGTCGTGGTTGGCAAGGGACTGTACGATGGCCGCGCCGTTTTTTCGATGGCCGCCGACCTGGACGACATGCAGCACGCGCTCGCCGTGGTCTTCGGCAATCCTCCACTCAGCTGGGTGCTCTATCCCTTCCGCGTCGCGGTCGCACCGATGTTCGCGACGAGCAGCGGCGAGTGGATGCGCGTCATGCCGGCCGCGCTGGTGTTGCTGGCGCTGCACTTCTGGTGGGTGCTGCGCAGCGATTCCGCCTTCGAGGAAGCAGCGGCCGAAGCGTCAACCGCCCAGGCGAAGCGCATCGAAGCGCTGCGCACGCGGGGCGTCTCCGGTGTGTCGATCAACGCAAAGCACGCGCGTCGGACCATCGCGCTCAAGCCCACCGGGCCACCCGCCGTCGCGATCTTCTGGAAGAACGTGCTCTGGCTCGTCCGCACCGGTCAGGTTCGCGGACTCGTCGGCCTGCCGCTCATCGCCTTCACCGCCGTGCTCGCATTTGCCGGCCGCTCGGAGAAGGCCGAAGTGGTGATCATGGTGATGTGCTCGACGGTGAGCGTCATGATCCTCGTCTTCGGGCCGCTCACGATGCGGAACGATCTGCGCGGCGAACTGCGGCGTCTGCCCATGCTGAAGACGCTGCCACTGCGCGGACGCGACATCATCTTCGCCGAAGTCGCGAGCAGCGCGACGCCGACGGCAGTGATGCAGTTCCTCCTCGTGGCCGTGACATTGCTCGCCATGTCGTTCGTCGCAAAGACGCCGCTGCCCGTCGACGTGCGGCTCGGCGTGCTCTTCGCGGCACCGCTGCTCCTGCTCGGGCTCAACTTCGCGAACTTCACGATCCACAATGGACTCGCACTGCTCTTTCCAGGCTGGGTACGGCTTGGTGAGCATGGCGGATCGGGTGTGGAAGCCATGGGTCAGATGATGCTGACATCGCTCATCACGCTGTTCATGCTGGCTGTGCTCTTGATCGTGCCGGCGTTGACGGGCGCGGTGGTGTGGGCGGCGCTGCGCTTGCCCCTTGCCGCGAGCATCGTCGCAGTGGGCATCGTCGCGGGAATCGCACTGACGATCGAAGGCTATCTCCTCGCCGCCGCCCTCGGTGGATCTCTCGACAGGCTGGAACCCGCTCAGGTGGGATGAGCGGCAGGCGGACATTCCGCTGGACGAGTTTCTTGCACTCATTGGCGCAGTAAATCGCGGGCCCGGTTCATGCTTTTTGTCGGCCCATGCCAAAAACTGTCTCGAAGGCCGAAGCGCTCGCCACGCTCCGCGAGCGCTTTGGTCATTCCAATTTCCGTCGTGGTCAGTGGGAGCCGATTCGCGCCGTGCTCGCCGGTCGCGACGCACTCGTCGTCATGCCGACAGGCAGCGGCAAGTCGATCGTCTATCAGCTGCCGGCGCTGCTGCTTCCCGGACTCACCGTCGTCGTCAGTCCGCTCATCGCATTGATGAAGGACCAGCAGGACAAGCTGCATGCACACGGCGTCGATGCGCTCGCCATGCACTCGCACCTGTCGGCGGAAGAGACGCGTGAGACGGCGCGCCAGGTGCTCGAGGGCGAAGGCGAGATCCTCTACCTCACGCCGGAGCGATTCAAGGATCGCGAGTTCTTCGACCGGCTGCTCACGCGTACCGTGAGCCTGTTCGTCGTCGACGAAGCGCATTGCGTGAGCCAGTGGGGACACGATTTCCGTCCTGACTACCTCACACTCGGCTCCGTCGTCGCACGACTCGGAAAGCCGCCGGTGCTCGCACTCACCGCGACGGCGACGGCCGACGTTCGCGCCGATATCGTCCGTCAGCTCGGCATGAAGGAGCCCGACATCACCATCACCGGCTTCGCGCGACCCAACCTTCGCTTCGACGTGCGTCGTACGGTCAATCCGTCGAGCAAGGATGCAGAGGTCGAGCGCATCCTCAGGGAGTCCGACGGCAGCGGCATCATCTACACGGCCACAGTGAAGGAGGCAGAGCGCCTCCATGAATCGCTCGGGGATCTGTTCTCCATCGGCCTCTATCACGGCAAAATGTCGCCCGCCGATCGCAAGGCATCGCAGAACGCCTTCATGAATGGTGAGCGTCGCGCAATCGTCGCGACGAATGCGTTCGGCCTCGGCATCGACAAGCGTGACCTGCGGTTCGTCGTGCACTACCACTTTCCCGGTTCGGTCGAGGCGTACTATCAGGAAGCCGGCCGAGCGGGACGCGACGGAGAGCCTGCTGTCTGCACCATCCTCTACCGCGTCGAGGACTCGCGCGTGCAATCGTACTTCCTCGGCGGCAAGTATCCCGACGTCGAAGAGGCGGCGAAGGTCGCGTTGTTGCTCGAGCAGTATCCACTTCTGGAACGCGTGCAGCTCGAGGAGCTCGCGGATCGATCGGGCGTCGCACGACGGAAGGCGCGCATCGTGCTGGCGTTGCTCAAGCGCCACGGCCTCGTGCGCGAGCATCGTGCGGGAGGATGGGAGCGCCTGAAGAGCAAGCTCACGTCGGTGAACCTCAGCGAAGACCTCACCGACTACGAGGCTCGGCGTGAACAGGACCGCGCGAAGCTTCGTGCGATGGTCGGCTACTGTCAGAGCGCTCGCTGTCGCACGCGATTCCTGCTGGAGTATTTCGGGGAGTCGTCCGAAGTGGGGTGGGTGTGCGGCAACTGCGACGCGTGCGATGCGCAGGAGGCGTTCGCGCGGCGTGCGCGACGTGAGGACGCCGCAATCGCCTGAGGCTATTCGCCGAGCGTTTCCTGCAGGATCGCCGTGAGCGTGGTGTGGTCGAGCGGCATGTCGATGACGCGCAGCGACAGACGTTCGGCAAACTCGGCCCGGTCATGTTCCGTACGACGTGAGCGAAAGAGCAGCACCTTGCCGCCCGTCATGATCGCGGGCCCGACGAATTCGTCGGTGCAGCTCTCCTCGTGGTCGCAGTCGATGAGCACGAGCCTTGGGCGCACGCGAAGCAGCGCAGCACGCGCGGGCTCTGCCTGTCGGGCGAAATGCGGCACATGGCCGGCAAGTTCGACGGCGGCGCCCAACAGCGCAGCGGCAAGCGCATCGGAGGACAGGACGAGTACGGCGTGTCGGGTCACGTCGTCAGACGGCTCGGTAATATCGAAAGGGAGTGGGGGAATTACCGTCGCATGCAGCAATACGAGGACCAACGATCATCGGCAGGGCGCAACTGCGGCACTTGACGCGCACCGTCACGGCATAAACATTCGTCTCGGCAACGTTGCCACCTTCGCACATTTGCTCACCTTGCAGGCCCCCCATTCCGGGTTTGGCGCATGATGATGGCGTACGACTCGAGCCAGACGCCGCCGAGTCGATTGGACGATGCAACCCTCGAGGAGCTGCGAGCGGCACTGCGGAACTATCTGATCGACGACACCTCCTCGCCTGCACTACGGGACGTCCTGCTGCGCGTAGCGTCGGAGGCGCACGAGAAGGCGATCCTGCCGGAGCATCTGCTCGTCGCTCTCAAGGACATGTGGACTGCACTGCCCGAGATCCGTGCCGTGCCGAGGACCGCCCAACAGGTCCAGCTGCTGCAGCGCGTCGTGACGATGTGCATCAAGGAGTACTATAGCACCTGACGGTCTGGGAAAGCCGACCGCTCTCATGCTAGCTTCACCGTGCACATGCTCGCCCACCGAGTTCGTGCGTGGCTCGCGACGACACCGCTGCCGCGCCTCCGACGACTGCTTCTCGCGCTCTACCTTGCCACCGCGGCGGCTGACGCCGCGGGCAAGGCGCTTGCCGCCGACCCCACGTTCAACCGTGCGGTCTTGCAGCGAGTGCAGGGCGCGTCCGCTGCGGAAATGCGCGAGGCGGCTCGGCCGTCGGGCAACTTCGAGATCTTCCGCCTGGCGTCGCGGCACCTGGTGAAGGACACCGATCTCTACGCCGAGTATCCCGCGGAGCACTCGGACCGGTTCAAGTACAGCCCGACGTTCGCGCTGCTCTTCGCGCCCTTCGCGTGGCTGCCGTGGCCGCTCGCCCTCTTCCTCTGGAGCACGCTGAACGCGCTCGTCCTGTTCGTCGCCGTGGAGCGCGTGGTTCCAGGACGCCGAGGATTGCTCGCACTGTTCTGTCTTCACCTCGAGATCCTGCGCGGCATGCAGAACGCGCAGAGCAACGCGCTCGTCACCGGCCTCATCGTGCTCGCGTTCGTCGCACTCGAACGTGCGAACGCGTGGCGCGCCGCTGCTGCCGTGCTCCTCGGCGCCAGCGTGAAGATCTTTCCGCTCGCCGCGCTGACCTTCGCCATTCCGCGCCGCTTGGTGATGCGCACGGGTGTGTGGGCGGCGGCGCTCGGGGTGACCCTTGCGGCACTACCGCTGCTCGTCACGCCGCTCTCGACGCTGATCGCGCAGTACGCCTCGTGGCGCGGCGTCGAATCGACCGACGCGCGGCAACGCTGGTTCTCGGTGATGGAGCTCGTGCATCGATGGACGGGACTGGCAATCCCCAACTGGCCTATCCAGCTCGCCGGAACGCTGGTGCTCATCGCACCACTCGCGCTGCGGCGCGATCGGTGGGACGACGCTCGCTTTCGCGTGCTGTATCTGTGCTCGGTGCTGCTGTACGCGGTGCTCTTCAACCATCAGGCGGAGCGCGCGAGCTATCTCATCGCATTCACTGGTGCGACAATCTGGTTCGCGGGCTCACCGGATGCCCGCGGGCGCTCGTGGCTCTACCTTCTCGCGTTCGCCACCATTCCGTTGATGTCGACGCTGATTCCCGGGACGTCGATCCGCACGACGACAGTAGTGCTGTATCGGCTCACCGTGCCCTGCCTGGGTATCTGGATGGCCGTGCAGTGGGAGCTCTGGCGCGGAAGATCGGAGGGTACTGCGTCCGGCGCCGCGTGACGCGCGCCGGACGCCACGAACGTCAGGCGCTGAGCGTCGCCTTCAGGTCGATCTGCACGTTCCCCTTGAGCGCGGACGACACCGGACATCCTTCCTTCGTCGCCGCGGCGATCTGCTGAAACTGCGCGTCGTCGATACCGGGCACCGTGGCGTTCACGGTGAGGTCCATGCGCGTGATCTTGAAGCCTTCACCCACCTTCTCGATCGTGCACGCGGCCTTCGTGTCGATGCTCGCCTGCGCAAAGCCTGCCTTCTCGAGGCCGCCGCTCAACGCCATGCTGAAGCACGCCGCTTCCGCCGCGGCGAGCAGCTCTTCGGGGTTCGATCCCGCCGCATCCTGGAAGCGCGAGCCGAAGCTATAGGTGCCGCCAAGGCCCGTCTGTCCCTTGAACGAGCCGGTACCCTTCTGCAATCCGCCCTGCCACTGTGCGGTCGCGGTTCTCGTCGGCATTTGTTCCTCTCTCCCGTCGGTGATGTGATGATGTCAGTGATGCGCCCGCGCCACCGCGCGCTTGACGCGTCGTGACCAATAGGCTTTATCTCCTGCCATGACGGAACCGGCCGAGTCGCCGCTCCCGCCGTCCGTGGCGCGAGTGCTGCGCACGTTTCGCGCCCTCGGGCGTGAAGAAAAGATGCAGGCGCTACTCCACTACGCAAAACAGCTGGAGCCCCTCCCCGAGCGGTTCCAGTCGCTCGACCGGGCCGAGTTCACAGTGCCCGAATGCCAGACGCGCGTCGATCTGTTCCCCGAGATGCGCGACGGAAATCTCTACTTCTACGTCGACCTCAACAGCCGGCAGTCCCCGACCATCGCCGCGTTTCTCGCCATCCTCTTCTCGGCAGTCAACGGGCATCCTCCCGAAACGGCGCTTGCCATTCCCAATGATTTCGTGCGGCAGATGATGGAAGGAATCGGACTCGCGGGCCGTGAAGTGGGACTGAACGCCATGCTCGCGCGCATCAAGCGTCACGCGCAGCGCGCCCTCGCCTGACGACGGACGCTCATGAGCCCCGTTCAACGCCTGCAGAGGTACGCCAACCATAGGCGCTACTTCCCGATCTACCACTACGTCGCGCTACCGATCTTCCTCGCGAACATCGTGGTGGCCGTCTCGCACGCCATCCAGCGGCCGACCCCGTTCAACGCGTGGCTCGTCGTGCTCTCGATCGGGCTCGTTGCCGCGCTGCTTGCGAGCCGCGCGTCCACGCTGCACGTGCAGAACAGGCTCATCGCGCTCGAGATGCGTCTCCGCCTCGCGACGACACTCGCGCCCGAGCTGCGCACCCGCATTCCGGAGTTGCACCTGCGCCACCTCATTGGCCTTCGCTTCGCCGGCGACGCCGAACTGCCCGGACTCGTGGAGCGCTGCCTGCGCGGGGAGCTCCCGACAACGGACTCCGTGAAGCGCGCCGTTCGCGAATGGCGACCCGACTTCATTCGCGCCTGACACTTCTCGAACGCCCGGATGCAACGACTCCTCAACGCCATCGTGTGGGTGACGACGATCTCGGTCGTCATCTTCGGCTTCATTTACGTGGCGGTCGTCTGGCTCTTCACGGCGCCCTTCGACCGCGGCCGCTACCACGCGGGCCGCGCATTCCGGCAGCTCGCAATGACGTGTGTGAAGCTCAATCCGCTCTGGCACTTCGAGACGGAGGGCACTGGGCCGGCGAATCCTCGCCTGCCGTACGTCGCCGTGTCGAATCACGAGTCCTACGCCGACATCTTCCTCATCTCCCATTTCCCATGGGAGATGAAGTGGCTGTCGAAGGACACGATCTTCAAGATTCCCGTCATGGGCTGGATGATGCGTATGGCGGGTGACATTCCCATCCTCCGTGGGAAAAAGGAGAGTGTCGTCAGCGCGCTCGCCGGCTGCCGCGACCGGCTGGGCAAACGCACCAGCGTCATGATCTTCCCCGAAGGCACGCGATCGAAGACGGACGAGTTGCTGCCCTTCAAGGACGGCGCCTTCAAGCTGGCGATCGAAGCAGGCGCGCCAATCCTGCCCATCGCTGTTGCCGGCACGCGCAACTGCATGGCCGCTGGCAGCTTCGCCTTCCGGCGCGCACGCGCGAAGGCGCGCGTCCTCGCCCCGATTCCCACGTCGGGTCTCACGAAGGCCGACGTTGCGATGCTGCGCGACCGCACGCGGGATGTCATCGACGCCGCACGACGCGAGCTCCAGCGAGAGCTCGCCGAAGAAGCCGCCGTCGGGTGACGTTCGACACCCACGCCCCGCGCGACGAGGCGGAGCTGGAGGAACGTCTCTCCCGGCCGTCTCCATCCCTCGCCTCGGCGCTTGCGCAGGTCGCCGGCGACCTCGTGATCATCGGCGCCGGCGGCAAGATGGGCCCGACGCTCGCGCGCATGGCCAAGCGTGTCGACCCCGCGCGGCGCATCGTCGCCGTGTCGCGATGGTCGGATCGCGCTGCTGCCGAATCGCTCGCGAACGCCGGCGTCGAGGTTGTGCAAATCGACTTGCTCGACCCCGCATCGCGCGCGGCACTTCCCGATGCGCCGAACGTCGTCTTCATGGCCGGCCAGAAATTCGGCACGAAGGGCAATCCCGCCGCCACGTGGGCGATGAATGCCGGCGTTCCCGCACATGTCGCCGAACGCTATGCCGGCTCGCGTACGGTGGTGTTCAGCACGGGCAACGTGTACGCGCTCTCGACGCCCGAGAGCGGCGGCTCGCGCGAGGATGACACGCCCGCGCCCATCGGCGAGTACGCCTTCTCGTGTCTCGCGCGGGAGCGGCTCTTCACCGACGCCGCCGCGCGACACGGCACGCCCGTGGCCATCGTCCGGCTCAACTACGCGCACGATCTCCGCTATGGCGTGCTCACTGATCTCTCCGTGCGGATCATCAACGGCGACCCGATCGACCTTGGCATGAGCTGCGTCAACGTCATCTGGCAAGGCGACGCGAACGCCCTCGCACTCTCGGCGCTTGCACGTGCGAGCGCACCAGAGCCGTACATCGTCAACGTGGCCGGCCGAGATGTGCCATGCGTGCAAGACCTGGCGGCGGCGCTCGGCACACGGCTCGGCACGACGCCGGCCTTCACCGGACAGGTCGCTGCGGACGCATTGCTCAGCAACTCGTCGAAGATGCAGGAGCTGCTGGGCGATCCCCTCCTCCCGGTCGAGACACTCCTCGATTGGGTGGCAGAGTGGGTGCGGCGTGGCGGGCGCTTGCTCGGCAAGCCGACGAACTTCGAGCATCGAGATGGCCAGTTCTGACCCCGTCGCGGCGGTGCATGCGCACCTGATCGCCGGCCAGGTGATTCCGGCGCACCCGCTCGCACTGACGGCGGCTCGGACGCTCGACGAACGACATCAGCGCGCACTGACGCGGTACTACATCGACGCCGGCGCGGGCGGCATCGCCGTCGGCGTGCACACGACGCAGTTCGCGATTCGCGATTCGAGACACGGTCTCTATCGTCCCGTACTCGAGTTGGCAGCGGACACGGCGCGAATTGCCCGGACGGGGAGCACCGCCCCATTCGCGCTCGTCGCGGGCGTCATCGGTGACACCCGGCAGGCCGTCGCCGAAGCGGAGCTCGCGGCGACGCTCGGATACGATGTCGCACTGTTGGGACTCGGTGCACTGCCGACGGCGGCCGAGGACGAGCTCATCGCACACTGTCGCGCCGTCGCCGATGTGTTGCCGCTGTTCGGATTCTATCTGCAGCCGGCGGTTGGCGGTCGCGTCCTCGGCTATGGTTTCTGGCGCCGGTTCGCCGAGATCGAGAACGCGTGGGCGATCAAGATTGCGCCGTTCAACCGCTATCAGACGTTCGACGTCGTGCGTGCCGTCGCGGATGCCGGCCGGAACGATCTCGCTCTCTACACGGGCAACGACGACAGCATCATCGCCGACCTGCTCACGCCATTCCCCACTCGCGGCGGCACGCGACGGATCGTCGGCGGCCTGCTCGGCCAATGGGCGGTGTGGACACGCGCCGCCGTACAGCTGCTCGATCGCGCACGCTCGGCAGCGCCCGACGCAGATTGGTTGCGCGACAACGCTGCGCTCACCGACGCGAACGGCGCGATCTTCGACGCGGCGCATGCGTTCGCCGGCTGCATTCCCGGCATTCACGAGGTCCTGCGGCGTCAGGGGCTGCTCGGTGGTATCTGGTGTCTCGATCCGTTCGAGACGTTGTCGCCAGCCCAGCGCGAGGAGATTGATCGGGTGTGTCGTGCCTATCCGGAATTCAGCGATGACGCATTTGTGGCAGAGAACCTTGACCGCTGGCTGTCGTAGGATTTGCCGTCCGGCAGGAGCGTACTGCACGGTGTCGTCCCGACAGACGCGCAGCGGCCGAGGGACCTGCGCTTCCGCTTCGTTCCAAACGACACTACACCAGCAGGTCGTTCACCCAGCTCTCCTTCGCGCGCCGCTCGAAACACGCGCGAAAGGTGCCGAGGTCGGTGAGTGTGAGATCGAAGACGACGGTATCCTTGGTGATGACGCCGCTCTGGACGAGCGACGCGATCTCGTCGCGTGTGGCCGACTGCACCACGCCGAGATTCTCGCGGTAGTAGATGCGGCCGCCGCCGACGAGGCTCGCGCCGACTTCTCGCTCGAGTTGCTGTAGCACGCGGAACAGCCCGTCGATCGAACAGCCCGAGGCTCCCGCGGTGCTCTGGTCCACGGCAACGACGAGGAACCGGCCGTCGCGCCACTCGCGTCCGACGGTGAGCGGTTCGCCGTGCGCCTTCCAGTCGACGAGATGTGCATCCACACCAGCGAGCAGGAGTTTGGTACCTTCCTCGGTCAACAGCTTGTCGCTGCCGAATACCCACACGCGTGAGGAGTCGGGCAGCGTCTCGAAGGGGACAGCCGGCATGTGATCGATCTCGGAACGGGAATCGTGAGACGTCGCCACTCGCGCGCGACGCCGCGCCCCTGCAAGATAGTCAGGAGCCGTACCGCCGCCCTTCCACGATGGATCAGGACATCTCGCTCACCACCAACCACCCGCCTGAAGCGACCGGATCGGCCGATGAACGCTATCGTCCGCTCTTCGCACTGTCGCCTCAGCCTGCCTGGGTGTACGACATCGCGACGCTGCGCTTTCTCGAGGTGAACGAGGCGGCTGTGCGAAGTTACGGTTGGTCGCGCGACGAATTCCTCGGCATGACCATTCGCGACATCCGTCCTCCGTCTGCGCAGGCGCACCTCGAGGCCATGCTCGTCGACGTCGCGTCGCGTCAACGGCATAGCGCGACGTCCCTGCATCGCACGAAGGCCGGGCGTCTACTGAACGTGGAGATCAGTTCGTATCCGCTCGAGTTCGACGGCCACGCGGCGCGCATGGTGCTCGTGCACGACATCACCGAGCGCGAAGCGGCGGCGCAGGCGCTCGCACTGAGCGAGCAGAAATACCGCTCCGTCATCGAGCAGCTGCGCGACGTCTTCTTCCGCACCGACGTCTCGGGACTCTGGACCTTCCTCAATCCCGCGTGGACGACACTCACCGGCAATCCGGTCGAGTCCAGCCTGGGCACGCACTATCTGTCGTACGTGCATCCGTCCGACCGCGGCGTGCTGCTCGATGCGTTCAAGTCGCTGTGGGACGGTGAGGTGGAAAGCACCGTTGCCGAGATTCGCTATTTTCACCGCGCCGGCGGCTACCGGTGGGTCGAAGTGAACACGCATTCGGTGCGCGACGACGCGGGCCAGCTGGCCGGCACCATGGGCACGCTGCGCGACGTGACCGAGCGACGCGCCGCGAACGAGGAGCGCCTGCGCCTCGCGACGAACATCCGCCAGCTCCTCGACGCCTCGGGCGAAGGCATCTACGGTCTCGACGCGCGCGGCACCATCACCTTCGTCAACCGTCGCGGCTCCGAGATGCTTGGCTTCGAGCAGTCCGAGCTGATCGGCCAGCCAATGCATGAGCTCGTACACCACTCGCGAACGGATGGAACGCCGTATCCTGCCGAGGAGTGCCCCATCCAGCGTGCGGCCACACAGGGTGTGGCCTGCGAAGTCGCCGACGAGGTGCTGTGGCGCAAGGACGGTGGCGCACTTCAGGTGGAATACGCCGCGTCGCCGATCCGCGAGCATGGGCATCTCTCGGGCGCGGTGGTGAACTTCCGCGACATCACCGGCAGGAAGAGCGCTGAGCTCGAGCTCATCGTCGCCCGTGACGCCGCCGAAGCAGCCAGCCGCGCGAAGAGCGACTTCCTCGCCCGCATGAGCCACGAACTGCGCACGCCGCTCAATTCCATCATCGGGTTCGCCAACGTCCTGCGCAAGAACAAGCAGCGCACGATGACGGACGAGGAAGTCTCGTACGCCAACCGCATCGCGACGAATGGGCTGCACCTGCTCGGCCTGATCAACGACATCCTCGATCTCTCGAAGATCGAGGCCGGCCGGATGACGCTCGAGCTGTCCACCGTGATGCTCGATACGCTCGTGCTCGAGACGATCGCGGAGCTGGAGGGACAGGTCAGCGAGAAGAGCGTGCAGCTGCGCGCCGAGGTGCCCGGCGAGATGCGCTCGATGGAGACCGACGCGGCGCGCATGAAGCAGGTGTTGATCAACCTGATCGGCAACTCGCTCAAGTTCACCGAGAGCGGTGAAGTCGTCGTGCACATCGACGTCGACGACGATGGCAAGCCTGGCGTGCTCACGGTGCGCGACACGGGCATCGGCATTCCACAGGATCGGCTCGACGCCATCTTCAACGTGTTCGAGCAAGCGGAATCGATGACGGCGCGCCGGTTCGGCGGCACGGGACTCGGCCTGGCGATCTCGCGATCGCTGTGCGACCTGATGGGTCATCGGCTCTCCGTGACGAGCGTCGAGGGACAGGGTACGACGATGGTGATCCGGCTCGGTGAGCCGCCCCGCACGACGCGCCGCAATACACCGCTTGGAGTGGCGGCGATCGAGCCGCCTGTCCCCGTCCTGCGCTCCCGAGGTGACGCTGGACCGCCGATCATCCTCGTCGTCGACGATGATCCAGATGCTCGCCTCCTGCTCGGAGAGCTCATCGAGGAGGTCGGCTGTCGCGTGGTACAGGCGGCGTCGGGCGTGGAGGCGCTGCGGATGGCGCGCGAGCTCATTCCGGCGATGATCTTCCTCGACCTTCGGCTTCCGAAAATCAGCGGCTTCGACGTGTTTCGCATCCTTCAGGCAGACGAGGTCCTGAAGCATGTGCCGGTGGTGATCGCGAGCATCGTGGGCAGCGAGTCGCGCAGCGTGTTGATGGGTGCCGCCGCCGTGCTCGACAAGCCGCTGAGCAGGGAGCAGGTCATCGACGTGATTCGTCGCTTCCTGCCGTCGACGATCCGCTGACGACGTTGCTCGTCATCGCACTCGTCGCACTGACGAGCCTCGTCGTCCTCGCGTTCGCCACTCGCGCCAGCGGCGTGCAGCAGCTCGACGACCGGCTGGAGACGTGGATGACCACCCACCGCGATCGCGTTCACACCATGGCGAGTGTGGGAACGCTCCCCGGTGAGCGACTCGTCCATCCCGTCATCGCCGCGACGACGGCCGCCGTCGTGCTCGCGCTACGCGGCGGACCACCGCTGCGCATTCTCCTTCCGCTCGCATCCGCGTCGCTCGGCGGGATCATCGTGCACCATCTGGTGAAGTTCGTCTACCATCGTCATCGGCCGGAGGGCGCACTCGAGCGCAACAAGACCGAGGCGGCGTTTCCGAGCGGCCATACCACGAATGCGACGTCGGTGATCGCGACGAGTGCGTTCATGTTGGTGCGCGAAGGGCTGTTGCCGTTTCCGCTGGCGTTGGCCCTCGCGCTGATCGTCGCCATCATCACCGGGGCCAGTCGCGTTGCGCTCGGCTGGCACTGGGGGACGGATGTGATCGGTGGGTGGATCGCCGGAGTAGGCGTGGCGGCGCTGGCGTGCCAGCTTTTTCTCGTTCTATCGCGCTGAACGCTTGCTCCGCCCGCCACGACACCAGCAAAGGCGGACTTGAATCATGTGATAAAGACGGGCGCCTCCCGTTGTGGCGAGCAGCCGAATTATTACGACCGTCCGCAGCAGTATCGGCTGGTGCCTTAGATCGACGCCCGTAGCGCCTGCTCGAGGTGAGCATGCTCGAACGCGAAGTGCGAATCGAGCAACGCGCGTGGCTGGACACGCTGGCTCGCCAGGATCGTTGCGTCGGCCATCTCGCCAAAGGCAAGCTCCAATGCGAAGCGCGGTACCGGAATCATCGCCGGACGCGAGAGGACCCTGCCGAGGGTCGCCGCGAAGTCTGCGTTCGGCACGGGATTGGGCGCCACGAGATTCACCGGGCCGTGCAGCGCGTCGGTATGGAGGGCATGCTCCATCGCCCGAAGGTGATCGTGCAGCGAGATCCAGCTCATCCACTGGCGGCCATTTCCCATCGGCCCGCCGAGTCCGAGCTTGAAGGGCGGGAGCATCTTCGCCAACGCCCCACCATGCGAAGAGAGCACGATACCCGTACGAAGCAGCACGAGTCGAACCCCCGCGTTGGCGATCGGTGCGGCAGCACCCTCCCACTCGCGCGCGGTGCGTGAGAGAAAATCGGCACCGGACGCACTCTGTTCGTCGAGCGGCTCGTCGCCGCGATCGCCGTAGTAGCCAATGGCCGATCCGCTCAGCACGACCGTCGGCTTCACCGCCATGGACGCAACGGCGCTCGCGATGAGCGAGGTCCCGCGCACGCGACTCTCGCGTATGGCTCGCTTTCGCTCGTCGGTCCATCGCAGGGCGATCGGTGCTCCGGCAAGGTGAACGATCGCATCGCAGCCGTCGAGCACGCGCGCATCGAGCGCGGCGGCCATCGGATCCCATCGCACGTCGTCGGGCTGCATCTCGCGCGTCGATCGCACGAGGCGGCGCACCGTGTGGCCACGCGCTCGAAGATGGGCCACCAGCGCAGTGCCGATCATGCCGGTGGCGCCGGAGACGGCGACCGTGGACGGTGCACTTCCTGTGGTCGAGGACCGAGGCATTGTCATGGGAAGGATTCACATCAAGAAGAACGCCGTGTTCGAGTCGAACACGGCGTTCAGGCATGCAGTTCCCTTTTTCTTTCGGAGCCTACAGGTCTCCGGAAGCGAATATCCGTCGGGCGATCACATCGGCCACTTCTTCCGAACGGTAGGCGTCCTCGCGAATGAGCCGTCTCAGTTCGAGCACGTAGGCGGCGGACATCGAGCGTGTTGGCGTTGCCGGGTATTGGATGGTTCGCGCGGTCAAGTTGCTCTCCTCGAACAAAGAACCGTCTGCAGGTGACAGCTCGGTCATGAGATCGCTCCTCCTCCTTCCCAATTGTCGGTATGCGGGCGCCGTGACTTGAGCGCTGCCGTCGTTCCGTCCGAACAGATTGTCGTCCGGTGGCGGCGGGACGGTATGCCACGGGGCGATATGTCACAGAAGCTGCAACAAGCTGCCGCGCGACTGGACAGCGCCGATGTCGCGAGGTATTCCTGCGCCAATCGATAAAGTAGCAGGGCGTCTCGTTCCGGAGTGTACGATCGCCGAATGGCAACGATTCTGTATCTGGATGACGAGCCGGCGATAGGGCTCATCCTGGCGGACACGCTGGAGCGCGCGG
Organism: Gemmatimonadaceae bacterium; assembly: GCA_039915865.1. Lineage (GTDB taxonomy): Bacteria > Gemmatimonadota > Gemmatimonadetes > Gemmatimonadales > Gemmatimonadaceae > AG11. Next base: position 7,524 of record JBDSML010000209.1, on the reverse strand, counting down.
GCCACATTGCGATCGGCGCGCAGACGGTGCCGCAGGCCCTGCAAGCGCTGGCCGAGCAGAACATCGACCTGATCATCTCCGACTATCGCATGCCGGGGCTGACGGGGCTGGAATTCCTCGAGCTGTTGCAGCAGGAAGGCAGCACCATCCCGCTGATCATGCTGACGGGATACGCCACGATCGAGCACGCCGTCGCCGCGATCAAGGCCGGTGCGATCGACTACATCACCAAGCCGGTCAGCCCAGAGCAGCTCGAGCTCGCCGTATCACAGGCGCTCGAGGTCGTCCGTCTTCGCCGCGAGAACACCGCGCTGCGTCGAGAGGTGATGGAGTTCCGCAACGAGCGGGCGATCATCGGCGAGACGCCGCAGATCCGCCGCGTCATGCAGACGGTGATGACCGCCGCACCGACGCGCGCCACCGTACTGCTTCAGGGTGAGTCCGGCACCGGCAAGGAGCTGTTCGCCCGCGCCATTCACGACGGCAGCGACCGGCGCGACAAGCCGTTCATCAAGCTGAATTGCGCGGCGCTCCCGGAAGGCCTCATCGAGAGCGCGCTCTTCGGCCACGAGAAGGGTGCGTTCACGGGCGCGATCAAGCGCGTCGAAGGAGCGTTCGAGCGTGCGCACCTCGGCACGCTGCTCCTCGACGAAGTCAGCGAGATGCGCCTCGACCTGCAGGCGAAGCTGCTGCGCGTGCTCCAGGAACAGGAGTTCGAGCGCGTCGGCGGATCGCAGCCGATCAAGGTAGACGTCCGCATCATCGCGACGACGAACCGCGACCTCGCCACGTTCTCGAAGGAGGGCCACTTCCGCCAGGACCTGTTCTTCCGCCTGAGCGTGCTGCCGATCTCCATTCCGCCACTGCGCGAGCGCAGGCCCGACATCCCGCTGCTCGCCCAGCGGTTCGCGCTGAAGGTCGCCGCGGAGATGAACAAGGAGATACTCGGCATCGCCCCCGATGCGCTCGCGATGCTTCAGGACTACGACTGGCCGGGCAACGTCCGCGAGCTGCAGCACGCCGTCGAGCGCGCCGTGATCCTGTCGCCGGAGAACGTGCTGCAGGTACACTCCTTCGATGGCGTGCGCTTCGGGCTGTCACGGAGTGCCACGGGACCGGGCCGGATGCGGCCCCAGTCGGCGGTCGAGGCGGGCGGAGCACTGAATCATGTCGCACCCGGCTCCGTTCTTCTGACGTCGCTCAACGTAGCGGACGCCGAACAGCATCTCATCGCGCGCGCCTTGGACGTCTCCGGCGGCAACCGCACACGCGCCGCGGAGCTCCTCGGCATCAGCATCCGCACGCTCCGCAGCAAGTTGAACCGGCCGTCAGATGAGGTCGCGTCTGATGACGGACTCAGCGGGACAGTGACATAAACTACCCGGCAATTTCTGCCGATAGGCAATTGCTGCCGGGTAATTCCCTTGATTAGAGAAGCGCTGATTCCACCAAGCGTTTACTGAGTGATCAATCTGTAAGCAAGTGCAGGGCAACACATTAGATCGGCACACGAGAGGCCTGACTCACCCCAGAGTCAGGCCGTTTTTCGTTCCGGAACTCTGGCCTCTGGTCTGCCTTTATGTGCGGCGCAGAAAGGAACCTGCTCCGCCCACTCCTCGAAGTTTGCGCTCCCCCTTCCCGAGCGCTCAACCCCTCCGATGTCGGAGTTTCCCCATGAATTATCCATCCCGTTGGGCGGCTTGCGCTGCCGGAAACGAGGTCGCGCGAGACGCGCTGCTCCAGGACAACCTCAGCCTCGTGCATTACGTGGCGAAGCAGCTGACCCGCAGCATGTCCGCGGATGCCGATCCGGACGAGATGGTGAACATCGGCACGCTCGGCCTCATGTCCGCCCTCGAGTCCTTCGACGAGAGCCGAGGCCTGGCCTTCAGCACCTATGCGGTTCCGCGGATTCGCGGCGCGATCCTCGACGAGCTTCGCCGCCAGGACCGCGTACCCCGCTCCATTCGCCGGAAGACCCGCGACATCGCCCAGGCCCGTGAGTCGCTCATGCGCTCGCTCGGACGCGCACCGCGCGACGGCGAGGTCGCCCAGCAGCTCGGCATCGACGTGGAAACGCTGTGGCGCTGGCAGGCGGACATGGAGCGCACCGTCCAGGTGTCGCTGAGTTCCACCGAAGGCGATCGCGACGACTCCGGTCCGTCGCCCATCGAGTTCCTGCGTGTGACGAGCGAGTCGGCCGACGAACGGCTGCAGCAGGAAGAGACGGTCGCCGCACTGCGCGAGGCCATCCTCCAGCTCAAGGATCAGCAGCGCACGGTGCTCTCGCTCTACTACTTCGAGGAATTGAACGCTCGCGAGATCGCCGACGTATTGGGAATCAGCGAGTCGCGCGTCTCGCAGATCCGCTCCAAGGCACTCTCGCAACTCCGTTGCATCATGCGCCCGATGCGAGCATCGGCGTGATCGAATAGCAGGGGGTCAGGCAGCGGGGCCCGGGGGGGTCGACTCGCTGTCAGACTGCAGGCCGAAGCGGTCGTGGCGCCACTGGTGCTGCGGCCGTTTCGTTTTCTCGCTATCGACGTTCCTTTTCGCGGCGCCGAAGCTCGAGCAGCGAGGGCAGCTCCAGCATCGCTTCACCACTCGCATGCGAGAGCACCCCACCACAGCGCGCAGCAAGCGTTTCGGCGTCACGGCCCAAGGGCTGCGCACAGACGAGGTGTACACGAACCACGAGATCGTTGCCGGACAGCCATACTGCGACCGTAGCAGCGCGCGATTCGTCGCCGGCGCGCTTGGCTGCATCGATCATCAGCAGCGCGAGTCGCAGCATCGCCCATCGCGGCACGCGGACCGGAAGAATCGCTCCTGCCTTCTCCAGTGTGCACGGCACGGAGCGCATGCGCGGATGATGGCTGTGGATCTCGAGCGCCATCTCCAGCACGGCCGCAGGCTCCAGGGCTTCGGTTTCGTCGTTGCGCGACGCCAGCACGCTCACGAGCGAGCTCACCTCATGCAGGCGATGGATCTCCTGGCGAAGCATGTTGATCTCGAGTGCTTCGTCGTCGAGGGCGGCGAGCTCCGCGAATGCGCTGAGCGCGGTGACGCGATTGTTCATCGCGTGGACGAGGCCACGCAGCAGGTCCTCGAGCAACAGCGTCCATTCGCTCTCGTCAGCCATCCAAGACCACATTCCTGTCGGCGCGGAGGATCGCGGCAACGGCCGCGGTGAGCGAGGCCGGCGTGAAGGGTTTATCGAGCAGGGCTGTCTCGGACTGCGGAATGCCCTGGTCGGCGAGTACGTTGTCAGTGTAGCCGGACACGAACAGCACCGGCAACCCAGGCCGCAGCGCCGACAGCCGCTCGGCGAGCTCGCGGCCGTTCATGTTGGGCATGATGACGTCCGTGAGGAGGAGGTCGATCTCTCCGGGATGCTCGTCGAGCAGAGCGAGCGCACGCAGTCCGTCCGATGCGGCCAACACGTGGTAGCCTGCGCGCTCGAGCGTCGCACGTGCGATCGCGCGCACGGCGTCATCGTCTTCAGCGAGAAGAATGGTGCCTTCGCCGCGTGCACTCGCCGCCGGTGACTGGTTGCTCGCGGGAGCCACCTCGCCAGCGGCGGCGAGCGGAAAGTAGACAGTGAACGTCGAACCCTCTCCGGGGACGGAATGGACGTCCACTCCACCTCCACTCTGTTGAATGACTCCGTACACGGTGGCGAGACCGAGGCCAGTACCGTGCCCACGTTCCTTCGTGGTGAAGAATGGTTCGAACAGGCGCTCGCGAACCGCCGGTGTAATTCCCGTCCCACTGTCGGTGACGCTGAGCGTCGCATAGCGGCCCGCTGCGAGTGACGCGCCGGCGACGTTCTGCGAATCGCTGAACGTCCGCTCGTCGGTCGCGAGCACGAGCTTTCCCCCGCCCGCCATTGCGTCGCGCGCATTCACTGCGAGGTTGAGGATGACCTGCTCCACCTGCCCCGGGTCCGCGCAGACGAGCAATGGGCCCCGACCGAGCGAGAGTTCCAGCACGATATTCTCGCTGATCAGGCGCCGGAGAATCTTCACGGTTCCTTGCACGGCGGTATTGAGGCCGAACACGGTGGGCTTGAGCATCTGTCGCCGGCTGAAGGCGAGCAGTTGATGCGTGAGCTCTGCGGCCCGCTGCGCTGCCCGCCTGATCTCGAGCAGATCCTCATGGACGGGCGACTCCGCATCCGCCGACTCGAGCGCCAGGTCGCAATAGCCGAGCATCGCGGTGAGGAGGTTGTTGAAGTCGTGGGCGATGCCGCCAGCCAGACTGCCCACCGCTTCCATCTTCTGCGACTGCCGAAGCTGCTCCTGCGACGCGTGCAATGCCATCTCGATTCGATTGCGCTCCGTGACGTCGATGGCGACGACGAGCCGCGCGCGCACGCCGTCGACCATCATGCCGTCCGACGTGATCTCGACGTCGACGAGCTCCCCGGACTTGGTGCGGTGCGTCCACCTCTGTCCCTTGATCGAATGGCCGTCGATCTCGCTGATGACCTTCGCCAGTCGCGGCACCTCGCCGGGCGGGCGCAGATCCATGACCGACATACCGAGGAACTCGCCGGCTGAGTAACCGTAGCGGTCCACCGCGGCCTGATTCACGGCCGTAAAGCGCAGGGTGTCCACCGAGTACAGCCACATCGGCAGCGGCATCGTCTGGAAGAGCACGCGATAGCGACGTTCGCTCTCACTGAGCTCATCGCTGCGCCGCTGGAGCGTGCTGGCCATGCGGTTGAAGGTGTCCGCGAGCTGCCCTGGCTCACCGTCTGCCTCGACACGAGAGCGGTGGGCGAGATCGCCCTCGGCAAAGGCGTTCGCGTCAGCGATGAGAGTGGTGACCGGCTTGGCGATGCGCTCGGCGATGATCCAGGCAAGACCGAGCGATACGATGAGCGAGGCGAGACCGAGGATGAATGCATCGCGCTCCTGTTCGTGGACGGCGGCGAGCGCGGTGCTTTTCCGAAGGCCGACGAACACGTGCCAGGGCACCTTGGTCGCCGTCGTGAACGCGGCGAGTCGTTCGACGCCGTCGACACCGGTGACCTCCAGCACGCCCTGCCGTTCAGCGAGGGTGATCCTGGTGGACGAGAGCTCGGTGATGTTGCGTCCGACCCACGACTTGCTGTCCGGGGTGCGGGCGATAACCACGCCATGCTCGTCGAGCAAAGTCACGACAGCGCTCTCCGGCAGCGACGCGGGCAGCAGCAGCTTCTCGATCTGTGACAGCGTCGTGGATGCGGCAACTACGCCACGTGGCCGCTCGTCGGCGCCGAGCACTGCCCGTCCGATCCCGAGTGCCAGGGCGCCGGTGACCCGGCCCGTCATCGGCTCGCCGAAGCCGAGTCCGCGCGACGCGATGGCGTCCCGAAAGTATTTTCGGTCGGCCACGTTGTATCCCTTCCGGACGCTGGGCGCATTGGAGAGCCCGGCGATGTTACCCAGCGAGTCCGAGACGGACAGCACGAGGAATCGCGTGTCGAGATCGTTGCTGATTGCTTTCAGCAGCGAGTCGTTGTGAGCGATACCACTGACATCGGTGCGCAGCACCTTGCTCAGGGTGACGAGCAGGGCGTCGACGACGCTGACGTGATCGTCGATCCGTGTGGCGATGCGTCGCGCGAGCTGGAGGGCGGTCTCCTCGGCGTTCGCCCGGGCCTCGCGATCGGCGCGGCGGACCTGCACAATACTGAATGCGAGCTGTGGCAACGCAGCGGCGACGACCAGGGCGAGCAGGCGGAGCCGGATGGTTGCGCCGCGCGCCGTAGGAAGGCGAGTGGCGAATGCCGGTGACGCGGAGTCTTTCATTGAAGTGTGCTCATGCACATTATTGACGCATCACTACCCGTTTGAACTGACAATGCTTGCTCCATCCGTTCTCGCGTTCGTCCTGTCCGTTGCCGCAGCAGCCCCGGATACTGTGCCGGCGATGCGTGATAGCGTCGTCGGTCCGGTGCAGACGTTGCTGGCCAGTGCGGTGCGCACCGTCCAGGACACGGTCCCTCGACGGCGCCGGGCGATCGAGGTGAGCGAGTGGTATGAACGCCGGCTGCGCATCCATCGCTATGGGGCATATGCGATCTTTCCCCTGTTCGCGGCACAGGCGATCGCGGGGACCGAGATCTTCAAGGACCCGCACAATGCGCCCGACTGGGCGAAGACGACGCATCGCGTGGGCGCGACCGGGCTGGCGACGGTGTTCACCCTCAACACCGTGACGGGACTCTGGAATCTGTGGGATTCGCGCGCCGCTTCTCAGGGACGAACGCGACGCACGGCACATGCACTGCTCATGCTCGCCTCGGACGCGGGCTTCACCTACGCCGGCGTCAGGCTGTCCGACCAGGCGGAGAACAGCCTCGAGAAACGGCGCGAGCATCGAGCATGGGCCTACGGCTCCATGGCGACGGCTCTGACGGGCATTGCCGTGGCGACCATTGGACGGGAGGAGTAGCACGATGATGCTTGCGCGTGTTGAGGCGAGTGGACTGACGGGGGCCTTGGCGAAGCTGGCCGAGCCCTGGGCAAAGGTCTATGGCGACTACAAGGCAGTATCGGCCGGAGTTCTCTTTCTTCACCTGGTTCCGCTGATAGTCGCTGCTGGAGCGGCGTTCATGGCCGATCGGGACACCCTGCGCTATGCGCGTGCCGGGCCGTCCGAGCGCGAGCGGCAGCTGCGGGAGCTTTCCTCCATCCATCGCGTCGTACTGTTCGGCCTCACGCTGTCGTTCATCAGCGGCGTGCTGATGTTCCTGAGCGATGTCGAGACCTTCGTCGGCTCGATTTTTCTCTGGATCAAGCTGGCGCTCGTGGCGCTGCTGCTCGTCAACGGCTTGATGATGACTCGCACCGAGAAGGCGCTCGCCGCGAACGTGCAGAGCGACGCACTGTGGAGTCGAATGCGAACGATTGCCCTGATGAGCGCAGCGCTCTGGCTGTTGACGACGCTCGCGGGCGTGGTTCTCAAGGAGTACGCGTAAATGAGCATCTCGAAGGATGGGTGTGGCGTGTGCGACGGAAGCGGACGGCGCGACTTCCTGCTCGACGCGTTGCGCGCAGGCGCTGCCGCGGTGGCGGCGATCGGTCTCGCGCCCGCGGGTGTTCACGCGATGCCGCTGCGGTGGATCTCGGCGCTGGCGTCCGCGTCGCAGGAAAAGAGCTATCCGATACCCGCCGCTGACGGCGTGCAGATCGACAAGGAGAACGAGGTCATTCTCTCGCGCGTGGGAAAGCAGGTATACGCCTTCGCCCTCGCGTGCCCTCACCAGAACACGGCACTGCGCTGGGACGGTGACGACAATCGCTTTCAGTGCCCCAAGCACAAGTCCCGCTATCGCCCCGACGGCAGCTTCATCGAGGGGCGGGCCACGCGGAGTATGGATCGCTACGCGGTGAGGCTCGCGAGCGGGCAGGTCGTCGTCGACATCGACAAGGTGATTCAGGAAGACATGGACAAGTCGGCCTGGCAGCAGGCCGCCGTGACGCTTCCCTGATCGGCACTCAAACCTTCTTGCGAGCGTGAAATGTCCTGTGA